>QEVM01000128.1 GCA_003576805.1 Pseudomonadota bacterium | reverse complement strand
CGCGGAGGCCGCGCTGCCGGCGGTCGCGGCGGGCGCGGAGGGCGCGCACGGCGAAGCCGCCGCGCACGGCGAGGCGCACGGCGACGGCGGCGCGCACGGCCACCACATCAAGCCCTACGACGCCACCAAGGACACCGCGCCGGGCAGCCTCTACCGCTGGGGCATGGCGGTGGACATCGACAAGTGCACCGGCTGCAGCGCGTGCGTCGTCGCCTGCTACGTCGAGAACAACATCCCGATCGTCGGCGAGGCCGAGGTGCGCCGCGGCCGCCACATGGCGTGGCTGCGCATCGAGCGCTGGATCGGCGACGGCACGCTCGAGGGCGGCGCCGATCGCCAGCCGATCTTCCCGGACGAGCCCGCCGGCCCGGTCGACGTGCGCCACTCGGCGATGCTGTGCCAGCACTGCGGCGCCGCGCCGTGCGAGCCGGTGTGTCCCGTGATCGCGACGTACCACAACGACGACGGCCTCAACGGCATGATCTACAACCGCTGCATCGGCACGCGCTACTGCGCGAACAACTGCCCGTGGAAGGTCCGCAAGTTCAACTGGTACGACTACGCGCTCGAGCGCTGGCCGGAGCCGATGCACCTGATGGCCAACCCGGACGTGACGGTGCGCGGCCAGGGCGTCATGGAGAAGTGCACCTTCTGCGTGCAGCGCATCGCGGCCGCCAACCAGGTCGCGAAGGACGAGAAGCGCCCGATCCGCGACGGCGAGGTCACGTCGGCGTGCGCCCAGTCGTGCGCGACCGGCGCCATCACCTTCGGGAACCTGAAGGACACGACCAGCGCGGTCGTGAAGGTCGGGAACGCCCCCGTCCGCGGATACCACTCGCTGCACGAGCTCAACACGCGCCCCGCCATCACCTATCTCGCGAAGGTGAAGCGCGGAAGCGTCGAGGGGTAGAGGATGACGCCGCCGCCTGCCGAATCGGTCGCCGCGATGATCCGGCCCACGCCGGCGACGCCGGAGTCGCCGACGAACCGCGACGTGATGCGCGTGTTCATGGAGCGCCCCGGGCTCGGCTGGCTGCTCCTCGTGGGACTGTGCCTCGCCGGGCTCGCCGGCGGCGCCGCGACCTGGATCTACCAGATCTACAAGGGCCTCGGGATCGCCGGCTACTCGCACCCGATCTTCTGGGGCGCGTACATCGTCACCTTCGTGTTCTGGGTCGGCATCGCGCACGCCGGCACGCTGATCTCGGCGATCCTCTTCCTGTTCCGCGCGAAGTGGCGCAACGCGATCAACCGCAGCGCCGAGGCGATGACGATCTTCGCGGTCTTCACCGCCCAGCTCTTCCTCGGCATCCACGTCGGCCGCATCTGGAAGGCCTACTTCATCCTCCCGTATCCCAATCAGCGCGCGCTCTGGGTGAACTTCAAGAGCCCGCTGCTCTGGGACACCTTCGCGATCTCGACCTACACGCTGATCTCGCTGATCTTCTTCTACGTCGGTCTGGTGCCCGACCTCGCGATCGCGCGCGATCGCACCACCGGCTGGCGCAAGGTGCTCTACGGCGCGCTCGCGCTCGGCTGGCAGGGCACGTCGCGGCAGTGGAAGGCGCACAACCGCACCGTCCTCCACCTCTCGGGCCTCGCGACGCCGCTGGTGCTCTCGGTGCACAGCGTCGTGTCCTGGGACTTCGCGATGGCGCTCGTGCCGGGCTGGCACGCCACGATCTTCGCGCCGTACTTCGTCGCCGGCGCGATCTTCTCGGGCTTCGCGATGGTGCTCACCGTGATGATCCCGGTGCGCCGCATCTTCGGCCTCGAGCACATCCTCACCGACTACCACTTCGAGAACATGACGCGGTTCCTGCTGCTGACCTCGACGATCGTCGGGTACGCGTACGGCATCGAGTACTTCATCGCGTGGTACAGCGGCGTCGAGGCCGAGAAGACGAGCTTCTACCTGCGCGCCTTCGGCCCGTACTGGATCTCGACCTGGTGCATGCTGATCTTCAACGGCGTGGTGCCGCAGCTCTTCTGGTTCAAGCGGCTGCGCACCCACGTGCCGACCATCTTCGTGATCTGCACGCTGATCAACATCGGCATGTGGTTCGAGCGCTACGTGATCATCATCACGGGCCTCTCGCGCGAGTTCAATCCCGCGGTCTGGGGCCACTACACGCCGCATCCGTTCGAGCTGATGATCGTCGCCGGCAGCTTCTCCTTCTTCAGCATCCTGTTCCTGATCTTCCTGAAGCTCTTCCCGGTGATCCCGATCTCCGAGGTGAAGGAGCTCGTGATCCACGAGCGCGCGCACGCCGGTCATGGCAAGCACGCGGAGGCGCACTGATGCCCACTCTCGTCGGCATCTTCGACACCCCGAACGGCGTGGCCGAAGCGGTCGCCCGGCTCAAGGGGCGCGGCTTCTCGAAGCTCGAGGTCTACTCGCCCGCGCCGTTCGAGGAGATCGAGCTGGCCGTGGACCCGAAGCCGTCGAAGGTCCGCATCTTCACGCTGGTGGGCGGCCTGCTGGGCGTCGTCACCGGCTACGCGCTCACGATCTGGATGTCGCTCGACTGGCCGATCGTGATCGGCGGCAAGCCCTTCGCGTCGATTCCGCCGTACACGGTGATCGCGTTCGAGCTCACCATTCTGTTCGGCGGCATCTTCACCCTGATCGGGCTGCTCGCGGTCGGGCGCCTGCCCGCCATCAAGCTCGATCCGGGCTACAGCGCGCGCTTCTCCGGCGAGGAGTTCGGCGTCGCGGTCGAGGTCTCCGAGCGCGACGTCGCCGAGGTGGACGGGCTGCTCCGCTCGCACGCCGCCAAGGAGGTGACCCTTGTCGCGGCTTAGCCTGCTGCGCGTCGCGTTCGTGTTCGTGGTCGTGCCGCTGCTCGGGACCGGCTGCTGGGAGCAGTGGTCGGTGACGTGGTGGCCGCAGATGAAGTGGCAGAAGGCGGTGCAGGCGTACGAAGACACCGGCCATCCCGGCGCCGAGGGCGGCTTCCTCCCGCCCGAGGGCACGATCCCGGTGAACGGCGTCGTGAAGACGAGCGACATGCCCGCCGCGGCCACCGAGCAGCTCGCCAATCCCAAGCAGGCGACGCTCGCCTCGCTCGAGAACGGCAAGCTCCAGTACGAGATCTACTGCGGCCCGTGCCATGGCAACACCGGCCTCGGCGACGGCCCGATCGCGGGCCCGCCGTTCGGCAAGGGTCCGTTCCTCGGCGTGCTGCCGATCGCGGGCCCGGTCGGCAGCCAGATCACCAAGAACTTCAGCGATGGCCACATCTACACGGTGATCGCGCAGGGGATCCGGCGCATGCCGGCCTACCGCCGCATTCCGCCGGATCACCGCTGGGACATCGTGAACTACGTCCGGTACCTGAACGGGCAGGGCCCCACGTCGGGCACGCAGACCGCACAGTCCGCCACGCCGGAGCAGGGAGGCGCGCAACCGTGAGCTCGGCCGTCGTCGCAGCGGAACAGGCCAATCCGCGCGGAATCCCGGGCATCGCGCTCGGGGTCTGCCTCGCGCTGGTCGCACTGGGCGTGGTGTCGTTCGTCGCGGGTCTGGCGACGGACCCCGACGCCGCGTGGCGCGCGTTCCACGTCAACTACCTCTACTACGGCGTGCTCGCCCAGGGCGGCATCGCGGTGGCGTGCGCGTTCGTGATCATCGGCGCGCGCTGGCCGGGTCCGGTGCGGCGCATCGCCGAAGGCCTCGGCGCGTGGGCGCCGATCACCTTCGTGCTCTTCCTGGTCGACTACCTCGGCCGCGAGCACATCTACTCGCCGTGGCTGCACCACCCGCCCGCGGGCAAGGAGTCGTACCTCGAGCCGACGCGCCTGCTCGTGATGGACGCCGCGATCTTCGGCGTGCTCGCCCTGCTCACGATGGCGTTTCTCTACTACTCGGTGCGCCCGACGCTCGGCCCGCTGCGCGAGCGCGGCGGCATGTTCGCGCGCTGGACCGCCGGCTGGCGCGGCGACGAGCAGGAGCGCGAGCTGTGCGCCGCGCGCACGCGCACGCTGGCCCCGATCCTGTGCCTGGCCTTCGCGGTCGGCTGGACGTTCATCGCCTTCGACCAGGTGATGTCGCTGACGCCGACCTGGTACTCGAACCTGTTCGGCGCCTACTTCACCTGGGGCGGCTTCCTGTCGGCCGTCGCGGCGACGGCGCTGCTGATGGTGCTGCACCGCAACGAGCCGGGTCTCGAGGGCGAGATCACCAAGGCGCGCATGCACGACATCGGGAAGATGATCTTCGCCTTCTCGATCTTCTGGATGTACCTGTTCTTCGCGCAGTACCTGGTGATCTGGTACGGCAACGTGCCGGAGGAGACCCAGTTCTTCGAGGCGCGCCTCGGCACGCAGTTCATGATGGACAAGGCCGGCATCAACCTGATGGAGTTGATGAAGACCTGGGACCTCGGCTTCTTCTGGGAGCGCCTGCGCGAGCCGTACTCGAAGGTGACGCTGCTCGTGTGGGCGTGCTGCTGGATCATCCCTTTCTGGGTGCTGCTGGGCCAGCGTCCGAAGCGGACGCCCGCGATCCTCGGCGGCGTCGCGGCGATCGTGCTCTTCGGCTTCTGGCTCGAGCGCAACGTGCTCGTGTGGCCGTCGCTCGAGCCGGCGGACTCGTTCTCCTGGCTGGGCCCGATCCAGATCGGGATCGCGGCGGGCTTCCTCGGCGCCTTCGCGCTCGTGTACCTGCTGTACACGCGCGTCTTCCCGTCGCTCGCGGTGCCGAAGCACTGAGTCGCAGCGGACACGCGGCGTAGGCGAGCGAAGTCGTTCGGCTAGCCTAGTCGCGTGCAAGAACCGGGGCTCGCGCCGGAGCCGTACGTGATCCCGCTGCGGTCGGGCCGGGGCAGCCTCGCGTTCCACGCGGGCGGCCTCCGCCACCCCGGCGGCTTCGGCCGCGAGCGCTTCACCGCCTACGCCGACGTCACGCACGTGGCCGTCGGCGCGCGCGCGCTGCGGATCGGCACGCGGCACGGCGTCTGGCCGCTGCCGCGCGCGTGGTTCCGCGAGCCGCAGCAGGCCGACGGCTTCGTGCGGACGCTCTACGACCGCATCGCGCAGGAGCCGACCGGCGCAGTCCAGCTCGCGCGCATGGCCGAGATCGACCAGCTCCTCGCGCGCCGCAGCGGAAGCTGGGCGACGCGCGCGCTGGCGATCGCGTGCGTCGCGATCTTCGCGCTCCAGGCGTGGCTCGGCCCGGTCGTGCACCACGCGGGCTTCCTCAACACGCGGCTCGTCGCGAGCGGCGAGCCGTGGCGCCTCGTCACTGCGAACCTGCTGCACTTCGGGTCGGTGCACCTCGCTCTGAACGTGCTCGGCCTGCTCGCGATCGGCGCGATGGTGGAGCGCGCCATCGGCAGCGCGCGCACGCTGTTCGTGATGGGCGTCGCCGCGCTCGGCTCGACGCTGGCGGGCGTCGCCATGGAGTACGACGCCCTGGTCGGCGCGTCGGGCGTGGTGGCGGGTCTCGTCGGCGCGCTGGTCTTCCTCGAGTACCGCGTGCCCGAGCGGCTGCCCGCGAGCTGGCGGATCCCGCGCGGGCTGCTCGTCACCGCGCTCGCGATCGACGGCGTGCTCGGCATGATCGTGCCGATCATCGCCGGCGCGGCGCACGTCGGCGGTTTCGCGGCGGGCCTCGTCGCGAGCGCGCTCTGCATCGGTCCCGGGCTGCGCCGCGAGCCGCTCGCGCCGTCGCTGCGGGTCGCGGTCGCGCTCGTGCTCGCGGTGGCCGGGGCGTCGGTGCTCTCCGGCGCGCGCCTGCTCGCCGGCGGCCGCGCCTGGGAGGGCCATGCGTCCCGCCTGCTCGAGCTCGACGACGCGCCCGTCATGATCCTGAACGACGCCGCCTGGCTGATCGCGACGGGCCGCGCGCCGACGCGCAAGGCGCTCACCGAGGCGCGCGAGCTGGCCGAGCGCGCCGTCGCCGGCACCGAGCGCATGGATCCCAACTTCCTCGACACGCTCGCCGAGGTGCAGTTCCAGACCGGCGACGTCGACGAGGCGCTCGGCACCATCGACGAGGCGATCGCGCTGGCGCCGGGCGTCGCGTACTTCGAGGAGCAGCGCCGCCGCTTCACCGGCGAGCGCGCGGCGCAGGATCGCCCCGAGCCGCCCGAGCCGTTCTGGGTGGAGCCGGAGCGGCCCGAGCTCGCTCCCGACGACGAGCTCGAGGAGAGGCGCGCGACTGAGCCGTAGCGGGAGCTACGGCGCAAGGAGCGCAACGCAGTTGGCGGCGATGCCGCGGCGGCCGGGCGACCCGATTCATCTTGGGTCGGCCTCCTAGCCGCGCGGCTCCGCTCGCCCGCGGCCCGCTGCGCTCACGGCGCGATCTGCGCGCACTCGCTCGCGATCCACACCTCGCCGCGGAACTGCGTGCGCACCGTCGTGCGGTACTGCTCGTCGAAGAGCGGCGGCGGCTCGAGCCGCGTGACGACCAGCGTTCCTACGCCGGCGCGTGTCGCCGCCTCCGCGAGCCGGGCGAGCGGCAGGTGGAGCGCGGCCTCGCGGCGCAGCTGCTCCGGGTTCTCCGCGCCCGCTTCGATCGCAGCCTCGATGGAGGCGTCGAAGAAGCCGGCGCCGACCAGCAGCGCGGCGCCGGTGGCCGCCGCGACGAGGCGCTCCGGATCGGGATTGCGGCCCGAGACGACGAAGCTGCGTCCGTTCGCCTCGAAGCGGTACGCGAGCGCGGGCAACGGCGCGCTGCCCGCGTCCGCCGCGCGCATCGCGATCCCGCCGCGCGACTCGGTGAAGCCGTCGCCGATCTCGACCGCCTCGATGCGCGCACCGGCCGCGTCGACGCCGCGCGCCGCCGCGAGCGCGCTCACCGCGGCCGCGTTGCCCGCGTTGATCGCGTCGGCGAGCGCACGCGTGCCGGGCGGGCCCAGCACGCGCAGCGGCTGCTCGCGCGGCGTGTTCCAGCCCGTGAGCGCGAGATCGTCGAGGCCGACCGTGTTCTCGGGCAGCAGGCTCGTCAGCAGCACCGTGTCCGGCTGCGCCACGGGGATCGAGCAGGCGCGCAGCGCCTCGGTCACGCCGCGTCCCGCGTCGACCAGCACGACGCGCGAGCCGAAGCCGACCGCGGTCGACGGGCCCAGCCGGTTCGGGTTCTCATGCGACGCGCCGGTGCCGACCATCACGAGGCTCGGCTGCTCCCACGCCTGGTCGGGCAGCCACGCGACGCCCTGCGCCAGCTCGCGGTAGCGCCAGCTCTGGCAGGTGAAGAACAGGCTGACGGCGAGCGAGACGACGCCGACCAGCAGGATCGCGACGCGCGCGCCCATCATGGTGCCGCCCTCACTCCACGTAGCCGAGCGCCTGCAGCGCCTCGCGCGTCTCCTCGGAGAGCGGCGCGGCGTCGTGCAGCTTCGGGACGGCCGCGATGTGGCCCGCGAGCAGCGCGCGCAGCTCGCCCGCGACGTCGGGCTGCTCGCCGAGCGCGTTGCGCGACTCGGCCGGATCGGCGGCGAGGTCGTACAGCTCGTGCGGGCGCTCGCTCGCCCAGATGTACTTCCACGTGCCGCGCCGCACCGAGAGCTTCACGCCGCGATCCCACTTCACCTGCTCGGACACGAGCCGCCGCACGCCGAAGACGGGCCGCGGCTCGGGCTCGGCGCCGCCGCGCGCGGCGCTCGCGAGCGAGCGGCCGTCGGGCGCCGGCAGCCCGGGAAGTCCCGCGAGCTCGAGCACCGTGGGCGCGACGTCGGCCAGCGCGACCGGCGTCGCGACGCGGCGGCCGGCGGCCAGGTCGCCGAGCCCGTGCACGATCAGCGGGATGCGCACCTGCTCCTCGTAGAGATGGACGGCGTGCTCGAGGCAGTCGTGCTGGCCGAGCCCCTCGCCGTGATCCGAGGTGACGACCACGAGCGTCGGCCGCTTCGACTTGCGGGTGGCCGCGTCGACGAGCGCCGCGAGCGCGTCGTCGGTGTAGAGCACCTCGCCGTGGTACTGGCGGACCAGCTTCTCGAGCTGCTCGGGCGAGACGCCCGGCACGTGGCGGCCCTGCATCGGCAGCGCGGCGCCGGCGACGCGCTCGCCGAACACGGCGGGCGGCACGTACGGCGCGTGCGGATCGAAGTAGTGG
Organism: Pseudomonadota bacterium; assembly: GCA_003576805.1. Lineage (GTDB taxonomy): Bacteria > Myxococcota_A > UBA9160 > UBA9160 > PR03 > PR03. The sequence continues at coordinate 11,492 of QEVM01000128.1, read as the reverse complement.
ACGAAGGCGAAGAACGGCTCGGGCGCGCCGGCGATCCAGCGCACGGCGGCGTCGGTGGTGGCGGTCGCGCGGCGGTCGAAGCCGTCGAAGCGCTCGGCCGCCCAGAAGGCGCCCGGGTACGCGCGCCCCTTGCGCATCGTCGAGCCGCGCTCGGAGATGTTCGCGTCGAAGTGCTCGAAGCCCTGGCTCCAGCCGAAGCGCGGATCGAGCACGAAGCTCGAGACGAAGCCCGCGGTGCGCCAGCCCTGCGCGCGGAACACCTCGGCGAGCGAGGTCGCCGCCTCTGCCAGCGCCTCGCCGTTGCGCAGCACGCCGTGGCGCTGCGGCTCCTGGCCGGTGAGCAGCGTCGCGTGGCTCGGCGCCGTCGACGGCGCGGGCGCGTACGCCTGCTCGAAGACGACGCCTTCGCGCGCGAGCCGGTCGAAGGTGGGCGTCGGCACCGGCCCGCCGTACGCGCCGAGCGCGTCGGCGCGCAGCGTGTCGACGGACACCAGCAGCACGTTCGGCGGCTCGCTCGGCGCGCACGCCGCGAGCGCGGCCGCGAGGCCGAACAGCCAGATTCTCCGCGCGCTCGCGACGTTCAATCGAAGACGACCGTCTTGTTGCCGTAGACCAGGATGCGGTCGTCCACGTGCCAGCGCACGGCGCGCGCGAGCACCACCTTCTCCAGGTCGCGCCCCTTGCGCACGAGGTCCGCCACCGAGTCGCGGTGCGAGCAGCGCGCCACGTCCTGGTCGATGATCGGCCCTTCGTCGAGGTCGGACGTCGCGTAGTGCGCGGTCGCGCCGATCAGCTTGACGCCGCGCGCGTGCGCCTGGTGGTACGGCTTGCCGCCCATGAAGGCGGGCAGGAACGAGTGGTGGATGTTGATGATGCGGCCCGGGTAGCGGCTCACGAACTGCGCCGACAGGACCTGCATGTAGCGGGCGAGCACGACCAGGTCCACGCCGAGCGCGTCGATGCGCTCGATCTCGCGCGCCTCCTGCTGCGCCTTGTTCTCGCGCGTGATCGGGAAGACCTCGAACGGCACGCCGAACTGGTCGGCGACCGGCTTCAGGTCCGGATGGTTCGACACGACCACCGCGACGTCGCACGCGATCTCGCCGGCACGGTGGCGCAGCAGCAGGTCGTAGAGGCAGTGGTCGTACTTCGACACGAAGATCGCGAGGCGCTTGCGGGCGCCGCCCCAGGCCAGCCGCCAGCTCATCCGGAAGCGCTCCGCGACCTCGCCGATCGCGCGCTCGAGCGTCGTGCGGTCGGTGTGGATTTGCGAGAGGTCGAAGCGGATGCGCTGGAAGAACTGCCCGGCCGCGGCGTCGGTGTGCTGATCGGCGTCGAGGATGTTCGCGCCGTGCCCGTAGAGGAGCTGGGCGAGCGCGGCGACGATGCCGCGCTGGTCCGGGCACGAGACCAGCAGCGTCGCGATCGAGTCGGATCCGGGCGTCGACACGGCGCGGCATTCTAGCGGCCACGCTGCGCATCGGCCCCGACGCGGCCGGCGCGCCGCGACTCGCAACATGCGGGCGCACGCGCTCGATTCCACTTCGGTGGCCGCAGCGATGGCCGATCTGATAGGCTGCGACGCAAGGGGATCTCACTCATCCCCGAGTTCCGCGGCGGCCGACAAAGGGTCGGTGGCTTCGGGGCGACCCGCGGTGGTGGGATCGGCGACCACCTCGACCGTCGGGACCCGATGCGGAGTCTGGGCTCCGCTGGGTGTGCCCCACGCCGAGACGGGAGGTGATTCGGTGAGCAAATGTAGTGACTCTACGGCGAGTGAGGTGGCGGCGTCTTAGTTCGCCTCATCGAATCGCATTCGCCTCGGTGTAGATGCTGGGACGCAGTCTCAGCGCCACCGACCCCGGGAGCGCGGACGCCGTAGCCGCTTCGGGAACCCGAGTCCGACTCGGATCCGCTCCCGGGGTTTTCTTTCTTCTCAGCCTACACACCAGAGCGTCAACGCCCCGGCTCCTCCACCGGCGGATACTTCCCACCCGGCAGCCGCTCCGGCGCCTCCCCGATCGCAGCCGGCGCGCCGGTGCGCGCGCCGCCCGCACCGGGCGGAAGCGGCTCGGCGGGACGCGACTCGTTCTCGTCGTCGCCCGGTGTCGCCGGCATCTCGGCCGGCGGAGCGCCCGGCGGCTCGATGCGGCCGTCGCGATCGCACGCGACGGCGCCGCCCTGCGCGAGCGCGCACGCGAGCAGCGCCGCGCCGAAGCGCCCGGTCCTCACGGCGCCTGATAGCCGCACGGCGCGTGGCCGCAGCCGCACTGCGATCCGTGCTCGTTCTCGGGCCTGCGCGCCGCCGCCTGGCAGTGCGTGCTGCAATAGCCGTCGAAGCTCGCCTTCGCCTCGCAGCGGCAGGGCTCGTGGCGACAGTCGTCCATGGTGCGTTCCTCGCTCCGTCCCGTTTCAGAAGGTGCCCGCGTAGAGCGCGCACGAGCGGCACACCTCGGGCGGGTCGTCCGAGTCGAGCCGCTCGCGGAAGCTGCGGTACGCGGCGCCGTTCCAGATGGCGTCGAGCGGCGCGCGGCGCGCGTCGCCGAGCGCGACGCGATCGGGCGTCGAGACCATGCAGCACGGCATCGCGACGCCCTCGTAGCTGAGATAGAGGCCGCGCCACGGCCAGTCGCAGCGCGCGCGTCCCGGCGTGCCGGGCGGGTGCGCGCGCGGCGTGATGCGCGGCAGGCGCAGCTCGACGCCGAGCGCGGCCGCGGTCGCGCGCGCCGCGGCGAACGCCTGCTCGATCGCGCCGGGATCGGCGCCGGCGAGCGTCTCGTCCTGCACGAAGCGGCGCATCGGGCGGTAGCGCTCCGGCAGCGTCGACTCCTCGAAGTCGTGGCAGAGGTGCTGCGCGAACACCGACGGCACGCCGAAGCGGTGCGCGAGCCGCACGACGTCCGCGAGCTCGGCGAGATTGCGACGCATCGCGACGAACACGATGCGCACCGCCGGGCGCTCGCTCGCGAGCCGGGCGCGCGTCTCCATCAGGCGTCCGAGGTTGCGCAGCACGCGTTCGAAGCGCGCGCGCCGGCGGATCGCCTCGTAGGTCGGCGCGGTGGCGCCGTCGATCGACACGTGCAGCTCGGCGAGGCCGCTCGTGACGCAGCGCTCGGCGCGGCGCTCGTCGAGCACGGTGAGGTTGCTGTTGGTCGAGACCTCGATGCCGCGCCGCACGGCGCGCTCGACCAGCTCGAAGAAGCGCGGGTGCAGCATCGGCTCGCCGAGGCCTTGGAGCTGGAGCCGGCGCACGCTCGGCGACTCGTCGAGCAGGCGCTCGAAGAGCGCGACGTCGACGAACGCGAGCGGGCCGTGCGGCGGCCCGTCCTGCCGGTACGGGATCGCGCACATGCGGCAGCGGAGGTTGCACTGGCCGACCGGCTCGAGTTGCAGGAAGGCGGGCGGATCCACGCGCCGCGCGGGGTCGGGCGGCGGCCCGCCCGCCTCCTGCAACGAGTTCACGCGCGCATCGCGCAAGGCGGGCTCATGCGACGTGGTCGTCGCGCTGCTGCCGCACGCGCGCCGCCTCGATCGCGGTGGTGACGTCGTCGGTCTCTTCGGGCGGCGGGATCACGCAGGGCAGGCCGAGACTCTCGAGCCACAGCTCCCGCGTCCAGCCCTCGGTGTGATAGAGGTGGCGGTCCTCGTCCTCTTCGACGGCGTCGAAGGCCGCGCGCAGCGCCGCGCGCCGCGTCTCGTCCGTCGTCTCCCGCTCGATCTCCTCGATCAGCTCCCAGTTCAGGTGGTCCTTCGTCTCCGCGAGCACGACGCACTCGGCCGCGACGAGCTGCGCGACCTCGGGCGACCCCTGGTCGGCGGCCTTGCGCATCGCCGCGACGAGGCCGTTGCCGAGCAGGCGCACGACGGCGCGTCCGGCGGTCTCGGACTCGGGGTCGATGCCGAGCGTCTCGCACAGATCTCGCAGCACCTCTTCGTGGCGCTTCGTCTGATCCCGGTACTCCACCCACTCCGCGCGCAGCAGCTCGTTCTGCGCGCACTCGATCGCGGTCTCGTACACCTCGACGCCCGCGCGCTCCGTCTCCACCGCTTGCAGCAGCAGCTCGCGGACCTGGATCTCGTTCATGGCGGCCTCGCTGGGTTGCGACTCGGTCCAGCCGCGAGGCGGTGCATGCGACGTGCCACGCCGGACCGCCGCGCGCCTCGATGCAGTGCGCTGCGCACGTGCAATCCGTTCCAAGCCCGGCGTTTTTTGCACGCCGCGCGGCGACGGCGGCGTGCGCCGTGCGCGCACTCGGCGGCACGACGCTTGCTGCCTCGCTTCCTGTCTCACCTACGCAGACGGCGCGCGGCCGCCGCGCGCGGCGAGGAGGATGCGATGAACGGGCGCAACGATCAGGGACGCGAACGGCGCTTCGAAGGACGTTCGCGAGGTGGCAACGGGCGCGAGTCGTTCGAGAGCTTCGAAGGCCCGCGCAACTGGCGCGAGGAGTGGGGACAGGACGACGAGAGCTGGCGCGGCGGCGAACGCTCCGGGCGCGGCGAGCCCTACTCCGGCGGCTCGGGCGGCCAGTGGGAGTCGCAGCAGCGGCGCGGCTGGGAATCGCAGCAGCGCGAGTCGCAGCGCGGTCGCCGGGAGATGGGCGGAGCGGAGCAGTGGCGCGAGCGCTTCGGCGGCGCCGACTGGGAGCAGCCGCTCTACGCCGGCGGCGATCCGCACGACTACGGCGCGCGCGAGCAGGAGGCGGCGTGGGGTCCGCGCGCCGGCCGCACCGGCCGCGGCTGGAGCGGGCAGGAGCACGGCCGTCCCGGCGAGCGCCGCCGCGAGCGCCACCGCCAGCACGAGGGCTGGGGCGCGCAGGGCCAGGGAAGCTGGGGCGGGCTCGGCTCCGACTACGGCGAGCAGGGCGGCCCCGAGTACGACTACGGCCAGCGCGCCGGCTACGGCGGCCACGGGCAGCAGGGCTACGGCCAACAGGGATACGGCGAGGGATACGAGCAGCAGTACGGCGCGCGCGGCGGCTACGAAGGACAGCGCTATCCGCAGCAGTCGTTCGGGCAGCCCGGCTACGGCCGCGACGAGCCCGGCCGCGAGCGCCGCGGCGGGCAGCCGTTCGGCGGGCAGCGCGGCGGCTGGCGTCGCGAAGGCGAGGGCTACGGACAGGAAGGCTTCGGCTACGGCGCGCGCGGCTACGGCCAACAGCGCGGCGGCCAGCCGGCGGGGCCTGCGTACGGCTCGTACGGCGGCGCGGTCTCCGGCCGCGGCGGCCAGCAGGGCTTCGCGGGTCGCGGTCCGAAGAACTACCAGCGTTCCGACGAGCGCGTCCTCGAGGACGTCTGCCAGGCGCTCGAGCGCCATCCCGACGTCGACGCGAGCGAGATCGAGGTGTCGTGCGAGCGCGGCGAGATCGTGCTGCGCGGCACCGTCGACGACCGCCACGCGCGCCGCATGGCCGAGCAGTGCATCGAGGATCTGCCCGGCGTGAAGGACGTGCGCAACGAGCTGCGCGTGCAGGCGCGCGGCGGCCTGCAGGCGCAGAGCGAAGAGGGCGGCCTCACCGGCCGGGGCAGCATCGGCAGCAGCGGGAGCGAGAGCTCGGGCGTGTCGGGCGGCAGCCCGACCGGCCCGGTCGGCGACAAGGCGGCGGGCGAACGCACGCCGGGGAGTCAACGCAGCGGCGAGCGGAGCGGAAGTCCCAAGAGCTGAAGCGGAGCGGCGCCGCAGGGCGCCCTCCCGGTGAGGGCGCCCGTCCGCCGCCTCCCTTCGCACCCACGCAACGGAGGAGCTGCGAACGATGCACACCAGCAGCGCGCCCGCGAAGGGGCGACACCGCGGCGTCGGCGCGATGCGCGCGCGCCATCTCGCGCACCTGCAGCGCCGGCGGCCCCGCCGCAGTCCGCTCCCGGGCTGGGTGATCGCGCTGCTCGCGCTGATCGCGATCTCGGGCTTCGCGGGCTTCGGCGGCGTCGCGGGCGCCTCGATCGGCGTCGCGAAGGTGGCCTTCTTCGTGCTGCTCGCGTGCTTCGCCGCGTGCGTGGTGCACGGGCTCGCGCGCAGCATGCACCGTCCGGTGTCGAGGCTCTAGGGCGCGTCAGGCGCCGTTGCGACGGCGGCGTTCCTGCTCCTGCTCGGGCCGCACCGAGAGGAAGCCGAGCACGCCGACGAGGCGCTGTCCCACCAGGTCGAGCATCACCTCGCGGAGACCCACCTGCCGCACCTCGCGCACCTCGAAGACCGTGCGTCCGAACGCGATCGCGGCCGCGATGCGCAGCAGCACGGAAACGTAGAAGAGGACCGCGAACGGCTTGGCCGGCAGCGCCTGCGCGGCCTCCAGCAGATAGGCGCCGGCGAACGCGCCGACGCCGAGCCCGATGCCGTTGAGCACGTTGAACCAGGCGATCGAAGTGTGGCGGCGCGCCGCGCTCACCGCGTCGTACACGAAGTTCGTCGCGGAGAGATTGAGCCCGCCCCACAGGAACGCGCCGAGCACGTTCGCGCCCAGCATCCAGAGCGGGTGCAGCGAGACGACCCACAGCGCGGGCAGGATGGAGACGCCGGTCAGCGTCCAGCGCAGCACCGCGTGATTGCCGGCCCGATCGCCCAGGCGGCCCCACCAGGGCGCGGAGAGCATGCCGGTGACCGAGCCGGCGAGGATCACCGCGGTGTAGACCGGGTACGAGTAGTGTCCTTCCTCGAGCAGATAGACCGCGAAGAAGGGCGCCGCGATCGCGGCGGCGAGGCTGTTGAGCGCCATGCAGAGCGAGAAGCGCGCGAAGTTGCTGCGGCGCGCGCTGCGCAGGAAGCCGGCGAACGAGGTGTCGAGGTGCGGCTCGTCGTGCGTGCCGCCGTCGTGGAAGCGGGAGAGCGCGCGCCACGACAGTGCGCGCGCGACGCCGGCGCCCGCGCACAGCAGCCCGAAGCCGAGGGCGCCGCGCCCTTCGCTCAAGTGCAGCGCGGCGCCGGCAGCGAGGCTCGCGACGCCGGCGGCGAACGCGGTGATGCGCGCGCGCCGTCCGAAGTACGCGCCGCGTTCGGTCGGATCGGTGTAGTCGGCGAGCAGGCTGCCCCAGGCGGGCCCGCCGAGCGCGGCGCTCGCCGTCGCGATCGTGTAGAGGCCGATCACCGCGAGCACCGCGCCGGCGCCGAAGAGCGGAGCGGCGAGCGCGAGCGGCACCCACAGCAGGGTCTGCACGCCCGCGGTCCAGAGCACGACGCGGCGCCGCGAGCCGGCGCGCCGCACCGCCTCGGCGGAGCCGAGCTGCACGAGCGCGAGCAGCGTGTTGCGCGCCGAGCTCAGCCAGCCGGCCTCGACGTGCGTGCCGCCGAGCGCGAGCACGTACGGAATCATGAACGGGTCGGTGAGTCCGTTCATCACGGAGGAGAGCACGGCGTCGCGGTCGGCCGCGCGGCGGCTGCGCGCGATCGGATCCTCGCCGGCGATCGACTCGTCGACGGCGGCGGCGGACTGCGCATCCTTCATCTCGGCTGCGGCCCCTGCGCGGTGCCGGGATGGATCAACGTCGACCGGCGGCGCGTGCCCGGCGTGGCGCTCGTCGCGGACGTCGCGGCCGGGCTGCCGCTCGCCGACGCGAGCTGCGACGGCGCGCTCGCGCTCCACGTGCTCCAGGACCTCCCGTATCCGCGCGTCGTGCCGGCGCTCGGCGAGCTCGCGCGCGTGCTGCGGCCGGGCGCCGTGCTGCGGCTCGGGCTCCCCGATCTCGACCGCGCCATCGACGCGTACCGGCGCGGCGACCACGCGTACTTCTGCGTGCCCGACGCCGACGCGCGCTCGATCGGCGCCAAGCTGGTCACGCAGCTCGTCTGGTACGGCACGGTGCGAACGCCCTTCACGTACGACTGCATCGCCGAGCTGCTCGGGCGCGCAGGTTTCGGCGCGGTGACGCGCTGTGCGTTCGGCGTCACGCACTCGCGCGCCGCGGCGCTCGCCGCGCACGACAACCGCCCGCGCGAGACGCTCTTCGTCGAGGCGTCGCGGCCTTGAGCGGGCGCGCGCTCGTGCTCTCGCCGCACCTCGACGACGCCGTGCTCGGCTGCGGCGACTGGCTGGCGCGCCATCCCGGCTCCACCGTGGCGACCGTGTTCGCGGGCTCGCCCGGCCCGCGCGCGGCGCTCACCGACTGGGACGCGCGCGCCGGCTTCCGTCCCGGCGACGACGTCGTCGCGCTGCGCCGCGCCGAGGACGCGGCCGCGCTGCGCGAGCTGCGCGCCCGGCCGCTCTGGCTGGCGTTCCGCGACGCGCAGTACGCGCCGCCGCCGCCGCGCGACGCGGTCGCCCGCGAGATCGCCCGCAGCGTCCGCGTGCTCGCAGCGGCGTGCGTGGTGATGCCGCTCGGTCTCTTCCACTCGGACCATCTCCTGGTGCGCGAGGCCGCCCTCGAAGCCCGCGCGCGCGCCGGCGCGCGCCGTTGGCTCGTCTATGCCGACGCGCTCTACCGCGCGCTCCCCGATCTCGAAGCGGACGCGCTCGCCGCGCTCGCCGCCCGCGGTCACGTCCTCGTTCCGCTCGCCGCTCCGCGCACGCCCGCCAGTGCATGCAAGCGCGCCGCCGTCGCTCGCTACGCCTCGCAGCTCCACGCGCTCGCGACGCCCGGTCGCCCGGGCCACGCCGACGCCTTCGAGCCCGAACGGCTCTTCGAGCTGGAAGCTTGAGCGGCGGCGACCCGCGCGTCGGCCTCGTCATCCTGACGCGCGATCGCCGCGAACGCGTCCGCGAAACCGTCGCGCGCGCACGCGCGCTGCCCGAGCGCCCGGCGATCGTCGTCGTCGACAACGCGTCGCGCGACGCCACCGCCGCGGCGCTGGGGCGCGAGCCCGGCCTGTGCATCGTGCGCAACCATCGCAACCGCGGCGCCGCCGGCCGCAACGACGGCGCGCGCCGCGTGCGCGCGCCCTACGTCGCGTTCTCCGACGACGACGCCTGGTGGGCGCCCGGCGCGCTCGCGCGCGCGGCCGATCACCTCGACCGGCACCCGCACACGGCGGTGGTGACGGCGCGCGTCCTCGTCGGCGAGGCCGAGCGCGAGGACCCGACGTGCGCCGCGATGGCCGCGAGCCCGCTCGCGGCGGGCGGCGCGGACGGCGTGCCCGTGGTCGGCTTCCTGGCCGGCGCCTGCGTGATGCGGCGCGCCGCCTTCGAGCAGGCGCGCGGCTACGAGCCGCGCCTCTTCCTCGGCGCCGAGGAATCGCTGCTCGCGCTCGACCTGCTCGCCGCCGGCTGGTCGCTCGTCTACCTCCGCGACGTCGTCGCGCACCACCATCCCTCCCCTCAGCGAGACGCACCGGGCCGCCGAGCGCTGCTGCGGCGCAACGCGCTCTGGGTGGCGCTCCTGCGCCGCCCGTGGCGCGTCGTGCGCCTCGCGCTCGCCGACGCGCTCGCCGAGGCCGCAGCCGAGCGCGCCACGGCGCAGCTCCTGCTCTCGACGCTGCGCCACCTGCCCTGGCTGCTCGCACGCCGCCGTCCGGTCCCGGCCTCCGTCGAGCGCATGGTACGGGCCGTCGAGGGCGACACCGACGGTCGGCAGGACCGCGGCGCCGGCGCCGTCGCAGCGCGGAGTGCGTGAGCGCGGCGATCCGCATTCCGCACGACGCGGCGCGGAATGTTCAAACGCACCGTCGGATTTCGGCGTTCGCGGGAATTCGCGCCGCTCGCTCCGCCGTCGGGGAGGCCCGTCGTTTGCACTCATAGTGCCGAACGATGAATGCGGTGCTGGGAATCAACGCGGTGTTCCACGACCCGGCCGCGGCGCTGGTCGTCGACGGCGAGATCGTGGCGGCCGCCGAAGAAGAGCGCTTCACGCGCCGCAAGCACGGCAAGAGCGCGGTGCCGTTCGCGACCTGGGAGCTGCCGGAGCAGGCGGCGCGCTGGTGCCTGGCGCACGCGGGCATCGAGCCGCGCGATCTGCGCGCGGTCGCGTACGCGTACGATCCCGCGCTGGCGCGCTCGGTGGCCAACTGGACGCCGGTCGGCACGGTGATCGAGGACGGCTGGGAGCGGCTGCGAACGCTCTACGCGCAGCGCGCGCCGCTCTTCCTGCGCACCGCGCTGCCCGGTCTCGACCCGGCCCGCGTGCGCTTCGTCCCGCACCACGTCGCGCACGCGGCGTCGGCGTATCTGGCGTGTCCGTGGGACGCCGCCACGGTGCTCGTCGTGGACGGACGCGGCGAGATCGCGTCGCACCTCGGCGGCGCCGTCGAGAAGGGTCTGCTCGAGATCGCGTCCTCCCAGAAGCTCCCGCACTCGCTCGGGCTCTTCTACGAGGCGGCCACCGCGCACCTCGGCTTCCAGCGCGCCTCCGACGAATACAAGGTGATGGCGCTCGCGGCCTACGGGCGGCCGCGCATGGCGGACGCGCTGCGCAAGTCGGTGCGCGCCGTCCCGCTCGGCTTCGAGGTCGACGCGATCCGCTGGGACGCGCTCGCGCCCGAGCGCGCGCCGGGCGCGCCGGTGGAGGAGGTGCACGCCGACCTCGCGGCGAGCGTCCAGCTCCGGCTCGAGGAGGTGTTGCTCGACATCGCGCGCGACCTCTTCGCGCACACCCGCATCCCGCGGCTCGCGATGGCGGGAGGCGTCGCGCTCAACTGCGTGGCGAACGCGCGGCTCGCGGCCGAGGGCCCGTTCCGCGAAGTCTTCGTGCAGCCCGCGGCGGGCGACGCCGGCACGGCGCTCGGCGCGGCGCTCTTCCTGGCGCGCGCGCTCGGGCAGTCGATCCGGCCGATGACGACCGCCGCGCTGGGGCCCGCCTGGCGCGACGAGGAGATCGAGGCGTGGCTCCAGGCGCAGCGGATCGCGTACCAGCGGCCCGCGGCGCTCGCCGACGCCGCCGCCGACGCGCTCGCGGCGGGGCGCATCGTCGGCTGGTTCCAGGGGCGCAGCGAGTTCGGGCCGCGCGCGCTCGGCCATCGCAGCCTGCTCGGCGACGCGCGCCAGCCCGAGATGACCGAGCGCCTCAACGCGGTGAAGGGCCGCGAGGAGTTCCGGCCGGTGGCGCCGCTGGTGCTCGCCGAGCGCGCCGCGGAGATCTTCGAGGGCAAGCACCCGAGCCCGTACATGCTGTTCACGCACCGCGTGCGGCCCGCGTGGCGCGCGCGCATCCCGGCGGCCGCGCACGTCGACGGCAGCGCGCGCGTGCAGACCGTCGACGCCGCCGACGAGCCGGAGCTCGCCGCGCTGCTGCGCGCGTTCGAGGCGCGCACCGGGACCCCGGTGCTGATCAACACGAGCTTCAACACGGGCGGGCGACCGATGGTCGACTCGCCGCGCGACGCCGTCGAGTGTTTCGCGACGTCGGCGATCGACGCGCTCGTGCTCGGGCCGTTCCTGCTGGAGAGGGCGGCGGCATGAGCGCGCCGGCCTTCGATCTCGTGGTCCCGACGATCGGGCGCGCGTCGCTCGGCGCGCTGCTCGCGGCCGTCGCCGCGGACGACGGCCCGCTGCCGGGCCGCGTCGTCGTCGTGGACGACCGCCGCAACCCGGCCGCGCCGCTCGCGCTCGCGCTGCCCGAGCGCCTCGCGC
>QEVM01000127.1 GCA_003576805.1 Pseudomonadota bacterium | reverse complement strand
GCGCGCGATGCGCTCGGCGTCGCGCGGCCCGCGCGTCCGCTCGACGTCGAGCGCCCCCAGCGCGGCGCGCAGCTTCGCCTCGACGGCGGGCCAGCGGCGCGCCGTCGCGCCGCCGCGGCTGGTGGGATTCACGATGACGAGGGTGCGCGGCACGGGGCGGACGGTAGCCGCCTTATGCAGCGCGCTCAGCCTCTTCGCGCGAGACGATCTGGTAGCGGCGCCGCACCGCCTGCGCGTACGCGTTGGCCTCGGCGCGCGTGCGTTCGGCGTCCCAGCCGGCGGCGGACGCGGCGACCTCCGCCAGCTTCGCGAGCTGGGGCAGGCCCTGCCCTTCCGCGAAGAGCGCGAGCCGCACGCGCCGCTCGAGCACGTCGCAGAGCGTCGCGGGACACTCCCGTGCGATCGACCAGGGCAGCTCGGCGAACAGGTAACGCGACTTCCCGATCGGCTTGCGCTGCTCTTCGGGCGCGGCCTCGAGCAGCGGCACGGCGTCGGCGCCCCACGCGCCGACGAGGTGCTCGGCGACGCGCGGCGAGAGCGTGAAGCGACGCCGCAGCTCCTGCAGCAGCTCGCTGCGCACGAACGCGTCGTCGCGGATCGGCACCGCGGTGTCGCTCGGACCGGCGGCGCGGCGGCGCTCCGCCGGCAGGCGCCGCACGACGCGATCCATCGCGGCCTTCCCCATCGCGCGGAAGGTGGTGAGCTTGCCGCCCGCGACCGACACCAGCCCCGACGCCGACTCGGTGATCTCCGACTCGCGCGACACGTCGGACGGCGGCACGTCGGCCTCGCCCTCGGCGACGAGCGGCCGCACGCCGGCCCACACCGAGCGGATGTCGTTGGTGGTGAGGCCCGCGTGCGGGAAGGCGTCGTTGGCGGCGCCGAGCAGGTAGTGGACCTCTTCGATCGTGACGACGGGCTCGTCGATGCGGTCGCTGAAGGTGTCGGTGGTGCCGATCATCGCGACGTCGTCGAAGGGGCACAGGAACAGGTGGCGGCCGTCGCGCGACTCGAACGACACCGCGCCCTGCGCGTGGATGCGCTGGCGCGGGATCACGATGTGGACGCCCTTGGCCGGCCGGATGTTGCGCTGCGTGCCGGGATGGTCGAGTCCGCGCACGCGCTCGATGGCGGGCCCCGCGCAGTTGACGACCGCCGCGGCGCGGATCGTCAGCGTGCGCCCGTCGAGCGCGTCGCGGATGCGCGCGCCCGCCAGCGCGGGGACTTCGCTCGGCTGCGCCTCGCTGCGCGGCGGCCGTCGCCGGCCGCCTTGCGCGCCGCCGGGATCGCGCAGGAACTCGATCGCCTCGGCGTGGTTGGCGGCGTCGGCGCCGAGCCGGCGCGCGCTCTTGATCGACTCGATCACGAGGCGCGCGTCGTCGACCTGGGCGTCGTGATAGAGGCCGGCCGCGAGCAGGCCGTCCTGGCGGAAGTCGCGCGAGTAGCTCGTCACCTCCGCGCTCGACAGCATGCGGAAGCGAGCGGACGCGCGGAAGTTCGCGAGCGCCCAGTACACGCCGAGCGCGGCGCGCACCTGCCACTCCTTCACCTTGCCGCCGGCGAACGCGCAGAACAGGAACGGCAGCGGCTTCACCAGGTTCGGGTTCTGGCGCAGCAGCAGGTCGCGCTCCTGGCAGGCCTCGCGCGTGATCGCGACGTGGCCCTGCGCGAGGTAGCGCAGGCCGCCGTGCACCATCTTCGACGAGCGGCTCGACGTGCCCGACGCGAAGTCGGCCTTCTCGACCAGCAGCGCGCGCAGTCCGCGCGAGGCCGCGTCGCGCAGCACGCCCGCGCCGACGATGCCGCCGCCGATCACCAGCACGTCCACGCCGTCGCGTTCGGCGCGCGTGAGCGCCGCGCGGCGCTCGGCCAAGGTCCACGTCGTCATGTGAGCTTCCCCGGGTTCATCACGCCGCGCGGATCGACGGCGCCCTTCACCGCGCGCAGCGCCTCGATGCCGAGCGCGCCGCGCTCGCGCGCCATCCAGTCCTTGTGGTCGACGCCGACGCCGTGGTGGTGCGAGAGCGTTCCGCCGGCGGCGACGATCGCGTCGGTGGCGGCGCGCTTGATCGCGGCCCACTGCTCGACGTCGCGGGCGGCGTCCACCGGGTAGAGGATCGTGAAGTAGAGACAGGCTCCGTCGCGATAGCTGTGCGAGAGGTGCGCCATCGCGAGGCCGCCGCCCGCGTGCGTCGCGCAGGCGCCGCGCAGCGCGCGCACGACCGCGTCGTGGCCCGCCTCGAGCCGCGCCCACGGCAGCGACGTCTCCATGGTGTCGGCCGCGACGCCGTGGTCGAGCAGCCAGTCGCGCAGATACGGAGTGCGGAAGCGCTCGCGCCGCCACGACCGGCCGGGCCCGCGCCCGAGCGGGAGGCCGCCGTGCCGGCGCAGCAGCGCGCGCGCCTGGAACATCGCGCTGCGCACCGCGAACGAGCCGCCCTCCGCGCCGTAGACGAGCGCGCAGCGGCCGTCGCCGTAGCCGAGCCGCTCGGCGAGGCCGAGCGCGGCCGCCGCGGGGTCGAAGCGTCGGGACGGATCCTGGCGCAGCAGCAGCGAGAGCTCGGTCTCGCCCGCGTCCGAGAGGCGCGCCATCGCGACGCCCAGCTCGGCGCGCCGCAGCGCGCGCACCGCGGCGACGCCGTCGGCGAACGAGCGGAACAGCATGCCGCGGTCGTCGCAGCGCTCGGCGCGCGGGCGGATGCGCACGGTCGCCTCGACCACGACGCCGAACGTTCCCTCGGAGCCGAGCATCAGCTCGTTCAGCTCGGGACCGCTCGCGGCGCGCGGCACGTCGAGCGTGCGGATCACGCCGGCCGGCGTCACGACGCGCAGACACACCAACAGGTCCTCGATGCCGCCGTAGCCGTCCGACTGCTGGCCGACCGAGCGCGTCGCGATCCAGCCGCCCAGCGTCGAGTGCTCGAACGACTGCGGGAAGTGCCCGAGCGTGAAGCCGCGCGCGGCGAGCGCCGCCTCGAGCGCGGGTCCGTCGACGCCCGCCTGGAAGGTCGCGGTGTGGCTCAGCGCGTCCAGCCGCAGCAGGCGGTCGAGGCGCGTCGTGTCGAGCGCGAGCGCGCCCGCCTGGCCCGGCGCGCAGCGCGGCTCGACGCCGCCGACGACGCTCGATCCGCCGCCGAACGGCACGACCGCGAGGTTCGCGTCGGCGGCGATGCGCAGCACGGCGACCACCGCGCCTTCGTCGCCCGGGTACACGACCGCCTCGGGCGCCGCGCCGATCTCGCCGCGCCGCAGGCGCATCAGGTCCGGCAGGCTGCGGCCGGTCGCGTGCGTCACGCGCTCGAAGGCGCTGGTGCGCACGCCCTCCTCGCCGCACGCCGCGCGCAGCCGCGCGATCACGTCGGGCGCGAGCTTCGACGGCGGCAGCTTGATCGCGTCGAGCGCGGCCGGCTCCGCCGCGCGCGCGACCGGGCGCCCGAGGCGGCTGCCGAGCTCGGCGAGCAGCGCCGCCTCGCGGGCGCGGGTCATGTGCGCCGACTCGCCGAGGCGGCCCCAGCCGTTCCAGCGCAGCGCCTCGCGCGCGATCACCGGCCGGCTCCCGCGGCGCGCTTGATCACGCCCGCCTGCTCGAGCCGCTCGGCCTGCGTGCGGATGCGCTCCTCGCTGTAGCGCAGCATGTCGCCGACGAGCCGGCACGCGGCATCGGCGTCGCGCACTTCGATCGCCTGCAGCAGATCGCGGTGATTGCGCATCGAGCGCTCGTGGTCGCGCTCTTCGTTGTAGTAGAGCGGTCCGAGCCGGGCGACGAGCTTCGTGAACAGGTTGGTGACGAGCTGGTAGAGCAGGTTGCCGGTCGCCTCGCCGAGCAGCGCGTTCCAGCGCAGGTCGATCTCGAGCGCGCGCGCGGGATCCGCGCCTTCGGCCGCCTCGGCCTCGAGCAGCGCGCGTGCGCGGCCGAGCTGCTCCTCGCTGCGATTGCGCGCCGCGAGGTCCACCACGGCGAGCGTGATCTGGCGGCGGAAGACGAGGAGCTGCTCGAGCAGGTCGCGCGTCACGAAGGCGGGGTCGCGCAGCAGGCCCTCGACGACCTGGAGCGCCGACGACGCGCCGAGCTCCTGCACGAACGTCCCCTGTCCGTGGCGCACCTCGACGAGCTCGAGGAACTCGAGCCGCTTCACCGCCTCGCGCACGACCTGGCGGTTCACGCCCATCGCCTCGGACAGCTCCCGCTCGTTGGGCAGGCGCCCGCCAGCCGGGATCGCGCCCGAGATGATCTGCGACCGCAGCTGCTCGAAGACCCGGTCGACGAGGCTGGGCGTGCGGATCGGCTCGAGCTGCATCTCACCTCCGGCGACGCCATTTGCGAACGGCGTCTCGGAACCCAGATTAGCGCACCGCGATCAGAGGTCCGAGGTCAGACCACTGAGCGCCGCGATCGTAACCGGACGGGAAGCGCCGTAGCAAGCGGAAACGGCGGGGGTGGAAGCCCTCGCGGGGCGGGATCAGCCGGAAGTCGCGCAGCCGGCGCAGACGCCTTCCGCCAGGACGCGGAAGCGCTGCACCTCGAAGGCCGGCCGGGCGCCGTCGGGGACGGCGACCTGGAACCAGCCGTCCGGCACGTCCTCGAGCCGGCCGCAGCGCAGGCACACGAAGTGTTGGTGCGGCTCGGGGTTCGCGTCGAAGCGCAGCTCGCCGCCAGGCGCCGGGACGGCCGCGACGACGCCGAGCTCGCGCAGCAGCGACAGCGTGCTGTAGACGGTCGCGCGGCTCGCGAGCGGATAGTCGCCGGTCACGCGCTCGTGCAGCTCGGCGGCGGTCCAGTGGCCGCCCGACTCCGCCAGGCTGCGCACGATCGCCCGCCGCTGCGGCGTCAGCGAGAAGCCGCGCGCACGGAGCAGCGATTCGATGTCCGCGACCGTCCGGTGCATGGCTCGCCGCAGGATAGACGCCTCGGCGGATCAGGCGACCTCGTCGTCGAGCGGCCCGCCGAAGCGCCCGCGCAGCCACTGGCCGAGGTGGCGGCAGGCGTCCGTGACGGTGAACACGCCGACCAGCTTGCCGCGCCGCACGACGAGCGCGGAGCCGAGCCGCTCCTCCGCCATGTGGAGCACGACCTCGTCGAGCGGCGCGGTGTCCTCGACGACGTAGGCGTGCAGCACGCAGGCGTCGCGGATGCGCGGCTCGCGCGCGGGGTCGCGCACCGACGAGATCGCGGTGCCGAGCGCGACCTCGCGCCCCGAGATCACGCCGACGAGGCGGTCGCCCTCCGTCACCGGAAGGTGGTGGATGCCGTGCTCGACCATCATCGCGCGCGCGTCGGAGAGCGGTGCGTCGGCGTCGACGCAGAACGGGAACGGCGTCATCGCCACCTTCACGCTCGGCATGCGATCGAGGCGCTCGAAGTCCACCCGCATACGATGCCGGCCACCGGCGCATCTCGCTAGGAGACCGGCTCGCGAGTCGGTCTCCGCGCAGCGAGCCGCAGGCGAGCGAAGTCTCCCAGCTAGGAGGCAGCAGCGGTCCGCGCGGTCGTTGCTAGGGTCCGCGCGTGGAAGCGACCTCGCTGCGAGTCGCCGGCGCGGACGGCCTCGAGATCCATCTGCTCGAGTGGAGCCGCGAAGGCACGCCGCTGCTGTTCCTGCACGGGTTCGGCAACGAAGCGCACGTCTGGGACGACGCGGCGGCGGCGGTCGCGCCGTACTACCGCACGCTCGCGATGGACCTGCGCGGCCACGGCGACTCGAGCCGCGACTCCGAGGCCCGCTACGACTACGACTTCCACCTCGCCGATCTCGAGGCGGTGCTGGGCGCGCTCGGCATCGAGCGGCTGGTGCTGGTCGGCCACTCGCTCGGCGGGCGCATCGCGATGCGCTTCGCGGGACGCCATCCCGAGCGCCTCGCCGGGCTCGTGATCGTCGACTCCGCGCCCGAGCTCGACGTGCGCGGCACGGTGCGGATCAGCGTCGATCTCCAGCGCGGCGGCGCGAGCGGCGGCGACGGCGTCTCGTTCGCGTCGGCGGCGGAGTACCGCGACGTGCTGGCGCGCGCGTATCCCGCCGTGGCGCGCCCGCTGGTCGAGCGCATGGCGCACCACATGCTGCGCCGGCGCGACGACGGCCGCTTCGAGCCGAAGCTCGATCCGCGCTGGTTCGAAGCGCGGCGCGGGAGCGACGAGACCGCGCTGCGCGAACGCGAGGAGCGGCTCGGCCGCGAGATGTGGGACGCACTCGCGCAGCTCCCCTGCCCCACCCTGGTCGTGCGCGGCGCGGCGAGCGACGTGATGTCGCCCGACGTCGCCGACCGCATGGTGGACGACGTGCTGCGGCACGGCCGGCTCGCGGTGGTTCCGCGCTCCGGGCACAGCGTCATGCTGGACAATCCCGAAGGCTTCCGCGCCGCGCTGACCGGCTTCGTGCTCGGCGAGGAGTAGCGCGCGCCCAACGCGGCGGTCGCGCCACCGTTCCCGCGCCTCCGCGCGCCCCGTTAGACTCGCTCCGCCGCCGAGCAATGGAGGGTCGCTGGTTGGATCACACGAGTCTCACGCGCGCCGCACGCCGGTGCGCTCTCGCCGTCGCCTGCGCCGTCGCGCTCGTGTTCGTCGCGCCCTTCGCCGCGGCGACGCGTGCGTTCGCCGATCCGGCGCCCGCGCCCGATCCGGCGGCCGCGACCCAGCTCGTCGAGGACCTCCACGACGTCATGCTCGACGTCATGAAGGAAGGCAAGCAGCTCGGCTACGCGGGCCGCCTCGCGCGGCTCGGACCCGCGATCGCCTCGCGCTACGACTTCGCCTTCATGGCCGAGAAGTCCGTCGGCCTCGCGTGGAAGGATCTCGACGAGGCGCAGCGCAAGCAGCTCGTCGACGCGATGGAGCGGCTCGCCGGCGCCACCTACGCGAACCGCATGGACGACTTCGGCGGCGAGCGCTTCGAGACGCTCGGCACGCAGGCGGCCGCGCAGTCGACGATGCTGGTGCGCACCCAGATCGTCGAGGGCGACGGCAAGACGACGACGCTCGACTACCGCGTGCGCGCGCTGCCCGACGGAACGCCGCGCATCGTGGACGTGTTCTTCGACGGCACGGTGTCGGAGCTCGCGATGCGCCGCTCGGAGTACTCGGCGCTGCTCAAGAAGGGCGGCTTCCCGACGCTGATGGAAGCGCTCGAGAAAAAGATCGCGGAACAGAAGCAGGCCTCGGCGAGCTGACGCGCGCCGCGCTCAGCGCGAACGCGCCTCGCGCACGACCGCCTCGCGACTCTGCAGGTACGCGCTGCGGATCGCCGCGTAGAAGTCGAGCGACGACTTGCGCAGCTCCTCCAGCTCGTCCGCCTTGTCCTCGCGCTCGCTGATGCCGAAGCTGCTCCCCAGCATGAGCTGGCCCGTGAGCGGCAGCAGCCAGGTGTCGAGCCGCAGGAACATGTCGACGGCGAGCCCGAAGGCGTCGCGCGTCGTGCTCGGGCCGACCAGCGGCAACACGTGATAGATGCCGGGCCCGACGCCGTACTTGCCGAGCGTCTGGCCGAAGTCGGCGTGGTGCTCGTGCCAGCCGAGCTCGGCGGCGGGGTCGAAGATGCCCGCGATGCCGAGCGTGGAGTTGAGCGCGAAGCGGCCGAGCGTCTGCGCCGCGCGCTTCGGGGAGCACTGCAGCACCTCGTTCACGAACACGACGGGCCGGTTCAGGTTCGAGAACACGCCGCGCACGCCGCGCTTCACCGGGTCGGGCATCACGGCGCCGTAGAAGCGCGCGAGCGGATCGATCACGACGCGGTCGATCGCCATGTTGGCGGCGAAGATCGGCCGGTTCACCGGCTCGAGCGGGTCGGGCACCTGGGGCCCGACGAAGTCGTCTCCGAAGAAGGGATCCGACGCTTCGGCTTCCGCCGCGGCGGCCGCTGCCTCGTCGGCGGCCTGCGCCCGCGCGCTGCCGGCCAGCGGGAGCGACAGGCAGGCCGCGACGAGCAGGCGTGCCAGCAAGCCGTTGAATCGCATCGACATCGCGCGCATGGCCCCTCGCACGGCGAGCGGCCCGCGCACACGCCGCCCGCATGGCGGCGGCGTTCCTCGACGCGCGCCCAGCTCGTGACTCTCGAACCCCTTCGGGGCATCCTGCCACACACGGGCTTCGACGAGCCACAAGAGAAGCGGCGCATGGAGGCAGTTGCATGAGCGGGCGATGCGGTCGATCGGGTCGGACGGAGCTGCGTTGGGTGGGAATGGGGGCGGCGGTCGCGCTGCTCGTCGGCGCGCAGTGCACGCCGCGGCCGAAGGTGCTCGCGCCCGCGAACGAGAGCCAGATCGGAGCGAGCGGAACGCCGGTGTCGATCGACCTGGTGCGCGCGCCGGGTGCGAACGCGGTCGTCGAGGCGCGCCTGTTCCGCGCGGTGGACGAGGCGCCGGTCACGTCGATCGACGTGACGCCGCTGCTCGCGCGCAGCGGCGCGTCGCTCACCGGCCAGCTCGGCGCCGCCGAGCTGCGCGAGGGACGCAACCGCCTGCTCGTCACGGTCGACGCGGACGGCGACGGCGCGATCGACGCGCAGGCGTGGTCGACCTTCTCGTGGGAGCCGAACGTCGATCTGGCGAACGCCGACCGCTGCGATCCGCTCGACACCACGCACTGTCTCCATCCCTTCCCGAACGACCACTTCACGGTGGCCGACGCGTCGAAGCCGACGGGCCGCCGCTTGAACTTCGCCGTCGCGTCGATGCCGGCGAATGGCATCAACCGTCCGGCGAACCCGGCCAAGTGGAACGTGGTCGACGGCTTCAGCGTCGGACCGGCGATCCTGTTCCAGGAGACCGCGCTCGATCTCGAGCGCACCGGCGCGCCGCCCGTGACCGACCTCGGCCGCTCGCTCGCGCCCGACTCGCCCACCGTGCTGATCGAGGCCGAGAGCGGCGAGCGCTGGCTGCACTGGGTGGAGCGCGAGTCGTACTACGACGAGCCGGACGAGGAGCGCCCGCTGATCGTGCGCGTCGGCAAGAACCTGCCGAACGCGACGCGCTTCGTGATGGCGATCCGCAACGCGCGCGACGCCTCCGGCGACCTCATCGAGCCGCACCGGCTGTTCCGCATCTACCGCGACGCGATCCCGACCTACGACCCGGTGATCGAGGCGCGCCGCGCGCACATGGAGGAGATCTTCGCCGCGCTCGCCGGCGCCGGCGTCGCGCGCGACGATCTCTTCCTCGCCTGGGACTTCACCACGCGCAGCGTCGAGAGCGTCGCCGGCAAGATGCTGCACATGCGCGATCAGGCGTTCGCGTCGCTCGGCGGCGCCGCGCCGAGCTTCACGGTGACCGAGGTGGTGGAGCCGTCGGACGAGCGCATCTTCCGCGACGTGCGCGGCACGTTCCAGGTGCCGCTCTACCTGACGAACTCGAACCCGGGCGCGCTGCTCAACATCGGACCCGACGGCCTGCCGTTCACCACCGGCGCCTTCTTCACGGCGAACTTCCGCTGCATGGTGCCGTGGTCCGCGACGACGCAGGGCGCCGCGCCCGCGAACCCCGCGCGGCCGTCGCTCTACGGGCACGGCCTGCTCGGCAGCGAGGGTGAGGTTTCGGCCGGCAACGTCCGCGACATGGCGAGCGAGCACGACTTCGTGATGTGCGCGACGCGCTGGACCGGCATGGGCACGGACGACTACAACACCGCGCTCCAGATCCTCTCCGACTTCTCCCACTTCCCGAAGTTCTCCGAGCGGCTGCACCAGGGGCTGCTCAACTTCCTGTTCCTCGGGCGGCTGATGATCCACGAGGACGGCCTCGTGAGTCATCCGGCGTTCCAGGTCGGCGGCGAGCCGCTGATCGACCGCAGCGAGCTCTTCTACGACGGCAACTCGCAGGGCGGCATCTTCGGCGGCGGGCTCGCGGCGTTCTCGCAGGACGCCACGCGCTTCGTGCTCGGCGTGCCGGGCATGAACTACAGCACGCTGCTGAACCGCAGCAAGGACTTCGACGACTTCAACATCTTCTTCCAGGGGTCCTACGAGTCGGGCCTCGACCGCCAGCTCCTGCTCTCGATCGTGCAGATCCTGTGGGAGGAGACCGAGACCAGCGGCAGCGCGACGCACCTGACCTCGGATCCGTATCCGAACACGCCGCCGAAGAAGATCTTGATGCACGTGGCGTACGGCGATCACCAGACGGCGAACGTCACGATGGAGGTGGCCGCGCGCTCGATGGGCGCGAAGCTGCGCACGCCCGCGGTGCTGCCCGGCAAGCCGATCCCCGACGTCGTGCCGTGGTACGGCATCGACCCGATCGAGAGCTTCCCGTACGACGGCTCCGCGCTGGTGATCTGGGACAGCGGCAATCCGCCGCCGCCGACGACCAACACGCCGCCGCGCTTCGATCCCGAGGACCCGATCTGGGACGACCTGCTGCCGTGCCCGCTCCGCTACGAGGGCGATCCGCACGAGTGCCCGCGGCGCCAGCCCGCCGCGCGCCTCCAGAAGTCGGAGTTCCTGCAGACGGGCGGCGCGGTCGTGGACACCTGCGGCGCCGGCCAGCCCTGCCTCGCGCCGTAGCGCGATCGCGCGATGCGCCGGTCAGCGGCGGCGGCGTGAGCCGAACAGCAGCGGCAGCGCGAGCGCGAGCTCGGCGCCGAGCCCGCAGCCGCCGCCCTGGCTCACCGTCTCGCGATCGCGCCACGGGTCGGCGTCGCACGCCGCGTCGGCCGCGAGGCCGTCCGCGCCGTTCCAGTCGGCCGTTCCGTCGCCGTCGTTGTCGAGGCCGTCGCGACACGCGGGCAGCGCTGCGTCGATCGCGCCGACGCCGAACGGCTGCTCGAAGCTCGCGAGCACCAGCGCGGGAGCGACGCTCCAGCGCCGGATCTCGGGGATGCCGGTCACCCCGTCGTCGTAGCCGCCGACGACGAGCGTTCCCGAGTGATGGAACGCCATCCCGTTGAAGCCGTCGTCGACGAAGAGCGCGACGTTGCCCGACGGCGTCCAGCGGATCGCGAGCGAGTCCTGGAACGGCGTCGTCCCCATGAAGACCACGCGCTCGCCGTTGCGTCCGACCGCGAGGCGGGTGGGCGCGCCCGGCGACACGAGCTCGCCGAGCGGCGTCTGCGTCCCCGTGTCCGGATCGATGCGGACGAATTCGAAGAACTCCTCCTCGCACAGGATCGGATCGCAGCCCGCGTAGATCGTCGTGAGCAGCGTGCCGCTGCGCTCGAGCGCGAGGCCGAAGCGCACACCCGCGACGAACGGCGACACCGCGCCGGTCGTCGCGTCGATCTCGAGGATGCCCGTCGAGCGGCGTCGCCACGCCGGTCGCCCCGTCCACGCGACACACCTGATTGGCGCAGGCGTGCGGCACGCCCGGATAGCCGCTGCCCGTCACGACGAACTCGGACGAGCGCAGGGGATCGTCCGCCCACCCGACACCGGGCGCGAGCACGAGGGATCCGAGCAGCAAGGCGATGGTCGGGCAGCAGGGGGTGCGCATGCGTGGGGCCTCCGGACCCCGACTGCAACACACGGCGGCGACTCGCGTCAACCGGATCTCGCCCGTTTCGGGATGGCTCGGCGCGCTCCACACTCGGGCGATGCGCTTCCTGCTCCTCGCACTCTTCGCGCTCGCGGCCGGTCTCGCGTGGCTCTGGTTCCGCCCGAACCGCGCCGAGGTGGACCCGCGGCTCGCGCTCGAGCACTGGGACGCCGTCGCCGACGGGCTGCACAACTCCAACACCGACCTGATCCTGTGGCGCGGCGACTTCCTGCTCGTGCACGACGCGCGCCCGTACCACTTCGGATCGCCCGAGGCGCGCCTCGTCGTGCGCCGCTCGCGCGACGGCCGCCAGTGGGAGGAGCTCGCGCGGCTGCAGGTCGCCGGCAAGGACATCCGCGATCCCAAGCTCGCGGTGATCGGCGGGCGCCTGCATCTCTACGCGCTGCCGAACTCGGGCAAGATGGCGACGCCCGAGGGCACCGTGCTCGCGACCAGCGACGACGGCGTCACCTGGACGCCGTTCGAGCCGGTCGAACCGGCGGGCTGGCTGTTCTGGCGGCCGAAGTCGAACGACGGCGGCGTCACCTGGTACGTACCCGCGTACTGGCACGAGCACGGCCGCTCGCTGCTGCTGCGCTCGCGCGACGGCCGCCGCTGGGAGCAGGTGTCCGTCATCCACGAGGGCGACGGCAACGACGAGACCGACATCGAGTTCCTGCCCGACGGCAGCCTGCTCGCGACGACGCGGCTCGAGGTCACGCCCGACACGGTGCTCGGCCACTACGACGGCCGCACCGGCATCCACGTCGCGGCGCCGCCCTACACACAATGGAGAAAGCGCGAGAGCCGCGTGACGCGGCTCGACGGGCCCAACCTCTTCGCACTGGACGGCGCGCTCTTCGCGGTCGCGCGCTACCAGCCGGATCCCAACGGCTTCTTGACGCGCATGGGCGGCGTGCTCTCGCGCAAGCGCACCGCGCTCTACCGCGTCGAGCCGGATCGCCTGGTGCGGCTCTCCGATCTCCCGAGCTCCGCGGACACCTCGTACGCGGGCGTCGCGCTGCGCGACGGCTTCCTGTGGACCGACTACTACACGAGCCGCATCGACCGCGACTGGCCCTGGCTCTTCGGAATGGCGCTGCGCACCGACATCCGCATGGCGCGCATTCCGCTGGCCGCGCTGCGCGCGCTCTCCGACGCCACGCCGTAACCGGAAATCGCGACGCCTCGTGCGGAGTTGAGCGCTGCGACGAGGCGCGATCCGCCGCCGGCAGGGAACCGGCACGGTAAGGTGATTTCCCGTCCCGGCCGATGGATGCGTGGGCTTTGGACCACGCCCGGATGCCGCGGGGTTCTGGATCGGATGAGCGCGACGCAGCGAAGGCTTCGGATGCGGCTGCTGTGCGCCGGCGCGCTGCTCGCGCTCGCCGCACCGGCCGCGGCCGTCGAGCTCTCGCACTTCCCGATCGACGTCGCCGACCCCGAGCCCGGCCGCGACCGCTGGCAGGTGCTGTATCAGCTCGACTCGTTCCCGTACGCGCAGGGCTACGGCTTCACCGTCTACTTCGATCCCACTCTGTACGCGGAGCTCGAAAGCGATCCCGCGCCGCATCCGCACTGGGATGCGATCACGAGCGAGCCCGATCCGAACCTCGGCGCCGACGGCTTCCTCGACGTCGAGACGGTCGTCGACACGCCTTCGACGGCGGCCGTGTTCGCCGTCTCGTTCGACTGGCTCGGCGCCGGCACGCCGGGCGCGCAGCCGTTCGAGGTGCGCGAACCCGCGCCCGGCTACGCGACCGTGGAGAGCGGCACGACGGTGCTGCCCGAGCCGGGCGCGCTGGCGCTGTCCGCCGGCTCCGCGCTCGCGCTCGGCGCGCTGCGCACGGCGCGGAGGACGCGGTGCTGAGCGTGCGCGCCGTCGCGGCGGCGGCGCTCGCCGCCGCGCTGCTCGCGTGCGGCGACGGCCGCGACGCGCGACGCAGCGAT
>QEVM01000410.1 GCA_003576805.1 Pseudomonadota bacterium | reverse complement strand
GCGTCGTCGGCGAGCGGCTCGAGCAGCGCGCGCAGCACGCGGCGCCACGGCCAGAAGGCCGGCGCGCCGGACTGGTCGGGGCAGCGCGCCCAGAAGACGCGCGCGGCGGGCGGGCTCGCCGCGGCGAGCGCCTCCTCGACGAGGCGCGTCTTCCCGATCCCGGCCGGCCCGACCACGAGCAGCGTGCGCCCGCGCCCGGCGAGCGCGTGGTCGATCGCGACCTGGAGCGCGGCCAGCTCGCGCTCGCGTCCCACGAAGGACGCACGCTGCGCGGCGACCGGTTCGCCCTGCGGCGTCGTGCTCGCGCGCGTCCCTTCGATCACCGCTCTCCCGACACGAATCTACGTCGACACGGACGGGCCGCCGGCGCCGGATGGGGCGTCGCCCGGCGGCGCGGCGCCGTCGCGGATGCCGAGCTCGCGGATCATACGCGTGAGGCTCGGGCGGTGCATGCCGAGCAGCTCGGCGGCGCGGCGCTGGTTGCCGCCGCTGCGCGCGAGCGCCTCGCGGATCCACTCGATCTTCTTGCGGCGCAGCAGCTCCGCGAACGGCGCGTGGCCGATCTCGCCACCGCCCGCGCCCATCGCCGGCGCGGCGTCGGCCTGCAGCGGACCGGGCAGCCGCAGCACGTCGCCGCTCGTCATCACGAGCGCGCGCTCGATCACGTTGCGCAGCTCGCGGATGTTGCCCGGCCACGGGTAGCGGACCAGCTCGCTCAGCGTCTCCGCCGCGACCGCGGTGATGCGGCGGCCGAGCCGCGGGCCCTCGCGCTCGACGAAGTGCTGCACGAGCAGCGGGATGTCGTCGGGTCGCTCGCGCAGCGCGGGCAGCCGGATCGGGACGACGTGCAGCCGGTAGTAGAGGTCCTCGCGGAAGCGCCCGGCGCGCACCTCGGCGCGCAGGTCCTTGTTGGTGGCGGCGACGATGCGCACGTCGACGTGGCGCACCGCGTTGCTGCCGACGCGCTGGACCTCGCCCTCCTGGATCGCGCGCAGCAGCTTCGCCTGCACGCCGAGCGGCAGCGTGTCGACGTCGTCGAAGAAGAGCGTGCCGCCGTCGGCGACCTCGAAGCGGCCCGGCTTGGTCTGCGTCGCGCCGGTGAACGAGCCCTTCTCGTGGCCGAACAGCTCGCTCTCGAGCAGCGACTCCGGGATCGCGGCGCACGCCACCTTCACCAGGATCGCGTCGCGCCGGTTCGAGAGCGCGTGCAGCGAGCGGATCGCCAGCTCCTTGCCGGTGCCGGTCTCGCCGACGACGAGCACGGTCGCGTCGGTCGGCGCCACGCGCTCGATCTGCGCGAGCGCGGCGCGGATCGCCTCGCTGCGCCCGACGATGCCCTCGAACTCGTGCTCGAGCTCGAGCTGCTCGCGCAGGTAGAGGTTCTCGCGCGAGAGGCGCTCCTCGAGCGAGCGCACCTCGGCCCAGGCGCGCGCGTTCTCGATCGCGACGGCCGACTGCGCGGCGAGCGTCTCGAGCAGGCGGCGGTCGTCGGCGTTGTAGGGGCGCCCGTCCTCGCGCGGCCCGAGCAGGAAGGCGCCCACGACGCCGTGCTCGGCGGGCAGCGGCACGAGCAGCACGGCGCCGATCCGCTCCAGCTCGCCGTGCAGCGCGCGCGGCACCGACGCGGGATCGGCGAGATCCGCGACGCCGCCGAGCGCGATCGCCGCCGCGATCGCGGAGTCGGGCGCCAGCGGGCCGAGCGCGCCCGCGCCGGCGGACGCCGCGCGCGCGGGGTCGCTCGCGAGGTCGAACGCGCGATCACACGGGTCGGGCGCGCGCTCGGTGAGCGGCTCGCCGCGCTGCCCGACGAGCAC
>QEVM01000409.1 GCA_003576805.1 Pseudomonadota bacterium | reverse complement strand
CCATCGACGCGCGCGCGCCGGGCGCGCGCGCACGCACCGCCGAGGAGATCGCCGCCGCGAGCGACGGCGCGGTGCGCGACGCCGCGCTCGCGCTCGCCGATCTCGACCGCGCGCGCTTCGCGCCGCCCGCAGCGGCGCCACGCGTCGACCGCGAACGGATCCGCGCGCTGATCCGCGAGCTGTGATCGCTACGGCGCCGGGCAGCCCTCCTGGCGCTGCTCGACGCCCGGGATCGGCTTCAGCTCTCCCGTGAACTTGCCCGCCAGCGCGCCGACGCCGCACTGCGGGCGCGCCTTCGACACGAGATCCTGTCGCTTCTCGCGGATCTCGCCGCTGTTCACCTCGTACTTGCGGTCGCGCTCGCGCGCCAGCTCGGGGCGCGCCTCGCCGTCGCGATTGAACGACCACGCCAGGTGCGGATCGCCGAACGGCATCTCGTCGCCCGACATCCAGACGTGCCACGTCTTGCCGTAGCTGTTCATCTTCGCGTCCATCAGCCGGTGCTCGGCCGGCTGCGGGATGCCGGGCGCGACGAGCTGACCCGACAGGATCTCGTAGTTGTGCGGGTGCCAGTACTTGCGCTCGTCGGGCGGAAGCTGCTCGAACAGCTTCTCCGAGATGATGTACTCGATGCCGTTCAGCCGCGCGTCCTTGCTGCTGCCGTCGAAGAGCGCGCACTGCGCGAAGTCCTCGTTCACCTGGCGGCAGTAGTGGTGCGCCTCCATCTGGTGCGACGGGTCGTCCTTCATCGGGTGGAAGCCGACCAGCCAGATGCTGAGCTGGTCGACCGGCTCGGTGTCCTGGAGCGCGACCGCGCCCGCTTCCAGCACCTCGGTCCGCGCGCTCTTCTCGGCGCCGGGCGGGCGCTGCTCCTGCGCGTGCGCGGCGGCCGCGCCGACCAGCAGCGCGACGCAGACGATCCGCCTCATCGCGACGACCGCGCGACGGCGGCCGGGCCGGTGGGGTTGGCGGGCACTTCGGCGGCGCGCTCGACGTCGGGCCGGCCGACGTGCTCGCGCAGCATGGCGCGCAGCGTGTAGCGCTCGCGCTCGATCTCCTGCTGCGTGCGGAAGCCGAGCCGGCGCAGCACCGGCAGCGGCGGGCACCAACCTTGGAGCGCGTGCTGCAGCAGGAAGGCCTGGACGACCAGCGGCAGCCGCAGCCAGCGCGGCGAGCGCGTGCCGATGCCGAGCGCGAGGCCGGCGAGCGACAGCGAAGACGAAACCGTCTCGAGCGCGCGCTCGATGTTCCATTCGGCGTCGATCGCGTCGAGCCGCTCGCGGATCTGCTCCGGGCTCTGGCTCACCTCTTCGATCTGCCGGGCGGTCTCCTCGCGGATGTCGCGGTTCACCGAAGCGGACGTGCTCTGCCGCACGCGGTCGTGCGTCGTCATGCAAATTCCTCCATCGCGCCAGCCGCAGCGCGACGCGCCGCGACCAGCGGCGCGAGCACGCGGCTCTGCGGGGAGAGCTGCAAGCGACGTGCCTCGCCGCGGGCGTCTCAGCGATCGAAGACGGCTTCGAGGCGAGCCCACTCCGCGGGCGTGTTGGCGTTGGCGAGCGCGTGGCCGTCGGGATCGAGCGCCAGCAGGTCTGCGCCTTCGATGCAGCGCGCGTCGAGCCGGGCGACGACGCCGTGCAGTGCGAGGCGGCCGGCGGCGAGCTGCTCGCGCGCGGCGGCGAGCGCGGGCTCGCGCCGCCAGAGCGCGCAGAGCGGCTCGAGCCCGTCCGCGCCGCGCGGCACCACGACGTCGGCCTCGGGCCACGCGACGAGCGCGAGGAGCAGCTCCGGCGCGAGCAGCGGCAGATCCGTCGCGAC
>QEVM01000004.1 GCA_003576805.1 Pseudomonadota bacterium | reverse complement strand
CTCGGCGGCGAGCGCGGCGTGGCCGCAGTCGCGCAGCAGCGGCGCGCCGACCGCGGCGGTCTGCACGACCGGCGCGGGCAGCGCCGCGCGGCCCGTCTCCTCGAGCAGCAGCACGAGATCGCGCTCGTCGAGCGCGAGCCCGCCGTGCGCGTCGGGCACGAGCGCGCCCGGCACGCCGAGCTCGGCGAGCTTGCGCCACAGCGCGGCCTCGTGACCGCTCTCGCTGTCCCAGATCTCGCGGACGGCCGCGGGTGCGCACTCCTTCGCCAGGAAGTCGCGCAGCGTGCTCGCGAGCAGCAGCGGGTCGTCGCCGAAGGCGAAGCGCATCAGAAGCTCCGCGGCAGGCCGAGGATGCGCTCGGCGATCACGTTGCGTTGGATCTCGTTGGTGCCCGCGTAGATCGGACCCGAGAGCGAGAACAGCCAGCCGTCGAGCCAGTCGCCGACGCCTTGCGCAGCCGGCGCCTCCGGCTGGAGGTCGCCGCGGTGGCCGAGGATGCGGAGCGCCGTCTCGTGCATGCGCACGTCGAGCTCCGACCAGAAGATCTTGTTGAGGCTCGCCTCGAAGCCGATCTTTCCGCCCGCCAGCAGCCGCGACACCGTGCGGTACGTGTCGAGCGTGTAGGCCTCGGCGTCCATCCAGCAGCGCACGACCTCCTCGCGGGCGCCGCGCGGCGCCGTCGCCGCGTTGGCGCGGTAGAGCTCGACGAGCTTGCGGGCGGTGGACTGGAAGCGCGCCGGGCTGCGCAGCATCAGGCCGCGCTCGAAGCCGGCGGTCGCCATCGCGACGTTCCAGCCCTTGTTCTCGCCGCCGAGGCGATTCGCGACCGGCACGCGCGCGTCGTCGAAGAAGACCTCCGCGAAGCCGGTCTCGCCGTCGAGCTGCGCGATCGGGCGCACGGTGACGCCCGGCGTCGCGAGCGGCACGAGCAGGAAGGTGAGGCCTTTGTGACGCTCGCTGGCCGGGTCGGTGCGGAACAGGCCGAAGAGCCAGTCGGCGAACGCGCCGCGCGACGCCCAGGTCTTCTGCCCGCGCAGCACGTAGGAATCGCCGTCGAGGCGCGCGCTCGACGTGATCGCCGCCATGTCGGAGCCCGCGTTCGGCTCCGACCAGCCCTGCGCCCAGACCTCCTCGCTCGACGCGATCTTGGGCAGGAAGCGCGCCTTCTGCTCGGGCGTGCCGAACTCCATGATGGTCGGCCCGAGCAGGAAGATGCCGTTCTGGTTGATCCGCTTGGGCGCGCCGGCGCGGTAGTACTCCTCCTCGAAGATCAGCCACTCGAGGAGGTTGGCGCCGCGGCCGCCGTACTCGACGGGCCAGGGCACCATCGCCCAGCCGCCGGCGTGGAGGCGCCGCTCCCAGGCGCGGTGGTCGCGGGCGCCGTCCGCCGTGTCGAACGAGCGCAGCGGCCCGTGGGGCACGTTCGCCTCGAGCCATGCGCGCGCCTCGGCGCGGAAGGCGTCCTGCTCGGAGGTGTAGACGAGGTCCATGGCGGGCGGGCTCGATCGGAGGTTGGTGCCGTCGCCGACCGACCCCGGCCGGCGACGGCCGACGTTAAACGAGACGGGGCGTATCGTAAACCCGGGACATCGCACGCCCCACGGGGATTTCGGAAAATGCCTCGGGCGCCCGTCCCGCGCGGGGACTTTTTTGTTTGCACCTGCGAGCGCATCGCTGCCATGATGCCGACCGCTGGGTAAAAGCCGCCGGGGCCGGGTGCCGCCACGGCGGCTTTCGTGTGCTCATCACGCTGTCGCTTCGATGCGTAGGAGACTTGGATGCCGAGGGTGCGGTTGCTTCCCGTCTGTCTGGCGGTCGGTCTGACCATCGCCACGCTCGCGATGCCGGCGCGAGCCGCGGACTTCATCGAGTTCGAGTCGGGGCCGGTCCGACCGTTGTCGATGTCCCCCGACGGGACGCGACTCTTCGCGGTGAACACGCCCGATGCGCGACTGGAGATCTTCCAGATCGGCGCCGGCGGCATCGCGAAGGTGGGATCGGTGGCGGTCGGCCTCGAGCCGGTGACCGCCGTCGCGCGAACCAACTCGGAAGTGTGGGTGGTGAACCACCTCTCCGACAGCGTCAGCATCGTCGACGTCGCGGCCAATCCGCCCCGCGTCGTCCGCACGCTCCTGGTCGGCGACGAGCCGCGCGACCTGGTGTTCGCCGGGCCGGGCGGCACGCGCGCCTTCGTCACGACCGCGCACCGCGGCCAGCACCGCAACGACGCGTCGCTCGCCGGCGTGCCGGGCGCCGGCGACCCGCAGCTCACGACCTCGGGCGTCGGCCGCGCCGACGTCTGGGTGTTCGACGCGACCAACCTCGGCGCCGCGATCGGCGGCGTCCCGCTGCGCATCGTGACGCTCTTCGGCGACACCCCGCGCGGCCTCGCCGTCAGCCCCGACGGCAACACCGTCTACGCCGCCATCTTCGCGTCGGGCAACAAGACCACGACCGTCAGCGAAGGCATGGTCTGCAACGGCTTCAACATCAACGCGCCCTGCACCAACTCGCAGGGCCTGCAGACGCCGGGCGGCGTGCTGCCGCCGTCCACCGACCACGTGGGCAACCAGGCGCCCGAGGTCGGCATCATCGTCAAGTTCAACGACTCGAATTCGAAGTGGGAGGACGAGCGCGGCCGCGACTGGAGCCAGGCCGTTCGCTTCAACCTGCCCGACTACGACGTCTTCTCGATCGACGCCAGCACGCTGATCGAGACGGGCGCCTGGAGCGGCGTCGGCACGACGCTCTTCAACGTCGCGACCAACCCGGTGACCGGGAAGGTCTACGTCTCGAACACCGAGGCGAAGAACGAGGTGCGCTTCGAGGGTCCCGGCACCTACGTGACCAACAACGGCTTCAAGCCGGTGGGCGAGCCGGCGACCGTGCAGGGCAACCTCGCGCAGTCGCGCATCACGGTGCTCGACGGCGCCAACGTGCTGCCGCGCCACCTCAACAAGCACATCGACTACTCGGTGCTGCCGGCGCCCGCGGGCACCGCGGACCACAGCCTCGCGACGCCGGTCGAGATGGTCGTGTCCTCGGACGGCACCAAGCTCTACGTGGCGGCGTTCGGCTCCTCGCGGGTGGGCGTGTTCGACACGGCCACGCTCGAGAACGACAGCTTCGACCCGACGCTGCAGAGCGCGCAGTACCTCGACGTGACGGGCGGCGGTCCCGGCGGCCTCGTCCTCGACGAGGCGCGCGACCGCCTCTACGTGCTGACGCGCTTCGACAACGCGGTGTCGGTGATCGACCTGGGCACCAGCAGCGAGATCGCGCACGTCGCGCTCTTCAACCCGGAGCCGGCGCACGTCGTGACCGGCCGCCGCTTCCTCTACGACGCCGTCGAGACGTCGAGCAACGGCGAGGCCTCGTGCTCGTCCTGCCACATCTTCGGCGACATGGACCAGATCGCCTGGGACCTCGGCAATCCCGACGACGAGGCCACCAGCAACCCGATGCCGATCCGGCTCTCGATCGGCGCGGGCGGCGACATCAACGGCACCGGCAACGTGGCCGAGTTCAGCGCCCTCAAGGGCCCGATGACGACGCAGACGCTGCGCGGCATGAAGAACTCGGGCCCGATGCACTGGCGCGGAGACCGCTCGAACGGCTTCTTCGGGCAGTCGGCGACGAACGAGGACCTCTCGTTCCGCAACTTCATCGTCGCGTTCCCGGGCCTCGTCGGCCGCTCGTCGCTGCTCGCGAACACCGACATGCAGTCGTTCAGCGACTTCACGCTCGACGTGATCCTGCCGCCGAACCCGGTGCGCAACATCGACAACACGCTGACGCCGGCGCAGGCCAACGGCCGCAACTTCTTCCTGGGCAACAACTTCACGGCGGGCGGTCCGAACCCGGCCAACACGGGCGTCGGCGGCGGCAACGTCAACGGCCGGCGCTCCGACGGCGTCAACGTCAACAACTTCGGCTTCACCTGCCAGGGCTGCCACGGTCTCAACGCGTCGCAGGGCTTCTTCGGAACCGACGGCCAGGCGAGCTTCGAGAACGAGTCGCAGATCATGAAGATCGCGCACCTGCGCAATCTCTATCAGAAGGTCGGCATGTTCGGCATGCCGGACGTCGCGTTCAACAACGCGATCAACATGCCGCACCAGGGCGACCAGGTGCGCGGCTTCGGCTTCCTGCACGACGGCAGCACCGACACCGTCTTCCACTTCTTCCAGGCGACGGTGTTCAACCAGGCGAACCCGCTCGGGCTCGGCACGGTGGGCTTCCCGTCGAGCACCAACGGCAACGGCGTGCGCCGCGACGTCGAGCAGTTCATGCTCGCCTTCGACAGCGACCTCGCGCCGATCGTCGGCCAGCAGGTGACGCTGACGAGCACCAACGCGGGAGTCGTCGGCGCCCGCATCAACACGATGATCGCCCGCGCCGGCACGCCGTTCACGTCGCAGGTGCTCGGCGCCGGCCAGAACGAGTGCGACCTCGTCGTGAAGGGCGCGATCGGCGGCGCCGACAAGGGCTGGGTCTACGAGCCCGGCCTCGGCAGCTTCCGGCCCGACGACGGCGGCGCCAACGTGAGCGACGCCGCGCTGCGC
Source organism: Pseudomonadota bacterium (assembly GCA_003576805.1). Taxonomy (GTDB): domain Bacteria; phylum Myxococcota_A; class UBA9160; order UBA9160; family PR03; genus PR03. The sequence goes on along the minus strand of QEVM01000004.1, from coordinate 57,070 downwards.
TCGCTGGCGGCGACGCCCGGCCAGGAGCTGACCTACACCTGCGCGACGCCCGGCGCCGGCCAGCGCGCCGGCATCGAGCGCGACCGCGACGGCGTGCTCGACGGCGTCGACAACTGCGTCGACGTCCCGAACGTCGGCCAGGCCGACGTGGACGTCGACGGCGTCGGCGACGCGTGCGACAGCTGCGCCGCGAAGGCGAACGCCGACCAGACCGACACCGACGCCGACGGCGTCGGCAACGTCTGCGACGACCTGTGCGTCGGCGTCACCACCACGCTGACCAGCATCGCGCCGGCGTCGGCCAAGAAGGGCCAGAACATCCAGCTCAACGGCACCGGCTTCGGGCCGAACGTCGAGCTCTGGGTGTCCAACGTCCAGATCACGCCGCAGCTCGTGGAGGGCTACTGGATCGCGCAGCTCCCGACCGGGCCGTCCCTCTCGGTCGGCTCGCACCCGGTGCGCGTGGTCAACCCGGAAGGCTGCGAGTCGCAGGAGAACGTATCGGTGCAGATCGTCGCGCAGTCCAGCTCGTGCGGTCTGACCGGCGTCGAGCCCTTCCTGCTCCTCGGCCTCCTCGGCGTGCGGAGGCTGCGGCTGCTGATCGCCTAGCAGCGGAGACCGGAGCAACGATCGGCCCGCGGTGCCACGCGCACCGCGGGCCGGGTTTTTTGATCTCGCCACTCGCCGTTGGCTCGCTACGCGGGAAACGGGGCTCGCGAGCTGCGGGCGTTACAGCGAGCTTGCGTGTGCGACCGCGAGCCTTGTGGGCTCGCCGCTCGCCTGCGGCTCGCTACGCGGGAAACGGGCTCGGTGCTGCGGGCGTTACAGCGAGCTTGCGTGTGCGACCGCGAGCCTTGTGGGCTCGCCGCTCGCCTGCGGCTCGCTACGCGGGAAACGGGCGTGTTCGCTTCGGTCGGAACGGCGAGCTTGCGTGTACGACCGCGAGCTTTGGGATCTCGCCGCTCGCCTGCGGCTCGCTACGCGGGAAACGGGGCTCTCGTGCTGCGATCGATGCAGCGAGCTCGCGTTTACGGTTGCGGGGTGGTTTCGCGGAGGGAGAGTTGGACCATCTGGTCGAGGCGGGAGGCGAAGCGGGCGCGGTCCTTGTCGGCGAGGGGTTTGGGGCCGCCCGACACGCTGCCCTGTTCGCGCAGGTCGGACATGAGCTGACGCGTCGCGAGCGCGTCGCCGATCATGGCGTCGTCGAAGATGCGGCCGTCGGGGCGCAGCACGCGCGCGCCCGCGGCGAGGCAGCGCGCGGCGAGCGGGACGTCGGCCGTCACGACGACGTCGCCGGGTTGCGCGTGCGCCGCGATCCAGTCGTCGGCGGCGTCGAGGTCGCGGCCGACGACGACGAGCTGCGCGCCCGAGCCGCGCGGCACCGACATCGGCGCGTTGGCGACGACCGCGACGGGCACGTCGTAGCGGGTCGCCACTGCGTACACCTCGTCCTTCACGGGGCACGCGTCGGCGTCGACCAGGATCGCGATCAAGAAAACCTCGTGTTTCCGCGGCTCCGAGCGTAGCTGCGGCTCGGCTGCTAAGGTGCGAGTCGCTGCGGCCGATAGGCAACCAGTCCGCAGGGCATTCTGCGCTTCGATCTTCTCCGAGATTCACGGGCCGATCCCACCGACTTTCGGACGTGCCGCCAAAGCGCTCCGGCTCTCTCCCCGAACCGAGCCGCGCACGTCGATCCAGCGAGAGAACGCCAACACACAGCGGGCCAGCGCACGGCGCCGGCCCTCCACGATCCCCGTGCGCGCCGGACGCTCCGGCCGCGCGCGCGGACCCGGCGCCGACGAGCGCCCGAAGAGAGACATGACTTTCGAAGATCTCGACCTGAACGAATCGCTGCTGCGCGCGGTGCGCGGCGCGGGCTACGACACGCCGACGCCGATCCAGCGCCAGGCCATCCCGCCCATCCTCGAGGGCCGCGACGTCCTCGGCTGCGCGCAGACCGGCACCGGCAAGACGGCGGCGTTCGCGCTGCCCATTCTCGATTACCTCGCCGAGGAGCCGCCCGCGCGCGGCCCGCGGCGCATCCGCGTGCTCGTGCTCTCGCCGACGCGCGAGCTCGCGACGCAGATCGGCGACTCGTTCGCCGGCTACGGCAAGGGGCTCGGCCTCGCGCACACCTGCATCTTCGGCGGCGTGCCGGAGCAGCGGCAGCGCCAGGCGCTCGCGCGCGGCGTCGACATCGTCGTCGCGACCCCCGGCCGCCTGCTCGACCTGATGCAGCAGCGCGTCGTCGACCTCGGCCACGTCGAGGTGCTCGTGCTCGACGAGGCCGACCGCCTGCTCGACGCCGGCTTCGAGGACGCCGTGAAGCGGATCGTCGCGAAGACGCCGAGCGACCGGCAGACGCTGCTCTTCTCGGCGACGATGCCGCCGGCGATCGAGTCGCTCGCGCGCAAGCTGCTCGTCGAGCCGGTGCGCGTCGCCGTCACGCCGGTCGCGACGCCCGCCGAGCGCGTCGACCAGTGCGTCGTGCACGTCGAGAAGGGCGACAAGCGCCGCGTGCTGCGCCGCCTGCTCGCCGATCCCGCCGTCGAGCGCGCGCTCGTCTTCACGCGCACCAAGCGCGCCGCCAACCGCGTCGCCGAGTACCTGTCGGAGGGCACCGAGCAGGTGGAGGCGATCCACGGCAACAAGTCGCAGAACGCCCGCGAGCGGGCGCTCGACCGCTTCCGCCGCGGCGCCGTCCGCGTGCTCGTCGCGACGGACCTCGCCGCGCGCGGCATCGACGTGCAGGGCGTGTCGCACGTGATCAACTTCGAGCTGCCCGACGACTCGGAGAGCTACGTGCACCGCATCGGCCGCACCGGCCGCGCCGGCGCCGCGGGGCGCGCGATCGCGCTCTGCGACGCCAGCGAACGCGGCAAGCTGCGCGACATCGAGCGCCTGATGCGGCGCGCGATTCCCGTGGAGCGGCTGCCCGCCGCCCGTTAGGCCAGCTCGCAGGATTCGCGGGATCCGCCGGTCGCGGGGCGGGACCACACCGGATCAGCGGTCGATCGCGCTCCCACGGCCGGAGCGGTCACCGCGGCGGCGGCGCCACGCGACGAGGCCAGCCAGCGCGAGCGCCACTTCGGCGCCGAGCCCGCACGACGACGGGGCCTCGCGGTTCCTGTGAGCCTGCCCGCATTGCGGATCCGGGGCGGCGATCGGCGTGCCCCCATGCACGGACGCGCCGCCGTCGAAGTCGATCGCGCCATCGCCGTCGTCGTCCAGGCCGTTCTGGCACTTGGAGTCCTCCTGCGCCCAGGCCGGATCGAAGCAGCCGGGATCGGCGGGATCGTCGATGAAGCCGTCGCCGTCGTTGTCGATTCCGTCGTCGCAGGCGAGCGACGCATCCTTCTCGGACGGATCGTCGCCGCTCACGCAGCCGGGATCGGCAGGGTAGTCGCCCAGCCCGTCGCCATCGTCATCGTCGCCGTTGTTGCACGCCGGCGCGTCGCTCGTGAACTCGAGGGCCAGTGTGGCGACCCCGGGCAGGCGATACGTGTTCCCGCCGATGACGGAGCGCACGAAGATCGGCGTCACGAGATTCATCTGGCCGCCGCTGCGGGCCGTGCTGCCCGGGTTCGAATCCGGACCGCGCGCGAATCCCATCGCAGTGACGCCCATTCCGGCGTCCGCGGTGCCCGTCGTCCACGGCGCGCCCGTGACGTACACGTTCGGGTCGCCGGGGATCGCGACGGTCCACGCGCCTCCGAAGCCGACCGCCTCGTTCCCCGAGTTCAAGAAGATCGAGAGGTCGGCGGTCGCGTTCGCGCAGCTCGTGCCGAACAGGCACACGCGGCTGTAACCGAACAGCGGGATCGCGGCCCCGAGCCGGCCGCTGGTCTGCCGCGCGATCGTCTGCGCCGTCGGGCTGGACACCGGCCACAAGGCGAACTGCCCGCTGATGCCGATGACGGGATAGACGGAGGTGGCGCTCGGCACGACGCTCGCGAAGCCGAAGAAGTCCAGGCCGGCCTCGAGCTGCGCGCTCTGCAAGAGCCCGGCGGTGGCCTGCACCTCGGCGGTGCCCGAGCCGGCGGACGACACGAGCGGAGGATGCCCGAGGTAGCGGATCGAGAGCGTACCCGTGTACTAAAGCGGAAAGGCCGACGTGGACGCGGGAAGTGCGAGCAACCCGGCGAGCGCGATGCCATGCAGGAGGCGTGTCGAACGCGGCATGTGGACGATCTCCTCCGTCGGGTCATCGTCCCATGCGCGACACACGGAAGTCAATGCGGCGCGTCAGCGACCGCGTTCTTCGTCGAATCGCGCTTGGCGTTTCTCGACGAAGGCGTCGCGCGCTTCCTGCGAGTCGGGTGAGGTGTAGAGCTCGAGCGTGAAGCCCTGCTCGAAGCGGTAGCTCTTCTTGACGTCGAGCAGCTCGATGCCGTTCAGCGACCACTTGGCGAGCCGCACCGCCTTCGGGCTCTTGCTCGCGATCTTGCCCGCGAGCTCGCGCGCGGCGGCGAGCAGCCCGTCGCGCGGCACGACGCTCTCGATGCCGCCGAGCCGCAGCGCCTCCTGCGCGGTGATCGTCTCGCCCGTGTAGAGCATGCGGCGCGTCTTGTGCATGCCGAACATGCGCATCAGGTGCGTGGCCGCGCCGAGCGCGCCGCGGTCGATCTCGGGCAGGCCGAAGCTCGCGTCCTCGCTCGCGATCACGACGTCGGACGAGCCCGCCATGCCGATCCCGCCGCCGAGGCAGAAGCCGTGCACGGCGCTGATCACGGGCACTTCGCAGTCGTAGATCGCGCCGAACGCCTCGTAGCAGCCGCGGTTCACCTGCGTGATGAGGCGCCCGTCCTGGGCGAGCTCCTTGATGTCCACGCCGGCGCAGAAGCCGCGGCCCTCCGCGCGCAGCACCACGACGCGCACCGACTCGTCGCGCCCGAGACGGCGCATCGTGTCGGCCAGCTCGAACCAGCCGCGCGAGTCGAGCGCGTTCACGGGCGGGTGGTTCAGCACCACCTCGGTGATGCCTTCGTGCCAGCGGACTTCGATCGACATGGGGGCTCCTAGCCGGCGAGCCGCTGCAGCGTGGCTTCCGCTTCGGCGATGATGCGCTCGATCAGCTCGGCGCAGGAGGGACGGTCGGCGATGACGCCCGCGACGGTGCCGCTCGGAAGATAGCCGCGCACGGGATCGCCGTCGGTCATCGCGGTCTTCGCGAGGATCGGCGCGTTCGCCGCCATCAGCATCTGCGCGCGCGAGAGGCGCTCGTGCTGGCGCATCGCGAGGCCCGAGCGCAGCAGATCGCCGAGCGACGCGCCCGAGACCTTGCGAAACGCGAGCGCGTTGCGGAACGCGAGCAGCAGCGAGCGCGCGCCGTGCGCGCCTTCGAGCCGCTCGACCAGCTCGTTGCGCACCACGCGCTGCGGCAGGCCGTCGATCTGCCGCGTGACGAGCACGTCGTCGACGGTCGCGGCGAGATAGCGGTCCGTCGTCACGGGCGGGACCGGACTCTCGGCGGTCAGCAGGAAGCGCGTGCCCATCGCGATGCCGACCGCGCCGAACGCGAGCGCCGCGACGAGCCCGCGCCCGTCGTGGAAGCCGCCCGCCGCGACGACCGGCACGCGCACGAGGTCGGCGGAGCGCGAGACGAGCAGCGTGGTGGGCACCGTGCCGGTGTGCCCGCCGCCCTCGCCGCCCTGCACGACGATCACGTCGGCGCCCAGCTTCTCGGCCTTCTGCGCGTGCTTGGGATGGCCGCAGGTCGGGATGCAGAGGACGCCGGCGTCCTTCAGCCGGCCGATCAGCGCCGCGCTCGGCGCGCGGTTGTAGCCGGCGGCGCGCACGCCGTGGCGGATGATCGCTTCGGTGACGACGTCGGCGCCGGGCGCGTCCATCAGGAAGTTCACGCCGAACGGCCCGTCGGTCAGCGCCTTCACGCGTTCGATCTCGCCCGACACTTCCTCGGGTCGCAGCGTCGCCGCGGCGAGGAAGCCGAACGCGCCCGCGTTGCACACCGCCGCGACCAGCTCCGGCGTCGCGACCCAGCCCATGCCCGTCTGGATGATCGGGACGCGGATGCCGAGCAGATCGCAGAGCGGCGTGTGGAGCGGCGACGGCATGCCCGCTAGCTCGGCACTTCGCGGTCGCGCAGCCGCTCCGGGTCGAGCACGTCGCGGATCAGCCGCAGCTCCTCGGCGGTCGGCTCGCGCGTCGTCGCGACGTCCGCGTCGGTCGCGAGCGGGAACGACGTCGCGGCGCGCACGTCGTCGAGCGTGACGCCCGGGTGCAACGACGCGAGCCGCATCGTGCGATCGTCCGTCGCGAAGTCGAAGACGCCGAGGTTCGACACGACGCGCCGGATCTCGTGGAAGCGCGCCCCCGCTCCCAGCTTCGCGGCGCGGTCGTATCCGACGCCCGACACGACGTCCACCTGCTCGACGAACACCTTCGCGGTGTGCGCCGGCACCCAGTAGCTCGTGGGGTGGCTCACCGTGTTGCCGGGCGCGCCGCGCATGCCGAGCAGCTGCGCCTTCGGCCTCGCGTGCGGGCCGATGCAGGCGAAGTTGTGGTTGCCGAAGCGGTCGATCTGGCTCGCCATCATCACGACGTGGCGCCGCCCCGACCAGAGCAGGTCGAAGACGGCGCGGAACGGCAGCCAGCCCTCGATCACCGGATCGCCCGACGGCTTGCCGCTGACGGGCTGCACGTCGGCCAAGAGGTGCGCGATGCCGTCGGTCAGCAGCAGGTCGGGCGCGAAGGTGAGGCGCGCGAGCCGCGCGCCGATCGCCGGAACCGTGCCGAAGCACGACACCAGGATCTCGCCGTCGCCGCGGAACGCGTCGGCCATCGCGACGGCGCAGATCTCGGCGCGCGTTGCAGCGCTCACTTCGTCCCCCGCCAGGCGCGCACGGCTTCCTGGTACGCAGCCTCGCTCTCGACGTCGAGGAAGCGCGCCCGGAACTCGGCCCACGCGTCGGCGCTCTTCGCGGTCGCCGCGTACTCGCGCTGGAACGCTTCGTCGCGGCCGTAGTCGGGCGGGCACTCGGTGAAGTGCGCGCCGTTCGGCGTCTCGACGACGCCGTCGACCATGGTGCGGTTGATCTTGAGCGTGTGCACCGAGCCGAACTTCGCGAACTCGCGCGTGTCGACGATCTGCTCGCAGGAGAGGAAGCGGCGCTTCGCGGCCATGCAGTAGAGGTCGTCGAAGTACGGATCGGGGCCGAGGAACTGGCCGTTGCCGCGCGCGTCGGCGCGGTTCATGTGCACGATCGCGACGTCGAGCGGGAGCGCCGGCATCGCGACCAGCTCTTCGCCGTCGGCGTACGGCGAGCGCACGGTGCGCAGCGCCGGATTGACGTCCATCACGCTCGAGCCGAGCCCCGCGCGCGTCGGCAGGAACGGCAGCCGCAGCGCGGCCGCGTACAGTCCCCACTGGAGCATGCCCTCGTCGAGCTCGGCGGCCTCGAAGGCGCCGGCCTCGCGCGCCTTGCGGAAGTGCGGCTCGAGCGGGATCGAGTCGAGCGACACGAAGCCGTAGACGAGCTTCCTCACCTTGCCCGCGGCGCAGAGCAGGCCGACGTCGGGGCCGCCGTACGAGACGACCGTCAGGTCCCTCACCGGCGAGCGCAGGATCTCGCGCACCAGCGCCATCGGCTTGCGCCGCGACCCCCAGCCGCCGATGCCGAGCGTCATGCCGTCGCGCAGCTCCGAGACGACGGCGGCCGCGGTCGTGCGCTTGTCCAACGTCGCCTCCCGGGCGCGCGGACGTGCGGGCCGCGCGGGGGACCCACAATAAACGAGACGGCGCGTTCCGTAAACGCCCGAAATGGGGCGAGCGTGCGGCGGTTCAGCGCGCTTCCGCCTTCCGGCTCGGCGAAGCGGGCGCGATCGCGACGCCCCACGGGCCGTCGCCGGCCGGAATCGTCGCGATCACACGCTGCGCGCGCGTGTCGAGCACCGACACGTCGTTCGACACGCCGTTGGCGACGTAGAGCTTGCGGCCGTCGCCGGTCAGCCCGACGCCCCACGGCCGCGTGCCGACCGGCACCTCGGCGACGAGCTTGGGCTTCGCCGGCTCGGCGACGTCGAAGACCGCGACGCTGTGCGCGCGACCCGTCGCGACGTAGAGGCGCGCGCCGTCGGGCGAGACGACCGCGCCGACCGGCCGCTGCTCGGGCCGCTCGAAGCGGAAGGTCCCGATCACCGCGTGCTTCGCGACGTCCACCACCGACACCGCGCGCCCCACTTCGGCGGTCACGAACGCGAAGCGCCCGTCGGGCGTGAAGGTCGCGTGGCGCGGGCGCGCCTCGACCAGGAAGTTCGCGACGACCGCGGGCTCGCGCGTGTCGATCACCGAGATCGTGTTGCTGGTCTCGGCGGTCACGTAGACCCAGCGGCCGTCGGGGCTGATCGCGACGCCTTCGGGCTCGATGCCGACGACGAGCGTCGCGACGACTCGCCCCGTCGGCAGCTCCGTCACCGACGCCGTGCCCGCGTCCTCGTTCGACGTGTAGAGCGCCGGCGGGCTCTCGCCGATCGCAAACTGCTCGGGATCCGTGCCGACCGCCGCGAGCCCCGACACGCGGCGCGCCGCCGCCTCGATCACCGCGACGCCCTCCGGAAAGGCGGGATCCGTCGAGGTCTTCGGCCGGCTCACGGCGACGTACACGCGCGAGCCGTCGCGCGCCGCCTGGATGCCGCGCGGCCGGCCGCCGGTCGCGACCGTCGCGACCACGCGATCGGTCTCCGCGTCGATCACCGACACCGTGCCGTCGCGCTCGTTGCTGACCCACACCTGCTCGGCCGCGCGCGCCGGCGCGGCGCACGCGAGCAGCGCCGCGAGCAGCGCCGCGGCGCGCCGGCTCACCGGTCCACCCGCGGCACGCCGTAGCGCGCGAGCAGCGCGTCGATCTCGGCGCGCCGCCGCTCGATCACGCCGTCGAGCTCGTCGCGCAGCCGCTCGTCGCCGCGCCGCACGCCCATCGCGATGTCGAACACGAACGGCAGGAACGGCAGGTCGATCTGCGGCGACACCGGCGTGAGCGCGAGCGGCACCGGCTCGCGCGTCGCGAACCAGCCCGCCAGCGGACCCCACGCGACCGCGACGTCGACGTCGCCGCGCGCGACCGCGTCCACGATGCGCGCCGGCGGGTCCGGCTGCGCGTAGTCGCCGTAGAGCGTGTAGCCGCGCACGTTGGCCACGATGCCGCGCTTGGCCAGCGCGTGCGCCGGCGGCGTGTTCCAGCCGTCGTCGCCGACGAGCTGCACCGCGACGCGCAAAGTGCGCAGCGCGGGATCGTCGAAGGAGCGGATCGGCTCGGCGCCGGCGCGCTGCACGAAGACGTAGGTCGAGCGGTAGTACGGCGCGGTCGTGAGGACCCGCTCGAAGCTCGTCGGCGCGGACATCATCACGTCGCACAGCTGCGCGCCGAGCGTGTTGCGCACGAAGCCGCGTCGCTGCGGCAGCCAGGTGTACTCGACGGTCGCGCCGAGCTCGCGCGCGACCAGCTCGGCGAGCGCGTTCTCCATGCCTTCGCGGCGCTCGTTCGAGAACGGCATGTTGTTCGGGTCGGCGCACACGCGCAGCGTGCGCGCCGGCTTCGCCGCCTCGGCCGCGACCGCGCGCGCCGGCCCGAGCGCCGCGAGCGTCGCGAAGGCCGCGAGCGCCGCGCCGGCGAGCGGACGCCGCTTCACCTCAGTACCCGCTCGCGGGCGATTCGTCGCCGATCTGCTGGCCGTCGCGCCAGGTGTTCGCGCAGAGCGGGTGCGTGAAAGGCGTGGCGCCGTCGCTGGACGCGTACGTGATGTCGTCGGCGCCCGGACCGCCCGGCGGGTTCAGGCCCGCCTTGTCGCGGATGCGCTTGGCGATCTCGTGATCGGCGCACGCGGTGTCGCCGCTCGCGCCCAGACCGCCGACGCGCTTGCCGTCCCGGTAGAGCGGGACGCCGCCGCCGAAGGTGATGATGCCGCCGCAGATGCGGCGTTCGGCGTCCCGGTGCTCGTCCGGCGCGGCGAGGCAGTCGGGATGCATCGGGTTCGCCGCGTGCAGGCCGTACAGCGAGTGCCCCGGCTGCGTCATCGTGTAGAGGCGCGCCGTCGAGAGCGGCGTGTCGTCCGTGCTGAAGGCGTTGGCGGTGTACGCCTTCGCCTTCGCGATCGCCTGGCTGCCGGGCCACGCCGCGGCGGGATCGTCGGTCGAGACGACGACCGCGCACAGCTCGCCCGAGCGGTTCACCGTCGCGACCCACTCCTTGCGGCCGCCGAAGAGCCCGCCCGCGTCGCCCGCGTCGGGCGCCTCGCCCAGCAGGCGGCGCAGCTCGTCGGCGGACGGCAGCGCGTCGCAGCCCGTCTCTGCCGCGCGGGCCTCGCGCTGGGCGGCCGGCTGCGGCTCGCCCGCCGCGACGGGCGGCGTCGCGTCGTCCTGCGCGGCGCGCCGCGCGTCGTCGCCGCAGCCGCCCGCGACGAGGAGCCCCGCGAGCGCGAACGAGAGCAGTGCGTTGCGAGCGTGCATGAGCTTCGCCTCCTTCACCGACGCGGAATCGCGTCGTCACCGCGGCGGCTGCGCTTCGTGGGGCGTGCGCAGCGACTTCACGTACGTCGTGAGCAGCCAGATCTGCGACTCGGGCAGCAGCGTGCCCCACGCGGGCATCCCGTTGGCGCGGCCCTCGGCGATCGACGCGAACACGTCGCCGTCGGCCCCGCCGTAGAGCCAGACGTCGTCGCGCAGGCTCGGTCCCATGCCGCCGCCGGCGTGGCCGCCGTGACAGCCGGCGCAGTTGTACGCGACGAAGAGCCGGCGCCCGGACGTGGCCGCGCCCCGGTCGTCGGCGAACGGATTGGTGCGCTCGGAGCGTTCGCCGCCGCCGGGAATCGGTCCGACCGCGTAGTGCGCCGCGGGCGCGCCGGCCGCCGCCGCCGGGGGCTGCGTCTGCGTGCTGCGCTCGCACGCGGCGGCGGCGAGCGCCAGCGCGCCGAGCACGAGAGACGGCCGCACGGCGCGCGCCCGCCTCACAGCCCGAACACGTACACCATGCCGCCCTGCACGGTGTGCTTCTTGATGTCCGCCATCGCGCCGACCACGCCGAGCGCGGCGTACGGGTCGTCGGCGGACACGCCGGGGAAGGCGACGGCGCCCATCCAGCCGCCGACGCCCGAGTACACCGCGACGTACTGCTTGCCGTCGGGGCCGATGTACGTGACCGGGTTGCCGATGACTCCCGAGCCCGTCTTGAACTTCCACAGCTCGCGTCCGTCGCGCGCGTCGACGGCGTGGAACCAGCCGTCCATGCGGCCGTAGAAGACCAGGTCGCCCGCCGTCGCGAGCACGCCGCTGTAGAGCGGGAGCTTCTCGTCGCGGATCGTCCACACCGGCTTCGCCTGCACGGGATCCCACGCGACCAGCTCGCCGTGGTAGCCGCCGGGACCGCGATACATCTTCACGCTCGCGCCGAGATAGGGCGTGCCGGCGATGTAGTTGGCTTCGATGCCCTCGTAGTCCATGCAGGTGTTGTGCGCGGCGATGTAGAGCAGTCCGGTGCGCGGCGAGAACGCCGACGGGTTCCACTCCTTCGCGCCGGTCGAGGACGGGCAGATGTTGTGCGTCACCGCGCCGCCGCGCGTGCGCTTCTCGGGGACCTCGACCGGCTTGCCGGTCGTGATCTCGTAGCGCTCGGCCCAGTTCACGGGCTGGAACTTCTCGGCGGAGAGCAGCTCGCCGCTCTCGCGGTCGAGCACGAACACGAAGCCGGTGCGCCCGGGATGGATCAGGAGCTTGCGCATGCGCCCGCCCCATTCCATGTCGACGAGCACGTTCTCCATGATCTCGTCGTAGTCCCACGCGTCGTGCGCGCTGATCTGGTACGCCCAGCGCGCGGAGCCGTCGTCGGGATCGCGCGCGAAGATCGTGCACGACCACTTGTTGTCGCCCGGGCGCAGATCCGGGTTCCACACGCCCGGGTTGCCGGTGCCGTAGTAGATGAGGTCGAGCGCCGGGTCGTAGGAGATCCAGCCCCACGCCGTGCCGCCGCCGAGCTTCCACTGGTCCGGCGGCCAGGAGGACACGCCGAGGTCCTTGCCGCGGTCCTTCTCGTAGAACGGCCGGAAGTTCTCGCCGATCAAGACCTCGGAGTCCGGCCCCGCCGCGAACGCGCGCCACAGCTCCTTGCCGGTCTCGACGTCGAGCGCGAGCACCCAGCCGCGCACGCCGAGCTCGCCCCCGCTGTTGCCGACGATCACCTTGTCCTTGACGACGAGCGGGGCCATCGTCGTCGTCTCGCCGATGTCGATGCTGCCCGTCTTGGTGCGCCAGACCTCCTTGCCCGTCTCGGCGTCCACCGCGACCGTGTGCGCGTCGAGCAGGTTGTAGATGATCTTGCCGTTCGCGTAGGACGCGCCGCGGTTCACGACGTCGCAGCACGCGATCCCGACCGCGCGCGGATCGGGATTCGGCTCGTAGATCCAGCGGATCGCGCCACCGGGCTGCGTCAGGTCGATCGCGATCAGGTTGTTCGGGTACGGCGTCGTCACGTACATCGTGCCGCCGACGATGAGCGGCCCGCCCTCGTGGCCGCGCAGCGTGCCGGTCGAGAAGGTGTGGACGACTTTCAGTCCGCCGACGTTGCTCGTGTCGAGCTGATCGAGCGGGCTGAAGCGGGTGGCCGCGTAGTCGCCGCTCGGCAGGTGCCACTCGCCCGTGGGGAGCGGCGACACGAGCTGGATGCCCGGCTTGCTGCCCGCCACCGACTGCACGGCGGCCGGCGCCTCCGGCTGCGCGGCGGCGTCGCCGCTCGGCGCGCCGTCGCAGCCGAGCGCGACGCACACGACCGCGCACGCCGCGGCGCGACGCCCGCTCTCGAGAACGCGACGCGTATTCGTGCCGAGCATGACGAGGATGCCAGCATCCTGCGTGCCAGTTCGTCGCTCAGCCGAACGAGCGCCCCGCCGCGCGAGGCGTGCACATCCTTCCGCCGCAGCGGGCGGCTTGTACATCTGTCGCGTGCGCCGTTGACGCCCCGGCGGCGGCTCTCATAGGCTCCGCGACCCATGCCCGTCCTGTCCTATGGCCGCGCGTTCGCCTTCCACGCCGCGCGCGACCCGGAACGCCCCGCCGTGATCCACGACGGCGCATCCATGTCGTTCGCCGCGCTCGACCGGAGCGCGAACCGGCTCGCGCGCGCCTACGCGTCGCTCGGGGTCGCTCCGGGCGATCTGGTCACGATCGCGCTCCCGAACGGCTTCGAGCACTTCACCGCGACGCTCGCGGTCTGGCGCCTCGGCGCGACGCCGAGCCCGGTGTCGGCGCGGCTGCCCGAGCGCGAGCGGCGCGCGATCGTGGCGCTCGCCGAGCCGGCGCTCGTCGTCGGCGCGCCGGAGGGCGAGTCGTATCCGTTCGCGACGCTGCCGGCCGGCTACGCACCGGACGCGTCGTGCTCGGACGCGCCGCTCCCCGACGTCGTGCCGCGCCACGTTCGCTGCATGACGTCGGGCGGGAGCACGGGCCGACCCAAGCTGATCGTGGACCTCGTTCCCGGCGAGAAGGACCCCGAGGTCGCCGAGAACATGATGCGCCCCGGCGGCACCACGCTGGTGCCCGGCCCGCTCTATCACGCGGGCCCCTTCATCACGGCGTGGCAGCAGCTCCTCTGCGGCGGCAGCGTCGTGGTGATGACGCGCTTCGATCCCGAGGAGGCGCTCGCTGCGATCGAGCGGCACCGCGTCGACTGGGTGCTGTTCGTGCCGACCATGATGCAGCGCATCTGGCGACTGCCGGAGGCCGTGCGCCGGCGCTACGACGTGTCGTCGCTGGCGCGCGTGATGTCCACCGGCGCGCCGAGCCCCGTGTGGATGAAGCGCGCGTGGATCGAGTGGCTCGGGCCCGAGAAGGTGTACGAGGCGTACGGCGGCACCGAGCGCAGCGGCGGCACGTTGATCTCGGGCAGCGAGTGGCTCGCGCACCCGGGCTCGGTGGGCAAGCCGACGCTCGGCCGCAAGATCCGCATCCAGCGCCCCGACGGCAGCGAGTGCGCTCCGCGCGAGGTCGGCGAAGTCTTCATGATGCCGCCCGGAGGCCAGGGCTCGACGTACCGCTACATCGGCGCGCAGCCGGTCGCCTCGCCGGACGGCTGGGAGACGCTCGGCGACATGGGGTACGTCGACGAGGAGGGCTGGCTCTATCTCGTCGAGCGCAAGGTGGACATGATCCTGGTCGGCGGCGCCAACGTGTATCCCGCCGAGGTCGAGGCGGCGCTCGATGCGCACCCCGCCGTGCGCACGAGCGCGGTGATCGGCCTGCCCGACGACGACCTCGGCAATCGCGTCCACGCGCTCGTGGACGCGACCGCACCCGTCGGCGAGGACGAGCTGCGCGCGCACCTCGCCGCGCACCTCGCGCACTACAAGATCCCGCGCAGCTTCGAGTTCGTGAGCGAGCCGCTGCGCGACGACGCGGGCAAGCTGCGCCGCGCCGCGCTGCGCGAGGCGCGCCTGCCGAAGACCTAGGCTCGGCGGCGGCGCCAGCGCCAGAACGCGAGCGCGAGCGCGATCTCGGCGCCGAAGCCGCAGCTCGAGGCGGCCTTCTCCGCGCCGCCGGTCGGCGAAGCGCACTGCGGGTCGGGCGTGCCGCCGCCCGGGCCGCCGTTCCAGTCGACGCGGCCGTCGCCGTCGTTGTCGATGCCGTCGCTGCACGGCGGGTTCTCGCGCGCCGAGGTCGCCTGCGCGCAGCCCGCGTCGGCGGGGTGGTCGATCGCGCCGTCGCCGTCGTCGTCGAGGCCGTTGCTGCAATCCGGGTGCTCCGACGGGTCCTCGAAGGCGCGGCAGTGCGCGTCGGCCGGGAAGTCGGTGGCGCCGTCGCCGTCGTCGTCGACGCCGTTGGCGCACGTCGGCAGCGCCGTCACGACGGCGAGGTCCATCTCGCCGGTGATGAAGCCGCCGCTGCGGACGGCGAGCCGCGCGCCGCTCACGGGATCGACCTGCACGACCTCCGAGCCGCTGCACGAGACCGCGCCGCACGTGCCCGCGTCGGCGACGTAGATCTGGCCGCCCGTCCCGACGGCGACCGCCATCGGCGTCACCCACGGCGCGCCGCTCGAGAGCGCGGTGCGGGCGCCGGTCGTCGGGTGCACGCGGAACACGCCCGCTCCGACACCGAACCGCGTCCCGACCGCGAGGATCTGGCCGCTCGCCTCGACGGCGAGATCCGACCAGGTGTCGGCCGAGAAGCTCGGCGTCACCTTGGTGACCGGCGAGCCGCTCGCGCCGATGCGGAAGATGCCGTCGCCGAGCGGTCCGAAGCCCGTCGCCAGCAGACTGCCCGAGGCCTCGCGCGCGAGCGCGTCGCCGATCCACACCGAGAGCACGCCGGACACCGGCAGCGTCAGCAGCGGCGTCTTCGACGCGATGCCGCCATAGGGGAACGGCACGCGCGCGAGGCCGGCGGCCTCGAGCACGATCGCGTCGCCGCTCGCCTCGAAGACGGTCTGCAGCGACTCGTTGGCGGCGAGCGCGTCCGAGAAGCGCCGCTGCGCGCCGGTGGACGGCGCCACCTCGTAGAGGCCCGACGGGTCCGCGACCACGACCGCACCGCTGCCGCGCACCGCGACGCCCTGCGGCGATGCGAGCTGCGCGGCCGTCGAGATCGGCGTTTGCGCGCCGCTCGCGACGTCGAGCCGGAACAGCGTGCGACTGCGCCGGTCGAGCACGAGCAGATCGCCGATCGCCGT
The DNA here is from genome assembly GCA_003576805.1 of Pseudomonadota bacterium. Taxonomy (GTDB): domain Bacteria; phylum Myxococcota_A; class UBA9160; order UBA9160; family PR03; genus PR03. Next base: position 41,399 of record QEVM01000004.1, on the reverse strand, counting down.
CGCGACGGGCGCCTCGCTGCCGAACTTCTCGTTCGCGCAGCCGGCGTCGGCCGGGAAGTCGGTCTGCCCGTCGCCGTCGTCGTCGATCCCATCCGAGCAGGCCGCACGTTCCTTGGTGTCCGCGGCGCTCTGGCAGGCGGGATACGCATCCGGGTAGTCGCGCGCACCGTCGTTGTCGTTGTCGATGCGGTCGTCGCACTGCGCGTCCTCGGCGGGATCGCTGGTGTTGGCGCAGTCGGGATCGGAGGGCGAGTCGACCAGGCCGTCGCCGTCGTTGTCGAGGCCGTCGCCGCAGTCGGCGATCTCCGAGCGGTCGTCGCTCGCGACGCAGCCCGCCTCCGGGAAGTCGATCGAGCCGTCGCCGTCGTCGTCGATGCCGTTCTGGCAGGCGGGGTTCTCGACCGCGGACGACGCCGAGCGGCAGCCCGGATCGGCGGGGAAGTCGGTGAGCCCGTCGCCGTCGTCGTCGATGCCGTCGCTGCAATCGGGCAGCTCGGTCCGATCGCTCGCCGCGGTGCAGCCGGCGTCCGCCGGGTAGTCGGTCTGCCCGTCGCCGTCGTTGTCGATGCCGTCGCCGCAATCGGCCGTCTCGGAGCGGTCGCCCTTGGCGATGCACTGCGCGTCGTCGCCGAAGTCGACGTCGCCGTCGCCGTCGTTGTCGACGCCGTCGTTGCAGGCGGTCGGCGAGAGCAGCGCGACCCAGCCCTCCTGGTTGCCGCTCGGGTTCACGCCGGCGCCGACGACCCAGAACTCGCCCGCCGCGTTCACGTTCGAGATGCCGCGCGCCGCGGTGAGCTGCCACGCGCCGACGTCGACGCCGTAGTCCTCCGCGAGCACGCTGCGCAGCTCGCGCATGCCCTGCGCCGCGCTCCACAGGAACGCGGCGTCGTCGCCGTTCGCGTCGTTGGCGCTGCCCACGATGAGCGCGCCGTTGGCCGAGACGGCGAGCGCCCGGCTCGTGGGCAGCGGCGCACCGGGCAGGCTGCCGAGCAGGTTCGCCGCGCCGTAGCTCGGGCCCAGCCAGCGCGCGGCCTGCGGCATCGCGGTGTTGGTCGCGCTCGTGTTCGCGTAGCCGACGATCACGGAGCCGTCGTCCGAGACGTCGTTGGCGCCCGATTCGACCTGTGCGCCGGGCACCTCGGGCAGCGCGACGATGCCGCCGCCCGACGACCAGCGGAAGGCGCGGAAGCCCGTGCTGCTCTCGCTCACGCCGACGATCACCGAGCCGGTGGAGGAGGCGCCCCGCGCCTCGCTGATCGAGCCGCCCGAGAGCCGGCCCAGACCGGAGATCGAGGTGCCGCCGCCGGTCCAGCGCGCCGCCTCCAGCGTGTCGCTCGAGTCGTTGCTGCCGCCGACGGCGACCAGGCCGTTCGCCGACACCGTCGTGCCGAACCCATAGTCCGGGCACAGGAAGCAGAAGAACGCATTGAGGGCGACGAGGCCGGAGCCGGAGGTCCAGCGGAACGCGCGGCTCTCGTCGCTGGAGTTGACGCCGGTGCCGACGATCACCGAGCCGTTCGCGGAGACGCCGGTCGCCTGGCTCGCGAACGCGCCGCCGGACAGGTCTCCGAGTCCGACGATGCCGCCCGCTTCGGTCCAGCGGTACGCCTGCGGGCCGGAGCTGCTCTCGCTTCCGCCGACGACGACCGCGCCGTCGTCCGACACCTTCTCGGCGGCGCTGTAGATCGGGCCGCCCGCGAGGTCGCCGACACCGGTGAACGCGGGGCGATTCTGCGCCCACGCGGCGCCGGCGACTCCGAGCGTGACGAGCCAAGCGAGCGCGAAGGCACCCATGCGCTCGAGGACGTGGCACGTCATGACCGACTCGGACCCCGCGGCTCAGAGACCTGCGATGAACGCCTCGCACTCGTCGAGCAGCGGATCGGACGGGAACTCCTCGACCGTCGCCAGCGTGAGGTCGGCCGTCACGATCGAGCCGCCCAGGATCGGCATGTCGGGCAGCGTCGAGGTCAGCTCCTGCGACAGCTCGATGCCGCCCGAGCCGCTGCCGGCGATCAGGCCGAAGAGGTCCGACAGCGTGATCGGCACGGTCGTGTCCACCTCGGCGGCGAACGGGAGCGGGTCGGGGAAGAGGCCGAGCAACACCGGATCCGTCACCGAGATCAGCGTGTTGAACGCGAGCGTGAAGTCGCCCTCGCGGCGCAGCGGGCGCAGGTAGGCGATGCCGCCGCCGGGGTTCTCGACGTCGTCGTAGATGCAGATCGTGCCGGTGTTGAGTCCGAACAGATCGATCGGAGTGCCGGCCATGCGGATCTGGTCGATCGCGATCAGCGCGACGAGGCCCTGCGGCGAGAAGAGCTCGAAGGGATTGAGATCGATCGACACGGTGGCGTCCGCGCCGCCGAGGAGCGACGACGAGAAGACGTTGTTACCGGGCGGGAAGAACGGGACCTCGAGCGTGATCGTGTTCTCGCCCTGGAGTGCGAAGGTGACCGGCAACTGGATCTGACCGCAGCCGACGTTCACCGTGAAGAGAGCCGAGACGAGCCAAGCGAGCGGGCGCGCGGAGCCTTGCATTGAGAAAATCCTCCGTTCCCGCCTTGTACGCGACGCGACACAAAGACCGGAAGCTTTTTCTTTTTCGCCGCGCGCGCGCCGAGAAAAGTGACGACGCGTCCGTCACTTGCGGCGCAGTCACGAGCGCGGCCGCGCCTCCACCCACCGGCAATTTTCACGGGAAACCGCGCGCGTGCGTCAAGACCACACGCGCAGCAGGAACTGCCGCAGCGTCGGCTGCAGCGACGCCAGCTGATCGCGGCGTCCGTCGGCGACGTAGCTCGACGCGATCCCGAGCAGCCCGAGCAGCAGCACGTCGAGCACGATCGGGTCGGGCGGACGGCGCGACGCGCCCGCGCGGTGCGCTCGCTCGAGCTGCGCGGCGACGCGCACGCCGACCTCGCGCACGTAGTGGCGCAGCAGCTTCTGCACCGGCGCGCTGGCGCTCTCGCCCAGCTTCTCGAGGTCGAGCGGAGTGCCGGCGAAGGCGGCGAGGTACGCCGCCAGCGCGCGGCTCGTCTGCTCCTCGAACGAGAGAGCGTCCGCGAAGATGGCGTCGAGCTCTGCCGTCAAGTTGCCGCCCGCCTGATGGATCAGCGCGAGCAGCAGATCCTCCTTGGTGGCGAAGTGATCGTAGAACGAGCGCGACGACATGCCGGCCGCGCGCACGACGTCGGACACGCGCACGCTGCCGAAGTCGCTCTCCTGCAACGCGCGCCGCGCCGCGTCGAGCAGGCGTTCGCGCTGCACCTCGGCCGGAATCGTGGGACGTCCGCGTCGCGGGACGGCGGGCTCCTCCACGGCGGCCCGACGCCGCGCGACGGCGCGCTTCGCGCGCGTTCTGCCCGAGGCCGCTCGCCGCACGCGGGGAGGTCGTTCCACGGCGCCATTCTGCGCGAACCGGGCGCCGCGGCAAGTCGTGTCGCTCGGCGCCGCGAGCTGCCCTACTCGTTCCGTCCCTCGCAACACGGAGCGACGATGCTCTTCCCGACTCCCGCGCATCCCGACGCGAGCGCGCTCGACGACGGCGAGCGACGCCGAAGCTGGCGTGAGCTCGACGAACGCGTGCGCCGACTTGCGCACTGGCTGCGCGACGACCTGCGCCTCGCGCCCGGCAGCCACGTCGCGACGCTGATCGGCAATCGCGCCGAGGGTGTCGAGTGCGTGCTCGCGGCGCTCTGCGCCGGGCTGTGGATCTCGCCGGTGAACCGCCACCTGCGGCCGGAGGAGATCGCGCACGTGCTCGCCGACTCCGGCGCACGCGTGGTGATCGCCGACGAAGCGCACGTGGACGCCGCGCGCGCAGCGGGCGCGAGCGAGATCGTGCGCGCCGGCGACGAGCTCGAGCGCGCGATCTCGGCGGCGTCCGACGCGCCGCTCGATCCGGCGGGACCCGCGGGCGGCACGATGATCTACACGAGCGGCACCACGGGAAAGCCGAAGGGCGTGCGGCGCGCCAAGCCCGCGACGCTCGCCGACGGACTCGTCGCGTGGCGGCGCGCCGGCAGCGCGATCGGCCTCGACGGCTCCGGGCCGCATCTCGTCACCGGCCCGATCTACCACGCTGCGCCGCTGCTCTTCGCGGTGTACGACCTCCTCAACGGCGCGCCCATGATCGTGATGCCGCGCTGGGACGAGCGCCGCGCGCTGGCGCTCTTGCGCGAGCGCGGCGTGCACCACACGCACCTCGTCCCGACCATGTTCGTGCGCCTGCTGCGCCTGCCCGACGACGAGCGCGCGGCGTTCGCGGCGCCCGAGCTGCACCTCGTGCTGCACGGCGCGGCGCCGATCGCGCCGAGCGTGAAGCAGCGCATGATCGCGTGGTGGGGCCCGGCGCTCGTCGAGTACTGGGGCGGCACCGAGAGCGGCGTCGTCACGCTGGTCGACTCGAAGGACTGGCTCGCGCACCCGGGGACGGTGGGACGCGCGCTGCCGCACTGGGAGGTGTTCGCGGTCGACGAGGCGGGCCGGCGGCTGCCGACCGGCGAGACCGGCGCGCTCTACTCGCGCCATCGCGATCTCGCGGAGCCCTTCGTCTACCACGCCGACGCGGAGAAGACCGCGCGCGCCTACCTCGAGCCGGGCGTGCTGACGCTCGGCGACGTCGGCTGGGTGGACGCGGACGGCTGCGTCTACCTGTGCGACCGCAAGAGCAACGTGATCATCTCGGGCGGCGTCAACGTGTATCCGGCCGAAGTCGAGCAGGCGCTGATCGCGCACCCCGCCGTCGCCGACGTCGGCGTCTTCGGCATCCCCGACGACGAGTGGGGCGAGACGGTGAAGGCCGCCGTGCAGCTCGCGGCGGGCTACGAGCCGTCGGCCGCGCTCGAGGCCGCGATCCTCGACTTCGCGCGCGCGCACCTCGCCGGCTACAAGGTCCCGCGCAGCATCGACTGGGAGCGCGAGCTGCCGCGCCATCCGACCGGCAAGCTGCTCGTGCGCCAGCTGCGCGAACGCTACTGGCAGGGCCGCGAGCGCCGCATCTAACGCCCGCGGTCGAGCTCGCGGTCGAGGTTGAACGCCGCCGAGATCAGCGAGAGGTGCGTGAAGGCCTGCGGGAAGTTGCCGAGCGCTTCGCCGGTCGTGCCCGTCTGCTCGGCGTACAGGCCCAGGTGATTGCCATAGCCGAGCATCTGCTCGAACAGGAGGCGCGCCTCCACGAGCCGCGCGGGATCGGTGCGGCCGGCGCGCGTCAGCGCCTCCACCAGCCAGAAGCTGCACATGTTGAAGGTGCCCTCCGTGCCGGGCAGGCCGTCGGGCGCGTGCGCGGGGTCGTAGCGGTAGACGAGCCCGTCGGCGGCGAGCCCGCCGCGGTGCAACGGAGCCCGGATCGCGTCGATCGTGGCGAGCATGCGCGGATCGTTGGGCGCCATGAAGAAGGTGAGCGGCATCAGCAGCGCGGACGCGTCGAGCGCGGTCTCGCCGTAGCTCTGCACGAACGAGTTGCGCTCCGCGTTCCAGCCGCAGCGCATCACCTGCTCGTAGATCGCGTCGCGCGTCGCGAGCCAGCGCGCGTGGTCGGCGGGAAGCGCGCGCTTGGCCGCCAGCCGCAGGCCGCGGTCGAGCGCGACCCAGCTCATGAACTTCGAGTACACGTAGTCGCGCGGCTCGCTGCGCGCCTCCCACACGCCTTGATCGGACCGCTCCCAGTTCTCGGCGACCCAGTCCACGAGACCGCGCAGGTGCGTCCACGCGTCGTAGCCGATCGGCGCGGCGTGCTTGTTGTGCAGGTACACCGCGTCCATCAGCTCGCCGTAGATGTCGATCTGGAGCTGGTCGTGCGCGGCGTTGCCGATCCGCACCGGCCGCGAAGCGCAGTAGCCCTCGAGGTGCGAGAGCTCCTCCTCCTCGAGATCGGTGCGGCCGTCCACGCCGTACATCACGTGCAGCGGGCCCGCGCACGCGGCGTCGCGCCGGCGCCAACGGTCCTGGAGGAACTCCATGAAGTGGATCGCCTCGTCGGTGAAGCCGACGCGGAGCAGTGCGTACACGGTGAACGAGGCGTCGCGGATCCAGGTGAAGCGGTAGTCCCAGTTGCGCACGCCGCCGATGCCTTCGGGCAGGCTCGTCGTGGGCGCGGCGATGATCGCGCCCGTCGGCTCGTAGGTGAGCAGCTTCAGCAGCAGCGCGGAGCGCCGCACCGTCTCGCGCCAGCGGCCGCGATACGTGCAGCGCGCGATCCAGCGCTGCCAGTAGTCCACGGTCGCGCGGAAGTGCGCCTCGGCTTCGCCGACGCCGAGGCACGGCGGGTCCTCGCCGTCGCCGTGCAGCGTGCGCAGCACGAACACCGCGCTCTCGCCCTGGCCGAGCGCGAAGTCCGCGACGGCCGCGTCGCCGTCGCGCGCGAGCGGGATCGAGGCGGCGAGCCCGAGCGAGAGCTGGCGCGAGTGGAAGCGCGCGCCGCGCGCGCCGACGTGCACGGCGTGCGGCGCGCGCGCGTAGTCGAACGCGGGCCGACACTCGAGCCGGAACGGCAGCCGGCCGCGCACCACCCGCACGCGGCGCACCAGGTGGTCGTCGCGCGACGCCTCCGCTCCGACCGGCATCGAGTCCTCGAGCTCGCCGATCCCTTCCGGATGCAGGAAGCGCGTCACGAGGACGTTCGTGTCGGGCCAGTAGCGCTGCTCGTGGCGGATCTCGTCGGTGGCGGGCGCGATCCGGAAGTGGCCGCCGCGGTCGGCGTCGAGGATCGAGCCGAACACGCTCGGCGAGTCGAAGCGCGGCAGGCACAGCCAGTCGACGTCGCCGTCGAGCGTGACGAGCGCGGCGGTGCGGAGGTTCCCGACCACGCCGTGGCTCTCGATCGGCGGGTAGCGGCTGCGTCGCATCGGTCCGACGAGAAGCAAGCGCCGTTCCGCGCGTCGCGCGACGTCGCGTCGCGCCCGGCGCTCGGCGCGGCGCGCTTTGTAGGTTTGGACGCGTCGCGGCGTCCGCGCGATGGCGGGTCCGGGGCGATAAAGATACGATGCGTCTCGAAATCTGCGCGCTGCGCCGCGCGCAAGGAGAACCCGCGTGGCCACGACCCGGATTCCCGCCGTCGAGGGCTGGTTCACCCTCGACGACGCGCCGTCGCTGCTCGGCACGCGCTGCAAGTCCTGCGGCGCGTACTTCTTTCCGAAAGAGACCTTCGCCTGCCGCAACCCGCGCTGCGGCGCGAGCGAGCTCGAAGAGACGCCGCTCTCGCGCCGCGGGAAGCTCTGGTCGTTCACCGACAACCGCTATCCGCCGCCGAAGCCGTACGTCGCGCCCGATCCCTTCGAGCCCTACGCCGTCGCCGCGGTGGAGCTCGAGCGCGAGAAGATGGTCGTGCTCGGGCAGGTGGTGAGGGGCGTGGGCTGCGCCGACCTCCACGCGGGCATGGAGATGGAGCTCGTGCTCGACACGCTCTACCGGGACGGCGAGAACGACGTCGTCACCTGGAAGTGGAGGCCTGCGCAAGCGGCCGAAGGCCGCGCGCAGTGAGCCGGAGGCGAACGAAGTCATGAGGCACGGGTCTGACCAGGAGATCGCCGTCCTCGGCGTCGGCATGCATCCGTGGGGCAAGTGGGGCCGCAACTTCGTCGAGTACGGCGTGCACGCCGCGCGCGCGGCGCTCGCCGACGCGGGCCTCGCGTGGACCGACGTCCAGTTCGTCGCCGGCGGCGACACCATGCGCAACGGCTATCCCGGCTACGTCGCGGGAGCGAGCATCGCGCAGGCGCTCGGCTGGAACGGCGCGCAGGTCGCGAGCACCTACGGCGCCTGCGCCACCGGCGCGCAGGCGATCGACGTCGCGCGCGCGCGCATCCTCGCCGGCCTGTGCGACGTCGCGCTCGTGGTCGGCGCCGACACCACGCCGAAGGGCTTCTTCGCGCCCGCCGGCGGCGAGCGCAAGACCGATCCCGACTGGCTGCGCTTCCACCTGCTCGGCGCCACCAACCCGATCTACTTCGGCCTCTATGCGCGCCGCCGCATGGAGATGTTCGGCGCGACGCTCGAGGACTTCGCCCGCGTCAAGGTCAAGAACAGCCGGCACGGGCTCGCCAACCCGAACGCGCGCTACCGCAAGCTCTACACGCTCGAAGAGGTGATGGCCTCGCAGGTCGTGTCCGATCCGCTGCGCCTGCTCGACATCTGCGCGACCAGCGACGGCGGCGCCGCCGTCGTGCTGACGAGCATGGAGTTCGCGCGCAAGCGCGCGGCGCAGCCGGTGCGCGTCGCCGCGGTGTCGACGGTGACGCCCGTCTACCCGAACACGGTGATCGAGATGCCGAACTTCGCGACCGACTCCGCCGTCGGCGTCGCCGTGCCCGACGTGCCGTTCCGCGACTCGATCGCGCGGCGCGCCTACGAGCAGGCCGGGATCGGGCCCGAGGACGTCTCGTTCGCCGAGGTGTACGACCTCTCGACGGCGCTCGAGCTCGACTGGTACGAGAACATCGGCTTCGCGAAGCCGGGCGACGCCGAGAAGATCCTGCGCGACGGCACGACGGCGCTGGGCGGCAAGCAGCCGGTGAACCCGAGCGGCGGCCTCGGCTGCTTCGGCGAGGCCATCCCGGCGCAGGCGATCTCGCAGCTCTGCGAGCTCACCTGGCAGCTCCGCGGCCAGGCCGGCGCGCGCCAAATCGCCGGCGCGAAGGTCGGCGTCGCCGTGAACCAGGGCCTCTTCGGCCACGGCTCCGCCATCCTGGCAACCATCTGACGCGCACGAAGCGCCGAGCAACGAACGAAGAACGCAGCCCCGTTTCCGCCGTAGCGAGCCGCAGGCGAGCGGGCAGACCCCATCAGGTCCGCCGTAGCGAGCCGCAGGCGAGCGGGCAGGCCCATCAGGTCCGCCGTAGCGAGCCGCAGGCGAGCGGGCAGGCCCCATAAGGCCGGAAACGCGAATCAAGGAGCAACGATGCCCACCCCCCGCGAGCTCTCCCACCGCGAGCTCTCCGATCGCCTGCAGATCAACGACCTCTTGATCCGCTACACGCGCGCGATCGACACCAAGGACTGGAAGCTGCTCGACAGCTGCTTTCTGCCCGACGCCGACGTCGACTACACCGCGACGGGCGGCATCGCGGGCAAGTATCCCGAGGTGCGCGGCTGGCTGGCGAAGGCGCTCGCGCCCTTCCCGATCACGGTGCACTACGTCACCAACTCGATCGTCGAGCTCGACGGCGACCGCGCCCGCGCCCGCACGCTCGTCTTCAACCCGATGTTCTTCGCCAACCCGGACGGCTCGCTCCACGACTTCACCGTCGGCGCCACCTACGTCGACGAGCTGGTGTGGACCGACGAGGGCTGGCGCATCGCGAAGCGCAGCGAGGAAGCCGGCTTCATGCAGGGATCGCTGCCGACCGCGCTCCAGATCCCGCGCTGACCCGGCGCGGCGACGGGAGCGGCGCGCGCAGCGAGCAGCAGGTCGTGCGCAGCGGCGACTCCGTGCCCGCTCCGAATCCCGCGGCGACCCGCCGGCCGCGCAGATTTTCCGCAACCTGCGCCGGCCCCCAGGCCACTCCCTTCCTGGGACCGTGAGAGGCTCCGCCGCCGGCGGGAGACCTCGATGCAGCCGATCTTCCTGAAGCACGTCGCGCACCATCACCCGGACCACGTGCTCGACAACGCGTTCTTCGAATCGATCTTCGACACCAGCGACGCCTGGATCCGCGCGAAGATCGGCATCGCCGAGCGGCGTCACATGGCCGACTACCGCGGCCCGCATCCCGTCTTCGAGCTCGGTCGCCGCGCGCTGGACCGGCTGCTCGCGACGACGCCCTTCACGCTCGACCAGGCCGACCTGGTGCTGTTCGCGAGCTGCACCGACGACCTCCACTATCCCGGGCCCGCCAACCTGATCTCCGAGCACTACGGCCTGCGCGTGCCGGCGTTCTCGATGAAGAACGCGTGCTCGACGCTGATGTACGCGCTCGAGGTCTGCCGCGGACTGCTCCAGACGCCGGCGTACCGCGACATCCTCGTCGTCACCGGCGAGCCCTTCACGCTGCAAGCCGACTACGACGACCGCCGCTCCGCCGTGCTGTTCGGCGACGCCGGCGCCGCCTTCGTGGTGTCGCGCGAGCCGGGCCTCTTCGCGGTCGAGCACGTCGGCGTCGGCGGGATGGGCTCGAGGCTGATCCACTCGACCGCGCCGGGCGCGCGGCCCGCGCGCAGCATCGACGCGCTCGTCGCGAGCGACGCGGGCGCGCGCGACGCCGCGTGGGGCCGCTTCGATCAGTCCGGCCGCGAGGTCTTCGACTTCGTCACCACCGCGATGCCGGTCGCGATCGAGGACTTCCTCGCCGACGCCGGCCACCAGATCGGCGACGTCGACTGGTTCATCGGGCACCAGGCGAACCTCGTGATGCTGGAGGCGCTCTGCCAGAAGCTCGGCCTGCCGGCGCACAAGCACCTCTACAACGTCGATCGCTACGGCAACACCAGCTCGGCGGGCTGGATGACGGTGCTCTCCGAGGAGCTCGCCGGCGACCGCTTCTGCCGCGGCGAACGCATCCTCGCGTCGGCGTTCGGCGGCGGTCTCGCGTGGGGCAGCGCGCTGTTCCTGAAGCTCTGAGCCAGCGGGCGGACGATCGGCGGCCGATCGGCGAGAATCGCGCGCCATGCGCGTCGACGAGATCCGCCATCCCGAGCGCGCGGGCGCCGGCAAGCCGCTCGACGGCGTGCGCGTGCTCGCGGTCGAGCAGATGCAGGCGCTGCCGTACGCGACGCAGCTGCTCGCGCACCTCGGCGCCGACGTCGTGAAGGTGGAGCCGCCGGGACGCGGCGACTCGGGCCGGCTCGCGCAGCCCGCGCTCACCGACCGCGACGGGCGCCGCGTCGGCGCGACCTACCTGCGCAACAACCTCGGCAAGCGCAGCATCGCGATCGACATGAAGCGCGCCGAAGGCCGCGCGCTCTTCGAGCGCCTGGTGCCGCACTTCGACGTCGTCGCCGACAACATGCGGCCGGGCGCGATGGACGCGCTCGGACTCGGCCCCGACGCGGTCGCGAAGCTCGCGCCGCGCGCCATCTACCTCGCGATCTCGGGCTTCGGCGCGCGCGGCGAGAGCCCCTACCGCGACTGGCCCGCCTACGCGCCCGTCGCGGAGGCGATGGGCGGGCTCTACGAGCCGAACCGCCGGGGCGACGCGCCGCCGCCGGTCGTGGTCGCGGGCGCGCTCGGCGACATCGCGACGGCGCTCTTCGGCGTGATCGGCGTGCAGGCGGCGCTGCGCCACCGCGAGCGCACGGGCCTCGGCCAGCTCGTCGACGTCGCGATGCTCGACGCGATGATCGCGGTGTCGGACATGCCGCCGTTCCTGTGGTCGATGGGCGCGCCCGAACGCTGGGCCGCGGCCGGCTCGATCGGGATCTGCGCGGCGTTCCGCGCCACGGACGGCTTCTTCGTGGTCGCCGTCTTCCGCGAGCACCAGCTCGAGCGGCTCGCGCGCGCGGTCGGCCATCCCGAGTGGCTCGAGGACGCGCGCTTCGCGACGCGCGAGGGCTGGGCGGCGAGCACCGAGCCGGTCGTGCGGCCGGCGCTCGAGGCGTGGGCGCGCGACAAGACCAAGCTCGAGGCGGCGCGCGAGCTGTGCGCGCTCGGAGTCGTCGCGGGACCGAGCAACGCCGCCGCCGACCTCGCGGACGACCCGCACGTGCGCGAGCGCGACATGCTGCTCGAGGTGCCGCGCCCGGACGGCGGCCGCGACCTGCTGGTGGTCGGCAATCCCGTGAAGCTCTCGCGCGTGGCGGAAGGACCCGTCGGGTCGTTCCCGGGCCTCGGCGAGCACACCGACGCCGTGCTGCGCGAGACGCTCGCGCTCGGCGACGGCGAGCTGGCGCGGCTGCGCGCCGAGGGCGTGATCGGCTGAGAGCGCTCAGCTCTCCGAGGCGAGCCGGCAGCGCCGCCAGTGCGCCGGCGCGAAGCTGGCGATCAGGGTCCGCTCCGACTCGCGGCGGGTCGCGACGCGATAGAACACGAGCACGCCCGCAGCGGTGATGTCCACCTCGTCGGCTTCGATGCTCTCTTCGCCGGCCGCGGAGTCGACGATCCAGCGCCGCGCCATGCCGCTCAGCGCTCCCTGACCAGCCGCTCGCCGCAGTCCATGCAGTAGGTGCTCTGCAGGCGCCGCATCTTGGCGTGCCGCTCGTCCGGGCACTGGCTCTGCTTCACGTTCGAGTTCAGCACCGCGCCGCAGGTCGAGCAGAACCGGACTTTGATGATCGCGCGTCCGTGGTTGTCGTTGTGGCAGCGTCTTTGCTGAAGCATCGGATCTCCTGGAAGCCGTGGCGGGGCGCGCCGCGCGCACCGTGAGCAATGGCAGAGCTTGCGCGCCGCTGAAGCGCCGGCGCGCGGGAATGCGAGCACGCTCGATGGGGAAGACAGGGACGGTCGCCGAGATCGACCAGAGAGTGTGGCGCCAGCCTGGATAGCCCATCGGGGGTGCGATTGCTTGCGCGCGCCGTGCTATCTCAACTCGCCGAAACTCCGCGCGAGTGACGCATCCATGCCGATCGACCTGCTCCGGCTCGCCGACCCGCGCCACAGCGCGCTCGTCACGCAGGAGATCCAGCGCGGCGTCGTCGGCGACCTCTCGCAGCTCCCGGAGCTGGCGGAGAACGCGCGCGACGCGCTGCCGCGGATCGCGGCGCTCGCCGCGGCGGCGCGCGCCGCCGGCGTGCCGGTGATCCACTGCACCGCCGAGCGCCGCGCCGACGGCAAGGGCGCGAACGCCAACGCGCGCATCTTCCAGTACATGGCGAAGGCGCCCGTGAAGCTGCTGCCCGGCAGCGACGCCGCGCAGATCGTGCCCGAGGTGCCCGTGCACGACGCCGACCTCGTGCTGCCGCGCCTGCACGGTCTCTCGCCGTTCCAGGGCACCGAGCTCGACTTCGTGCTGCGCAACCTCGGCGTGCGCACGGTCGTCGGCGTCGGCGTCTCGGTGAACGTCGCGATCACGAACCTCGCCTTCGACGCGGTGAACGCGGGCTACCAGGTCGTGATCCCGCGCGACGCGGTCGCCGGCTTCCCGCGCGCGTACGTCGACGCGGTCTTCGCGCACACGCTGGGCGCCGTCGCGACGCTCGTCGAGAGCGACGACCTGCTCGCCACCTGGGGCGCCGGGGCCTAAGCTGCAACCGTGTCCGCGCCCGCTCCGGAGAGTCCGCGCATGAGTCCCGATTCGAAACGTTCGAAGCCGTCGAACGTGACGCCGATCCGCCGCGGCTGGCGGGACGCCGTGCGCAAGGAGCTGCGCGACTCGCGCTCGGTCTGGATCACGATCGCCGGCTTCGCGCTGATCGGCCCCTTCCTCACGCGCATGATCTTCCCCGAGGCGTCGCTCGCGCTGATCGTGTTCGGCGGCGTCGCGCTCGGCATCGTCTTCGGCATGTGCGCGCTGGCGGGCCGGATCCTCGAGTAGCGCGCGCCCGCGCCGCACCGATCGCGTCCGTCCGCACTTCTCCGTCTCTCGCTGGCACACGAGTTGCTCCCGCCCGTCGTCCGACGGGCCGCGTGCGGGCCGCCGCCCGGACGGAGCAGCGAGCAAGACCGTGCCGATCTTCGCCGGCGAGATGTTCAATCGCGCAGCATGCCCGACGCGCGATGCGGAGCGGGCGCGACCCGACCGCGCGATCCCACCTGCAGCTTCCTTCGCAGCTCTCTCGCGCACCGCGCGCGATCGCTTTGCGCGGCGCGCGAACGAGGACCGCGCGTGATGGGCGCCTTTCGCTCGACGTTTCTCGGCGGCTTCGAGTGCTCGTCGCACCGGCGTGCGGACGGCGTTCGGCTCGACCTGCTGGCCGCGACGCGCCACGACGCGTTCGCACGGCGCGACTACGAGGAGCTCGCCCGCCACGGCGTGCGCAGCGTGCGCGACGGACTGCGCTGGCATCGCATCGAAGCATCCCCTGGCCGCTGCGACTGGTCGAGCTTCCTTCCGATGCTGCGCGCCGCCGCTGCGACCGGCACGCAGGTCGTCTGGGATCTCTGTCACTACGGATGGCCGGACCATCTCGACATCGCGTCCGCCGCATTCCCGGAGCGCTTCGCGCGCTTCGCGGCCGAGGCGGCGCGCATCGTGCGCGGCGAGACCGAGGAGGTGCCCTGGTACTGCCCCGTCAACGAGGTCTCGTACTGGGCGTGGGCCGGCGGCGAGGTGGGACGCATCAACCCGCTCGACGTCGGCCGCGGCGCCGAGCTGAAGCGGCAGCTCGTGCGCGCGTTCGTCGCGGCGCTGGACGCGATCCGCCAGGTCGATCCGCGCGCCCGCTTCATCACGGCGGAGCCGCTGATCCACCTGGTGTCGCACGCGGACGATCCCGCGGAGCGCGAGGCCGCGGAGCGGCTGCGGCTCGCGCAGTTCGAGGCGATGGACCTGCTGAGCGGCCGGCTCGAGCCCGCGCTCGGCGGGGCCTCCGATTGCCTGGACCTCGTCGGCGTGAACTTCTACCCCGACAACCAGTGGTACCTGCACGGCAGCACGATCCCGCTCGGGCATCACGCCTACCGGCCGCTCGCGGAGCTGCTGGAGGAGGTGTACCTGCGATACGGGCGTCCGCTGCTGATCGCGGAGACCGGCGCGGAGGGCTCGGCGCGGCCGTACTGGCTGCACCACGTCTGCGCGGAGGTGCGCGCGGCGGCCGCGCGCGGCGTGCCGATCGAAGGCATCTGCTTGTATCCGGTGCTCGACTATCCCGGCTGGGAGAACGGGCGCACGTGTCGTGTCGGCCTGCTCTCGATGCCGGACGCGGCGGGCCGCCGCAGCGACTGCCCCGCGCTCGCGGAAGAGCTCGCACGCCAGCACCCGCTCCTCCAGCCGGCGCCGCGCGTCCGCGATCGCGTGGTCGCGTATGGATGACGCCGGCGTCCACGACGCGGCCGGCGATCCCGCCGAGCCGCGCCGCCTCGCGAGCACGGGCGCCTTCCTCGCGCACTACCTGCGCACGTGGCGCGGGCACTTCGCGGGGCTGCTCGCCATGGTGGTCGGCGCGGCGACGTGCGCGGTCGCGATCCAGTACCAGATGAAGCGGCTGGTGGATGCGATGGCGCACGAGCCGCGGCAGGTCGAGGCGGCACAGCTCGCGCTCGCCGGCTTCGTCGCGCTCGTGGCGGCGGAGAGCGTGCTGTGGCGGCTCAGCGGATGGCTGGCGTGCCGCACCACCGTGGGCGTCGGCGTCGCGATGCGGCTCGATCTGTTCCGCCGCCTCAGCGGCCAGCCGATGCGCTACTTCGCCGACCATCTCGCGGGCTCGCTCGGGCACCGCGTGACGGCGACGGCGGGCACCTTCGGCGCCCTCGCCAACACCGTGATCTGGCGGATCGTGCCGCCCTGCGTGGACTTCGCCGGTGCGCTCGTGATCTTCTGGCTCGTCGACTGGCGCATGGCGCTCGCCATGGCGGGCTACGTCGTCGCCGTGACCGCCTGGCTCGGCGTGACGGGCGAGCGCGGGCGGCCCTTGCACCGGCGCTACGCCGAGCGCAGCAGCGCTGTGGGCGGCGACCTCGTGGACGTGATCGCCAACATGTGGTCGGTCAAGGCGTTCTCGGCGCGCGAACGCGAGTGGACGCGGCTGCGCAGCCGCTTCGAGGACGAGGCGGCCGCGCAGCGCGCCAGCTGGATGTACACGGAACGGCAGCGCGTCGTATACGACGTCGTGCTGTGGGTGATGGCGGCGAGCATGCTGTCGTGGGCGGTGCACCGCTGGACGCAGCACGCCGTCACGCTGGGCGACGTCGTGGTGGTGAGCGCGCTCACCTTCCGCATCCTCCACGGCTCGCGCGACGTCGCGATCGCGCTCGTGGACTCGCTCCAGCAGCTCGCCTTCGTCGACGAGACGTTGCGCGTGATCGACCGGAAGCGGACCGTCGTGGACGAGCGCGGCGCGCCCGCGCTGCGGCGCCGCGCCGGCACGCTCGAGCTGCGCAAGGTGTGCTTTCGCTACGAGCGCGGCCGCGAGGCGCTGCACGAAGTCGACGTCTTCATTCCGGCGGGCCAGAAGGTCGGGATCGTCGGGCCGTCGGGCGCGGGCAAGTCGACGCTGGTCCACCTGCTGCAGCGCCTGTACGACGTGCAGAGCGGCGAGATCCTGCTCGACGGCCAGCCCATCCACCGCCTCCAGCAGGACAGCCTGCGCGAGGCGCTCGCCGTGGTGCCTCAGGAGGTCACGCTCTTCCACCGCAGCGTGCTCGACAACATCCGCTTCGGGCGGCCCGACGCGAGCGACGACGAGGTGTTCGCGGCGGCGCGCGCGGCCGCCTGCGACGGCTTCGTGCGGCGGCTCCCGCACGGCTACGACACGATCGTCGGCGAGCGCGGCGTGAAGCTCTCGGGCGGCCAGCGCCAGCGCGTCGGCATCGCCCGCGCTTTCCTCAAGGACGCCCCGATCCTCGTGCTCGACGAGGCGACCTCCGCGCTCGACACGGAATCCGAGCTGCGCATCCAGCGCAGCATCGTGACGTCGCTGGGCGAGCGCACCGTGATCGCGGTCGCGCACCGGCTCTCGACGCTCGCGGCGTTCGACCGGATCCTGGTGCTGCACGGAGGCCGCCTCGTCGAGGACGGGAGCGCTGCCGAGCTGCGCGCGCGCGACGGCGTTTTCGCACGCTTGTGGAGGCTCCAGGCCGAGGGCGCGTTGCACGGCGCGGTGCCTGCCCCGTTCGAGTCCGAAGCCGGCGCGGAGTGGCCGGGCTGCGAGGCCGTCGCTCCGTCCTGAGCTACGGCCCGAGCAGCAGGCGCACGAGCGCGTCGGCGTGCGACTCGGCGAAGGACGCGCGCGTCGGGTCGACGCCGGTCACGTAGGCGCACTCGGGCGACTGGCTGAAGACCAGGCCCGCGGCGCCGAGCGCGATGTAGTAGGCGCTCACGACCGGCACGGCGGGAACCAGACTGCGCGCCTGCGCGCGCTCGATCAGCGCGCGAATCGCCGCGCTCATCGAAGCGACGTAGTGGTCGGCGAGCCAACGCATGCGCGGGCCGTCGCGCTTGCCCTCGTCGTTCATCAAGCGCATGAACGCGGGCTGCCGCGCGACGAACGCGACGAAGCGGCGCAGCACGCGCTCGAGCTGCGCCCGCTCGTCGTCGCCTGGCTGCGGCGCCGTGACCTGGGCCAGTTCTTCGGAGAGCTCGCCGAAGGCGCGCTCGACCGCCGCCTGCCAGAGCCCCTGCTTCGTGTCGAAGTAATAGGTGAGGAGGCCGAGGTTGGCGCCGGCGCGGTCCGCGATGTCGCGGGTGCGGGCGCCGTCGAAGCCGGACTCGGCGAACACCTCGAGCGCGGCGGCGAGGATCCGCTCGCGCGTCGAGACGTCGTCGCGCGGCGCCGCCGCGGCGGCTTTCGCCGCCGTGCGCCGCGTGCGCGCCGGGCTCGGGCGTCTCGTGCGTCGGGCGGCCATGCGGCGCCCACGATAGCCGCGATTAGTCACTTGACCAAGGCGCCCCGGCCGGCTTATACGTCTGACTAACACGCGCCGTGCCCGCAGGAGGATCCGATGATCCGCGTCGCCGACCTGGCCCACGTCCGCTTCCGCGCGCCCGACCTGGACGCGATGGAGGCGTTCCTCACCGACTTCGGACTGGTGCGCTCGGCGCGCACGCCGGACGCGCTCTACATGCGCGGCACGGACGCGCCCCACCACGTCCACGTGACCGAGCGCGGCGAGCCCGGCTTCGTCGGCGTCGCCTTCGAGGCGGCGAGCGAGGACGACCTCGCCGCGGTCGCGCGCGCGCCCGGCGCGAGCGGCGTCGAGGCGATCGACGAGCCGGGCGGCGGTCGCCGCGTGCGCCTCGTCGACCCGAACGGCATCGCGATCGAGGTCGTGCACGGCATCGAGAAGCGCCCGCCGCTGCCGCTGCCCGCGCCGCGCGCGACGAACAACGCCGCGCAGCGCAGCCGCCTCGGCGCGCCGATCGCCGTCGAGAAGGGCCCCGCGCGCGTGAAGCGGCTCGGCCACTTCGTCCTGCTGGTGAACGACTTCCGCGAGACCGAGGCCTTCTACCACGCGACGCTCGGCCTGCGGAACTCGGACGAGATCTACCTCGGCGACCGCGAGAAGGTGCTGGCCGCGTTCATGCGTCTCGACCGCGGCGACGAGTACGTGGACCACCACGCGTTCCTCGCGCTCGGCGTCGGGCGCGTCGAGCTCAACCACGTGTCGTTCGAGGTGCAGGACCTCGACGACCTCATGGCCGGCCACGAGCACCTGCGCAGCCAGGGCCGCGCGCATCACTGGGGCGTCGGGCGCCACGTCGTCGGCAGCCAGATCTACGACTACTGGCGCGATCCCTTCGGCCACGTGTACGAGCACTGGACGGACGGCGACCTCTTCAACGCGCGCAGCGCGACGGGCGCCCTGCCGATCGCCGGCCCCGGACCCGAGTCGCACTGGGGCCCCGCCGCGCCCAGTCCGTTCGGCGCGTAGGCGGCGGCGCGCGATGGAGGCCGTGACGGAGGCGCCCGTGCTCGTGGTGGGCGGCGGACCGGTCGGGCTGGTCGCCGCGATCCTGCTCGCGCAGCACGGGCTCGGGTGCGTCGTCGCCGAGCGGCGGCGCGCGCCGGCGCCCGCGCCGGCGGCGCACGTCGTGAACGCGCGCAGCTTCGAGATCCTGCGCAGCGCCGGCGCCGACATGGGCGCGATCGCGGCGGCGTGCAAGAGCCCCGACGACGCCGGCGCGGTGCGCTGGGTCACGACGCTCTTCGGTGACGAGCTCGGCCAGCTCCCGTTCGAGCGCCAGGGCGACGACGTGCTCGCGCTGACGCCGACGCCGCTGCGCAATCTCTCGCAGCACCGCCTGGAGCCGATCCTCGTCGAGCACGTGCGCAGCGCGCCGGGCGCGGAGCTCGCGAGCGGCTGGGAGTGGGAGTCGTCGGAGCAGGACGCGGCGGGCGTCACGTCGCGGCTGCGCGAGGTCGCGACGGGACGCACGCGCAGCGTGCGCAGCCGCTGGCTGCTCGCGGCGGACGGCGCCGGCAGCGGCGTGCGGCGCGCGCTCGGCATCGAGCCGATCGGGCCGGCGCGCATCGCGTCGTTCGTGATGATCCACTTCGAGGCGAACCTGCGCGCGCGCCTCGCGCAGCGCCCGGCCGTGCTCTACTGGACGACCGCTCCCGGCGCGGCCGGCACCTTCGTCGCGCACGACCTCGACTCGACCTGGGTGTTCATGCACGCCTACGACGCCGACGCCGAGTCGCCCGCCGACTACGACGCCGCGCGCTGCGCCGCGATCGTGCGGCGCGCGATGGGCGATCCCGACGCCGCCGTGCCGATCCGCACGATCTCGACCTGGCAGATGACCGCCCAGGTCGCGGAGCGCTACCGCGCGGGGCGCATCTTCCTGCTCGGCGACGCGGCGCACCGCTTTCCGCCGAGCGGCGGGCTCGGGCTCAACACCGGCGTGCAGGACGCGCACAACCTCGTCTGGAAGATCGCCGCCGCGGAGGCCGGCTGGGCGGACGTCTCGCTGCTCGACAGCTACGAGCGCGAGCGCAAGCCGGTCGCGCACACGAACGCCGACGTGAGCCTGCGCAACGCGGTGCGCATGCTGGAGGTGCACCAGGCGCTCGCGAGCCCCGACGACGGCGGCCGCGAGGCGCGCGTCGCGGCGGCGATCGCCGCGCAGGCCGAGCACTTCGACATGCTCGGCCTGCAGCTCGGCTTCCGCTACGAGGCGGGCGCGCTCGTCGACGACGGCGGGCCGCATCCCTGCGTCGCGGACCCGGTGCGCGTGTACGCGCCGAGCGGGCGTCCCGGCGCGCGCCTCCCGCACGCCTGGGTGGGGCGCGATCCGGCGCGCGTGTCGACGCTCGATCTCGTCGCGCACGATGGCTTCACGCTGGTGACGGGCCGCGCCGCGGACGGCTGGCGCGACGCCGCCCGCACCGTCGCCGATGCGCCGCTCCGCGTCGTCGCGATCGGGACCGACGTGCCGGATTCCGACGGAGCGTGGACGGCGCTGCTGGGCATCGACGACGACGGCGCGCTGCTCGTGCGACCCGACCAGCACGTCGCGTGGCGCGCGCTGCACGCGGCCCACGACGCCGCGGCCGCGTTGCCCGGCGCGCTGCGCGCGGTTCTCGCCCGATAGAGGAGACGACATGGATCTGGGCATCGCCGGGCGCCGCGCGATCGTGTGCGCCTCGAGCCGCGGCCTCGGCCGCGCCTGCGCCGAGGCGCTCGCCGCCGAGGGCGTGGACGTCGTGCTGAACGGCCGCGACGCCGCGCGCCTCGAAGCGACGGCGTCGGCGATCCGCGCGAAGACCGGGGCGCGCGTCACGGCGGTGGCCGCCGACCTGTGCACGGAGGAGGGGCGCGAGCGCCTGCTCGCGGCGTGCCCCGAGCCCGACATCCTCGTCAACAACAACGGCGGCCCGCCGCCGGGCCGCTTCGAGGACTGGGACCACGCGCGCTGGCTCTCCGCGCTGGAGGCCAACCTGCTGGCGCCCGTGCTGTTGATCCGCGGCGTGGTCGGCGGCATGCGCGCGCGCCGCTTCGGGCGCATCGTGAACGTCACGTCCGCGATGGTGAAGGCGCCGCATCCCGCGATGGGGCTCTCGACTGCCGCGCGCAGCGCGCTCACCGCGGTGTGCAAGGGCCTCTCGAAGGAGGTCGCGCGCGACAACGTGACGATCAACAACCTGCTGCCCGAGCGCTTCGACACGGACCGCCAGCGCATGATGGCCGAGCTGCGCGCCCGCAGCGGCGGCGTGTCGCTCGAACAGGCCTACGCGGAGATGGCGTCCAGCATCGCGGCGGGGCGGCTCGGCGCGCCCGCCGAGCTCGGCGCGGCGTGCGCATGGCTGTGCAGCGCGCACGCCGGCTACGTCTCCGGCCAGAACCTCCAGCTCGACGGCGGCTCCTACCCGGGCGTCCTGTAGCCGAGCTCGCCCGCAAATGAATCGCCGACGCAACGCGGCGGCACCCTGCCCGTTTCCCGCGTAGCGAGCCGGAGGCGAGCGGCGAGCCCCATGAGGCCCGCGACTACGACCTCGGCGCGAACGCCACCGTGAGCTTCGCGAAGCCCTGCACGAACTCCGTGCGCAGGCGTTCGCTGTCGGCCCAGTCGACCTCCCAGTCGGGCATGCGGCGCAGCGCCTCCTCGAGGCAGACGCGCGCTTCCATCTGCGCGACGTGGAGGCCGATGCACGAGTGGATGCCGGCGCCGAACGAGAGGATGCGCGCGGGCTTGCGCTGCAGGTCGAGCACGTCGGGATTCTCGAACTCGCGCTCGTCGCGGTTGGCGGACGCGTACAGGAAGCACACGCCCTGCCCCGGCTCGAGCCGGTGGCCGTGCAGCTCGATCGGCTCGGTCACGGTGCGACACAGGAACTGCGTCGGCATGTCGTAGCGGAGCGTCTCGCGGTAGGCGTCGGGGATCGCGGCCGGGTTCGCGCGCAGCCAGGCGCGCTGGTCGGGGTGCTCGGAGAGCCGCCACATCGCGTTGGCGAGCGTCTTCGGGAAGGTCTCCGAGCCGCCGATGATCAGCATCGAGAGATGCGAGGCGATCTCCTCCGGCGCGAGCTTGCGCCCGCCCACCTCCGCGTGGCGGAACAGGTTGACGGGATCCTCGACGGTGCTGCCCTGCTTCTCGCGCGCGGCGACGAGCTCCATGAAGTAGACGATCAGCTCCTGCGCGGCGGCGAGGCCGTCGGCGGTCATGCCGTCGACGCCGGGCTCGCGCCCGAAGAAGCGGTTCACGAGCGAGGCGAGCAGCGCGGCGTCCTCGAGCGGGATGCCGACGGCGCGGCAGGCGATGCGGACCGAGAGCCGCATGCCGAACTCGCCGAGCACGTCGACGCGTCCCTTCGGCAGCACCTCGTCGAGGCACTGCGTCACGATCTCGCGCGCCATCGGCTCGAGCGCGCCGATCGCGCGCGGCAGCAGGAAGCCGCGCAGCTTGACGCGCAGCCGGGTGTGGTCGGGCGGATCCATCAGGTTCAGCATCGGAGTCACCGGCTGCACCTTGGTCAGCACCTGCGACGGCGTCGTGCCCTGCGCGACCGACAGGCGCGGGTCCGACGACAACGTCCACACGTCCTCGAAGCGCGCGAGCGCCCAGGCGCCGTACTTCTCCAGGAAGTGGACCGGAGCCTCCGCGCGCAGGCGCGCGTAGACGGGATACGGATCTTCCATCACCTCGGCGGAGAACGGGTCGTAGTGCACCATGGCGAGGCGGACTCCTAGCGCTCGGGCGTGAACGCGACGTTCATGCGGACGCACGAACGCACCAGCGACGACGGCGCGACCACCGCGCCTTCGGCGTCGGCGTAGCGCATGTCGGGGAAGCGCCGCAGCAGCGCCTCGAACGCGACGCGCATCTCCATGCGCGCGAGGTTCGCGCCCAGGCAGAAGTGCGGGCCGAGGCCGAAGCCGAGGTGCAGCGGGTTGCGCTCGACGCGGAACTCGTCGGGGCTCTCGAAGACCGCCTCGTCGCGGTTGGCCGACGGATAGAGCAGCAGGATGCGCTCGCCTTTGGCGATCGTGCGCCCGCCGAGCTCCGTGTCGCAGGTGGCGGTGCGCGCGAACGACTGCACCGGCGAGACCACGCGCACCATCTCCTCGATCGCGGAGGGGAGCAGCTCGGGCCGCTCCAGCAGCTTCCGGCGCTCGCCCGGGTTCTCGATCAAGAGCTGCATGCCGCCCGAGAGCGCGTTGCGCGTGGTCTCGTTGCCCGCGACCAGCAGGATCACGAGCAGCATGATCAGCTCGTTGTTGGCGAGGTCGAGCTGCTGCTCGCTGCCGTGGTGTCCCGACAGCTCCTGCCCGAAGTTGCGCAGGAAGCCGGCGTCGTGGGCGCCGACCAGGATGCTGACGAGGTCGTCCTTCGGGCTCCTGCGCCGGTCCTCGATGATCTCGGTGACGTAGGCGCTGTACTCGACGAACGCCTTGCCCGCGGCGGCGATGATCGCGAGGTCCTTCGCGCCGTCGCCGCGAATCATCGCGTCCGACCATTCGTGGAAGCGCTGCCGGTCCTCCTTGCGGATGCCGATCATCTCCGCGATCACGAGCAGCGGCAGCGGGACCGCGACCTCCTCGACGAAGTCGCAGTGGCCGCGCTTCGCGATCGCGTCGAGCGCCTCGCGCACGATCTCGCGGAACGCGATCTCGAGCTTCTTCACCATGCGCGGCGTGAAGCCCTTGTTGATCATCGAGCGCAGCTGGCCGTGGCGCGGCTCGCCCTCGTCGATGAGCCCGATCTTCGGCGCGTTGCCGACGCGCACGCCCTGCTCCGAGGTGAACAGGTCCTGGCGCTTCGACGCGTGCGCGACGTCCTCGTAGCGCGACACCAGCCAGCACCCGTCCGGCTCCGACCAGTGCACGGGATCGTGGCGGCGCAGCCAGCGCATGCGCTCGTGCATCGAGCCGTCCCAGCTCGCGGGATCGAGGAAGGCGACGTTCACGTTCACGTCGTCGGTGGCGTCCATGGCAGCTCCTCAGCGTTCGATCGGGACTTCGGGGAACAGCGCGGCGACGACCTCGCGCAGGATGCGGGTCTGGTGGTCGAGCCTGGCGTCGGTGAGCAGGTCGTCGCCGTTGAGCGCCTGGTAGAGCGGCGCGAACGTGAAGAAGCCGACCAGCACGTTGTAGACGGCGATCACGACGAGCGGGAGCTGCTCGGGCGCCCAGCGCCCGGCGCCCGGCGCCGTCTCGGCCATCTCGCCGGCGCGCCCGAAGACCGGCGCGATCCACTCGCGCAGCATCGGCGTGAGGCGCGGCCCGCCGGCCAGCGTCTCGTGCTGGATCAGCTTGGGCAGGTTGCGGTGCCGGCGCAGGATCGCCATCACGCGCTCGATCACCGCCCCGGCGTCGCGCGACTCGCTGGGCGCCGCCGCGAACCCGGCGAGCAGCTCGAGCACGGGCCCGATGCCGCGCGCGAGCACGGCGGCGTAGAGCGCGTCCTTGCTCGGGAAGTGGTTGTAGAGCGACGGGATCCGCAGCTCGACCCGCGCCGCCACGTCGCGCAGCGAGGTGCCCGCGTAGCCGCGCTCCGCGAAGAGCGCCTCGGCCGCGTCGAGGATCCGCTCCGCGGTCTGCTCGCCTTTGCGCCGGTGCGGCGAGTCCAGGGACGGGAGGAGCGGCGAAGCGGGCATGGCGGGCTCCGAAAAAACTAACGAGCGTTAGTTCTATTCGGATCCCGGGCAGAGATCAAGAGAGAAATCGCGCGGAGCCGCGATCGGCGCGAGCGATCGCTACGGCGACCCCGCCGCGAAGGTGTCGCAGCTCTGCATGGACCCCGACTCGAGGCCGCGGCGGAACCAGGTGACGCGCTGCGCCGAGCTGCCGTGCGTGAACGACTCGGGGACGACGGTGCCCTGGGTCTGGCGTTGGATGCGGTCGTCGCCGATCGCGGCGGCCGCGCCGAGGCCCTCCTCGACGTCGCCCTGCTCGAGGATCTGGCGCGCGCGGTGCGCGTGGTGCGCCCACACGCCGGCGTAGCAGTCGGCCTGCAGCTCGAGCCGCACCGACAGGGCATTGGCCTGCTCCTGGCCCATGCGCTGCTGCGCGTCGCGCACCTTCTGCGAGGTGCCGAGCAGCGTCTGCACGTGATGGCCCACCTCGTGCGCGATCACGTAGGCCTGCGCGAAATCGCCGGGCGCGCGGAAGCGTTCGCGCAGATCGCGATAGAAGACGAGGTCGATGTAGACCTTCTGGTCGAGCGGGCAGTAGAACGGGCCCATCGCCGACTGCGCCGTCCCGCACGCGGAGCGCACGACGTCGCTGAAGAGCACGAGCTTGGGCGCGGCGTAGCGCTCGCCGCCCGACGCGAAGATCTCGTTCCAGGTGTCCTCGGTGTCGGCGAGCACGACCGACACGAACTCGGCGCCCTCGTCGGTCGCGCCGCCCGGCGCCGGGGCCGGCTGCTCGTAGCCGTCGTCCGGCGACGTCTCGATCGCGCTGCCGCCGCCCGCCAAGATCTGGAGCAGCGTGAGCGGGTTGGCTCCGAACAGCCACGCGGCGAGCAGCACGAGCAGGATCCCGCTGCCGCCGAGGCGGAGCCCTCCGCCCATCGGCATGCGCGCGCCGCGGCGGTCCTCGACGTTCTGGCTGCGGCGCCCTCCTCGCCAGCGCATGCGGATCTCCTCGCCCGGTCGCACGAGCCCGTCCGCGCGCCGTGCGGGCAGAGTAACCTGCCCGCGTGACGCTCCAAGCCGACGGCCCCGGATCCTTCGAACGCGTGTTCTCGCTGCGCCCCGAGCTGTACGACGCCTGGCGCGCCTTCGCGTCGGTCTTCTGGGAACGCGCGCTGCTCGACCCCGCCCTGCTCGAGCTCGCGCGCGCGCGAGTCGGCCAGATGCTCGGCGCCGCGGTGCCCGACGCCTGCGACGCGATGCGCGCGGCGCGCGCGGCGCTCGACCCCCGCAAGCGCGCGGCGCTCGAACGCTGGTGGTCGAGCGAGCTCTTCGACGACACCGAGCGCGCCTGCCTGCGCTTCGCCGAGCAGTTCGTGCTCGACGCGCAGCAGATCTCCGACGAGGAGGCGCGCGCGGTCACGCAAGCGCTCGGCGACGCCGGCACCGTCGCGTTCGTCGAGGCGCTCGCGATCCTCGACGGCTTCGCGCGCTTCGCGCGTTTCGCGGCGTCGCTCGAACGGGAGGACGCATGAAGCCCGCGCGCGTCGCTCCGCCGAAGACGGCGTCCAGCGATCCGATCCAGGCGAGCCCGCTCGCGATCCAGCCGGAGTCGCTGCGCGCGTTCCTCCGGCTCTACGGCGTGCTGTGGAGCCGCGGCGTCGTCGACCACGCGACGAAGGAGGTCGCGCGCATCCGCAACGCGCGCCGCGTCGACTGCCCGATCTGCAAGGCGATCCGCTTCGCCGGCGCGCGCCGCGAAGGGCTCACCGAGGACGTCGTGGACCGCATCCGCGACGACTGGGCCGCGCGCGATCTCGCGCCGCGCCACGAGGCGGCGCTCGCGGCGGTGGACGCCTTCCACGACGACGCGGGCGCGCTCCCGGACGCCGCGCGCCGCGCGCTGCTCGCGGCGTTCACGCCGGCGGAGCGCGCGGAGCTCGGCGCGGGCATCGCGCTCTTCATGGGCTTCTCGAAGATCGCCGTCGCGCTCGGCGGGCTGCCGGACGAGATTCCCGTGCACGAGCAGCCGACGCCCGACGTGCCCTGATCCCGAGCCCGCGTCTCAAGGCTGGCGCATGGCGCTCCGATCCGAGCGCCATGCGCCATCTCCTCCGCTACGCCGCGCTCGCCTCGCTCGCGCTCCGCGCTGCAGCGCTGCACGCCGATCCGGCGCGCGGCGACGAGGGCGAGGCGTGGTGGCGCGCGCAGCACGCCGCGCGCGCTGCGGCAGTCGCGAGCCTCGAGCGTGAGGTCGCGGCGTGCGAGGAGCGCGAGGCGCCGCCCGCCTACGACGGCGTCGCCGGCTACGTGACGCGCGGTCGCGACGGCCGCTGGCGCGAGGTCGAGATCAAGCGCTGCGACCAGCAGCGCGCCGATCTCGAAGCCGCGCGCACCGAGCTCGACCAGTTCGAGGAGCAGGCGCGCCGGCGCGGCATTCCGCCCGGCTGGCTGCGCTGACGCAGCGGCGCGTCAGTCCGCCGCGGCGGCGTGCTCGACCAGGATGCGCCGCACCTCCTGGATGCCCTCCTGCGTCATCTGCACCGAGTGGCCCGACTTCACGACCTTCTCCGACGCGGCGCCCTCGAGGCGCGCGCTCCGGTACTTCACGACGCCGTCGCCGCCGTCCTCCCAGGGCCCGTCGCCGCGCACGGCGATGATCGAGTGATACGCGATGCCGGGCGCGACCGGGAGCGCGGCGAGCGCTCGCAGCGCCTTGTTGTTCGAAGCCATGTTGTCGAGGCTCGTCGGCTTGCGGTCCAGCGCCGAGAGGTAGAACTCGTCGCCGCCCTTCATCGCCACGTCCAGCGTCAGCTTCGTGATGCGAGCGGGCAGCTTCACGAGCCGCGAGATCCAGCTGGTGACACGGAAGTCGGACAGGTAGCTGCCGTGGTGCGGCGTCGCCATGAAGACGACCCGCTTCACGAACGGCAGCGGCTCGTAGAACATCGAGCGCTGCAGGAGCGCGCGCGAGTCGGGATCGAGGTCGACCTCGTCGATCGGCTTGCGCGCGATGTTGTTCCAGAAGACGTCGCCGCTGTGCACCGTCATGAGCTTGGTGAGCAGGCCGCCCTGGCTGTGGCCGACGATCACCATGCGCCGCAGCGCCGCATCGGCGCCCTGCGGATCGAGCGAGGCGACCACCTTCTGGAGCGCCTCCGAGAGCAGGCCCGCGGAGTAGACGACGGGGTTTCCCGAGTTGTAGATGAAGAGCCAGGGCTGGTAGCGCTTCGAGATCCCGGGGTCGTTCTCCAGCTCGTTCACCATCTGCGCCCACGTGGCGGGACTCGAGAAGGTGCCGTGCACGAGCACGAGCGGAATCCGCCCGGGGATGTACGGGTGCAGGAGGACCAGTCGCTCGCTCCGGCCGGGCAGGTAGTCGCCGAGCCGGAAGCCCAGCAAGCCGAAGTCCCAGATCGGCGCGCCCTCGAGCATGTACGCGAGCGACGAGCTCTTCTCGAGCTCGACGGGAACCGCCTCGCCGTGGACCACGAGCTCCGAGCGCTCGTCCTCCGAATACACTTCGAGGCGTCCGCGGACGCGCCCCGACGCGAGCTGCGCGCGCACGTCGTCGACGCGCAGGAACGCGGTCACCGGCACGCGCAGCCGCGGCGCGACCAGCGCGCCCGCCGGGCTGGGCGTCATCTCCTCGCCGAGGTGCGCAGCGAGCGGAGCGCCGATGCCCGCCTTCCGATAGCGATTGTCGAGCCCGCGAACGCGGTAGTCGGCGGCCGGCGCGAAGCGCACGAGCGACCAACCCGCCCACACGAAGTCCGCCGGCGACGACGCGACGTCGAGCGCGCCGAACGGAAGCGCGCGGCGCTTGCTCGACAGGTCGACCACTCCCTCGCGCGAGTCCGCCAGCCCGAGCGTGAGGCCGCGGTTGTAGAGGTGGCGCGCCACCTGGATGCGCGGGTCGAAGGGATCGAGCGCGCGCCACGCAGGATCGCCGTCGTCGCCGAACAGGAAGGCGTAGGCGTAGAGCGCCGCCGCGAGCGCGTGCGACGGATCGTTCGTGCGCTCGGCGCGCACGAACGAGAGCTCGGCGAGCGCGAACAGCCGGTCGAGGTCGCCGGCCGGCGCGAGCTCCCGGTGCAGCGCGAGCAGCGTCTCGTCGGGCTCGTCCTTCCAACGCTGGACGAGGCTCGCGCGCGTCAGGAACTCGCGCGTCGCCGCGCTCGCCCGGTCGCTCGACAACGCGTTCTCGGTGAGCTCGCGATGCACGTCACGCGGGCTGGCGCGATCGACGCCCACCGGCGTCGCGCAAGCCGTCGCGAGCGACGCCGCCGTCGCGAGCGAGGCCCACCCGAGTCCGCGTCGCACTCGCATCGCCGTCCCCCGATTGGAGGGCGCAGGGTCGCGGTCGGCGGGCGGGTCCGCCAGGACGGCGCGGGCGCTCGGGTCAAGTCGCGCAGCTCCGCTGCCGATGCGGCTCCGAATCCCACCAGCGAGCGGCCCCCATGACGTTCGGCGAACTGCAAAACCTCCTCGAAGACGAAGCGAGGCGCGGCGCGACCGGCATCCGCATCCTCGAAGGCCTCGGCACCACGTTGCTCCGCGTCACCGTCGAGACGGTGCCGGGCCGCCTGCACGGCGTGTGGATCGCGTGGGAGGGCGACGGCGACGGCGAGCTCGCCCGCGTCGTCGCGCCGGCGGCGCCGCTGCCGAAGGACCGCCCGCTCGCGGCCGAAGCCTCGCACGCGCTGCTCCAGCGCAACGCGACGCTCAACGCCGGCGCGCTCGCGATCGTGTCGATCGACGGCCGCGACTACGTCGCGCTCGTCGTGCCGCTGCGCCTCGCCGAGATCGACCCCGCCGCCGCGCTGCTCGCGCTGGTGCGCGCCGCGAACGCCGCCGACGCGTTCGAGGAGGCGCTCGGCGGCGACGAGCTCTAGCTCAGCGTTCCGCCGGCGCGCGGATGCGCGCCGAAAACGCGGGATCTCGATCGGCGGCTCTGGCGCGCTCGTCGATCTGGCTGCGACGCGCGAGCGCGTCGAACGGCAGACTGGTGTCGATGCGCCCCTGCTCGTACAGGAGCTCCGGCAGGTACCCGTTCGCGAAGAGCCGCCAGTCGAGCGGATTGGCGTCCGGGTTCAGGTGCTGCGCGTGCCGGTGGATCGTGGTCGTGCAGTTGTCGGTGAGCGCGTCGTACCACGCAGGCCGCTCGGCGAGCGCGTCGATGCTCGCGACGTAGTCGAGCAACAGAGCCCGCTCGCCGCCGGGGCGGGCCGGCTTCACGCGATACATCCAGACGTTCTCGCCGCGCTGGTTGGTGCGCAGCCGCACCACGTCGCGTTCGTCGGCGACGACGTAGTAGATCGGGTACTGGCGGAAGAAGCCCGCGACGGCGGAGTATTCCTGCCCGACGCGCTTGCGCGTCTCGATCGAGATCGCGAGGTGCTGCCCGTCCGCGAACGACCACGACAGGATCGTGTGCGCGACCGCGGGCCCGCTCCAGTGCGAGAAGAACATGTCGACGCCGTCGATCTTCGAGAGGTCGTAGCTGCGCGTCTCCCAGCGCGGCGTGAAGTCGGTCTCGGAGCGGTAGTCGAAGTTGCGGACGTTCTCGATGGTGAGCCGGTCGCCGTCGAGCGTCGCGCGCGGCAGTCGCGCGACGTCCGGCTGCCAGTCGGCGTCCTGCGGCGGCGCGAGCGAGCCGTACCAGACGACGACGACCGCGAAGATCCCCGCGACGAGCACACAGCCGCGCGCGAGACCGAGCACGCCAAAGCCGAGAAGTCCGCCGGCGACCGCGAGGCCCGCGACCATCCTGCCGACGAGCGGCGGCCCCGGCAGCGTGTAGCCGAGCGCGAGCGCGCACCAGCCGAGCGCGAGGAGCGCCACCGTGACGACGAGGCTGCGAGCGATCGTGCGCATCGTGCTCGTGGGATGCGCGCCGCAACCGCGCGGCGCGACGCATCTCTAGCGCCACGCCGCGAACCCGCCAGGAACGGCGCGCCGCCGAGCAGCTTCGGTTTCCCCGTCGCGACTTGCCGTGCGCCGGGTCACGACCTCCGAACGAGGTCCGTCCGATGTTCGGCCATCCCCAACGGAGGCTCTCGTCATGCGCATCGCATTCGCGTTCGCGATCACGGCCGCGCTCGTGGTGAGCGGGCCTGCAGCGCAGGCCAAGAAGAAGAAGGCTCCGCCGATCGTGTACTCCTACGAGTACGCGATCCCCTTCACGTGCGGGAACGACGCCACCGACCGCAGTCGCGCCCTTCCGGGCGACTACGCAGTCGCGATCGACATCTACAGCCCGCGCGGGGAGGCCCACGTCGATCAGCGGGTCCTCCTCACGTTCCCGCCGGGCGGGCAGCTGCCGGGATACGCATCGGACGTCATCTCGCAGACGGTGCCGGTCGGTTCGGGGATCCAGGTCAGCTGCGACGATCTGCGCGGATCGGCGTTCCTCTACCAGGATCCGCCGCCGGCCACGACGTTCGTGCAGGGTCTCTTCCTGCTGACGAGCCTGACCCCCGTGCACGTGTTCGCGACGCGCACCGTGCAGGGTGTCGACGGCGGGCTCTCGATGCAGACCGAACCGATCGGATCGACGCCGGTCGTGTACTGGGGGCCGTCGCCCGAGGCGAAGGTCACGATCTGCCACGAGCCGCCCGGCAACGCCGGCAACGCGCACACGATCACCGTCGGCACCGCGGCGTGGCCGGCGCACCAGGCGCACGGGGACACCGAGGGCGCGTGCCGGTGATCCCAGTCTCGTGAGCGTCGGCCGCCGCGCGCGTCGGCGAGATCGCCGGCGCGCGCGTTCCGCTAGCGGCGCATCGCGCGGAGCTGCGCGAGCAGCTCGCGCTGGCGGGCCGACGCCTCCTCGAGGTGCCGCTCCTTCACCAGATCGAAGCCGCGGATGTGCTCGGGGATGCGCGCGATCTCGACGGCGACGTCGCGGTTCGCCGGCGTGAGGCCGTCGCACAGCTCGGCGACGGTCGCCTCGTATTCCGCGACGAGGCGGCGCTCGAGCTTGCGATGCGCGGTCCAGCCGAACGGGTCGAAGGGCGTGCCGCGCAGGAACTTGAGCCGCGCCAGCACGGCGAGCGCGGCGAACATCCACGCCCCGAGCGAGCGCTTGCGCGCGCGGCCGGTGTCGGGATCGCGCGAGTTCGCGATCTGCGGCGCGAGCTGGATCTCGAGGCGCTCCCACGACTCGAACTCGCGCTCGAGCTGCGCGCGGAAGCTGCCGTCGGTGTAGAGCCGCGCGACCTCGTACTCGTCCTTGTACGACATCAGCTTGAAGGCGTAGCGCGCGACCGCTTCGGCGAGCGGCGTCGCGCCCGGACCGCAGCGCTCGCGCTCGCGCGCCGCGACGCGCTCGACCAGCGCGCGATAGCGGCGCGCCCACGCCGCGTTCTGGTAGGCGGTGAGGAACTCGGCGCGGCGCGCGACGAGCTCGTCCAGCGTGGGCGCCTCCGCTCGCGCGGCGCCGCGCAGCGCCGGCTGCGCGGCGCGCTCCACCGCGGCGAGGTCGTGCGCGGCGAGGCGCCCCCACGCGAGCGCCCGCCGGTTCATGGCGACCGCGCGCCCGTTCAGCTCGATCGCGCGCTCGAGCGCGGCGAGCGACACCGGCAGGAGTCCCCTCTGCGCCGCGTACCCGAGCAGGAAGAGATTGGTCCCGAGCGCGTCGCCGAGCAGCGCCGTCGCGAGCGCGGTGGCGTCGAAGAAGTGGCAGCCCTCGTCGCCGGCGGCGGCGCGGATCGCTTGCTCCATGCGCGCGGACGAGAGGTCGAGGTCGGGGTTCGTCGCGAAGTCGGCGGTCGGCGCGACGTGGCGGTTCACGACGGCGTGCGTGCGGCCTTTGCCGATCCGCAGCAGCGACTCCGCGCCGGCCGTCACGACGACGTCGGCGCCGATCACGAGGTCGGCGCCGCCCGCCGCGATGCGCGTCGCGAAGAGGTCGTCGGGCCGCGCCGCGACGCGCACGTGGCTCGTCACCGGGCCGTTCTTCTGCGCGAGGCCGGTCACGTCGAGCGTCGAGACGCCCTTGCCTTCGAGGTGCGCCGCCATCCCGACGAGCGCGCCGACCGTGACGACGCCGCTTCCGCCGATGCCGGTGACGAGCACGTTCCACGGCTGCGCGAGGTCGGCGACCGCGGGCTCCGGCAGCGACGCGAACAGCGAATCGTCGAGCTGCACCGCGTCGCCGCCCGTCCGTCGATCCGGAGGGCCAGGCGCTCCGCGCCCTGCGGTGCGGAGCTGGCCGCCGTGCACGGTGACGAAGCTCGGGCAGTAGCCCTTGAGGCACGAGTAGTCCTTGTTGCACGAGGACTGGTCGATGCGGCGCTTGCGCCCGAACTCCGTCTCGACCGGCGCGATCGAGATGCAGTTGCTCTGCACCGAGCAGTCGCCGCAGCCCTCGCAGACCAGCTCGTTGATGACGACGCGCGCGTCGGGGTCGGCGAGCGTTCCCTGCTTGCGCAGGCGGCGCGCCTCGGCGGCGCAGCTCTGGTCGTAGACGATCGCCGTCACGCCCGGCGTCTCGCGCAGGCGCTTCTGGACGCGGTCGAGCTCGTCGCGGTGGTGGAACGTGACGCCGGCCGGAAAGCGCGCGCCCGCGCCGTACTTGTCCGGCGCGTCCGAGACGACGGCGATCGCGCGCACGCCTTCCGCTTCGAGCTGGCGCGCGACCTCGGGCACGGTGACGGCGCCGTCGAGGATCGGCTCGCCCTCGATCGGCTGGCCGCCGGTCATCGCGACCGCGCCGTTCACGAGCACCTTGTACGTGATGTTCACGTTCGCGGCGCAGGCGGCGCGGATCGCGAGCAGCGCGGAGTGGAAGTACGTGCCGTCGCCGACGTTCTGGAAGACGTGCGGCGTGTCGACGTAGGGCGCCTGGCCGATCCAGTTGGCGCCCTCGCCGCCCATCTGCGTGACGGCGAGCGTGCGCCGCTCGGGCATCCACACCGCCATGCCGTGACAGCCGATGCCGCCGAGCGCGATCGAGCCGTCGGGCACCACCGTCGAGGTGTTGTGCGGGCAGCCCGAGCAGAAGCTCGGCAGGCGCATCGGTCCGCCGGCGGCGGGCGCGCCCGCCAGCGACTCCGGCCGCGGCGGCAGCACGCGCGCCAGCTCCGGCACGCGGCACGCGATCCAGGCGCGCAGGATCTCGGCGACCGCGCCGGGCGCGAGCTCGCCCTCGGCGGGCACGAGCGGCGCGCCGCGCTCGTCGCGTTTGCCGAGCAGGCGCGGCCGGTCGGAGAGGTCGTAGAGGATGCGCGCGAGCTGGTCCTCGAGCAGCGAGCGCTTCTCCTCGACGACGAGCACGTCTTCGAGCCCGGCGCAGAAGCGGCGCGCGCCCTCCGGCTCGAGCGGCCACACCATCGCGACCTTGTACACCGCGAGCCCGATCTCGGCGCAGCGGCGCTCGTCGAGGCCGAGGTCCTCGAGCGCCTGACGCACGTCGAGGTAGGCCTTGCCGGCGGTGACGATGCCGAGCCGCGGGCGCGCTCCTCCTGACACCGCCGTGCGATCGAGCCCGTTCGCGCGCACGAACGCTTGCGCGGCCGGCAGCCGCTGCTGGTGCACGCGGCGCTCGACCTCGAGGGGCAGGTTCGCCCAGCGGATCGAGAGCCCTCCGGGCGGCAGCGCGAAGTCC
The DNA here is from genome assembly GCA_003576805.1 of Pseudomonadota bacterium. Classification (GTDB taxonomy): domain Bacteria; phylum Myxococcota_A; class UBA9160; order UBA9160; family PR03; genus PR03. Next base: position 7,747 of record QEVM01000004.1, on the reverse strand, counting down.
GTGGGCGTCGCGATGCGCACGCGATCCGCGCCGACGTCCACCGAGCGCGCGCTGTCCACCGTGTCGGTCAGGCACTTCATCGCGACCCACGAGCCCGCGAAGCGCGAGAGCGCGAAGCCGTAGAGCCCGAAGTCGAGGTACTCCTGCACGCTCGACGGGTTCAGCACCGGGATCGCGCAGTGCACGAAGGCCTGCTCGCTCTGGTGCGCGATCGACGACGAGCGCGCCGCGGGATCGTCGCCGCACAGCGCGAGCACGCCGCCGCGCGGCGCGGTGCCGGCGTAGTTGGCGTGCTTGAGCGCGTCGCACGAGCGGTCGACGCCGGGCCCCTTGCCGTACCAGATGCCGAACACGCCATCGACCTTCGCGCCGGCGTGCAGCGTCGCCTGCTGCGTGCCCCACACCGCCGTCGCGGCGAGATCCTCGTTGACGCCCGGCTCGAAGCGGACGTCGTGGCGCTCGAGCAGCTCGCGCGCGCTCCAGAGCGCCATGTCGTAGGTGCCAAGCGGCGAGCCGCGGTAGCCGGAGACGAAGCCGGCCGTCGTCAGCCCGGCCGCGCGATCGCGGCGGCGCTGCTCCATCGGCAGCCGCACGAGCGCCTGCACGCCCGTCAGATACACGCGGCCGGACTCGCGCGTGTAGCGGTGCTCGAGCTGATAGCCGCGGTCGACGGGCAAGATCGCTCCCGGCGCAGGTGGGAACGGAAATGTAACGTGTTTCAGTCCCGCGCCGAACCGAGGAGGCCCATGCGCATCGGCGTCACGATCTTCGCGACCGACCGCGCGATGGCGCCCGCCGACGTCGCACGCGAGGCGGAAGCGCGCGGCTTCGCCTCGCTCTACGTGCCCGAGCACACGCACATCCCGACGAGCCGTCGCACGCCGCCGCCCACCGGCGACGCGGTGCTCGCCGAGGAGTACAAGCGCACGCTCGATCCGTGGGTCGCGCTCGGCGCCGCTGCGGCGGTGACGAACGCGATCCGCCTCGGCACCGGCATCGCGCTCGTCGCGCAGCACGACCCGATCGCGCTCGCCAAGCAGATCGCGACGCTCGACTGGATCTCGGGCGGCCGCGCCGTCGTCGGCATCGGCTACGGCTGGAACGAGGACGAGATGGAGCACCACGGCGTGGATCCGCGCCGCCGCCGCGCGCACGTGCGCGAGGCGATGCTCGCGATGGAGGCGCTCTGGGCCGACGACGTCGCGTCGTTCGAGGGCGAGATCGTGCGCTTCGCGCCGAGCTGGCAGTGGCCGAAGCCCGTGCAGCGGCCGCGCCCGCCCGTGCTGATCGGCGGCGCCGCGGGCCCGAAGCTGTTCGAGCACATCGCCGAGTACGGCGACGGCTGGATCCCGATCGGCGGCGCCGGCGTGCGCGAGGCGCTCGTCGATCTGCGCGCGGCGTACGAGCGGCGCGGCCGCGATCCGTCCGCGCTGCACGTCGTGCCGATGGGCATCCTGCCCTCGCGCGAGAAGCTCGACTACTACGCGTCGGTCGGCGTCACCGAGGCGGTGCTGCGGCTGCCGTCCGCGCCGCGCGACGAAGTGCTGCCGGTGCTCGACGAGTTCGCGAAGCTGCTGTGATCAGCCGCGTGCGCCGCCGCGGCCGAGCGCGACGAGCAGCGCGACGCCCGCGCCGAGCAGCGCCAGCGTGCCGGGCTCGGGAACGAGGTGCAGCGTCAGCACGCCGAAGCCGAGCGTCGGATCCAGACCGGTCAACGGCGTGCGCACGACGATCGGCGTGACGAGCGTCAGCGTCTGCATGCCGCTCGCGGTCGTCGCGACGCCGCCCATCCGCGTCTGCGTCCCCGCCAGGGCGGTGCCCGTCGTCCACGGCGCACCGGCGACGGTGTATCCCACCGCGCCCATGAGCGTGACCCAGCCTCCCTGGCCCACCACCGTGAGCGGCACGACGAGATTCGAGATCGCGACCGGGCACGCGCCGAACAAGCACGTCCGCACGTTGCCGTAGAGCGGCATCGCGCCACCGAAGCCGCCGCTTCCAGCGGCGCCCGCGAAGCTTCCGCCCTGGACGTGCACGGTGAGCTGCACGCCCTGGACGGGGAACGCGGCCGGATCGGTGACGGGCGTGGTGAGCGCGTTCGCAGCGAACACCGAGGTGCCGATCGCGAGGCTCGTGATCGGGCCCGGCGCTCCCGATCCGTTCACGATCGCGGCGCCGGCGCCCGCCACGACGAGCGGCTGGGGCGCGCCGAACTCGACGGCGAGCGTGCCCGTGAACGGCAGCGCCGCCGCCTGCGCGATCGGCGCGGCCGGCAGCGCGAGCGCGAACGCCGCGCAAGCGGCGCCGACGAGCGGGAATGCCTGGAGTAGCGTGCGCACGGCGTCCACCTCGGTGAGGAGTGGGTCCATCCTACGTCCCGGTGGCAGCGGCGGAGAAGGAAAGCATGCGCGACACCGCGGGGCGTTCGATCCGCATCGACGACCTCGCCGCGCCGCGCCTGCCGCGCGCGCTGCGCGCCGCGAACGCGCTGCTCGCCCCGGTCGCGCGCCGCCTGTTTCCGCTCGATCCGGGCTCGCTGACCGCGGCCGCCCGCCGCCGCGAGCGCGCCGGCGACTTCGGCGACGCCTCGTTCGAGGAGCCGCTGCGCGTCCTGTGCGACGCGCTCGCGCGCGAGGCGGACCTCTCGCCGGTCGGACGGCTGCTCGCGCGCGAGCTGCTGCTCGGGCTGCTCGCGACGCGGCTGCGGCTCGCCGCGCTGCTGCGCGAGCACCCGGAGATCGAGCGCGAGCGCGTCGAGGCGCCGCTCGTCGTGCTCGGATTGCCGCGCACCGGCACGACGCACCTCCACGAGCTGCTCGCGCAGCACCCGTCGCTGCGATCGCTTCCGTACTGGGAGAGCCTCGAGCCGATCCCGGCGCGCGCGGTGCGGCTCGGCGCGCAGCCCGATCGGCGCCGCCGCCGCTGCGAGCAGGCGCTGCGGCTCCAGCACTGGGTGATGCCGCTCTTTCCCGCGCTGCACGAGATGCGCGCCGACGCGCCACACGAGGAGATCCAGCTCCTCGCGGCCGACTTCCGCACGATGCTCTTCGACGCGTCGGCGCACGTGCCGAGCTACGGCGCCTGGTATCGATCGCAAGACCAAACCAGCGCGTACCGCTTCCTGCAGCGCGTGCTCCAGGCGCTCCAGTGGCTGCGCGGCCCGAAGCGATGGGTGCTGAAGTCGCCGCAGCACCTGGGCCAGCTCGGGCCGCTGCTCGCGGTGTTCCCCGACGCGCGCATCGTGCACACGCACCGCGACCCGGCGCGCGTCGTCGCGTCGATGTGTACGATGCTCGCTTACGGCCTGCGCATGCAGAGCCGGCGCGTGGATCCGCTCGCGGTCGGCCGGCTCTGGGGCGAGCGCATCGCGGCGATGCTCGACGCCTCACTGCGCGACCGCGCGCTCGTGCCCGCCGCGCAGGTCCTCGACCTGCGCTTCGGCGACTTCATGGCCGACGAGATCGGCGCCGCGCTGCGCGTGTGCGAGTTCGCCGGGCTGCCCGCGCACGACGGCGTGCGCCGCCGCTTCGAGCGCTACCAGGCCGCCCACCCGCGCGGCCGCCACGGCCGCGTCGACTACCGGCTCGCCGACTTCGGCCTCGACGCCGGCGCGATCCGCGCGCGGCTGCGCGCCTACGCGATGCAGTTCGGCGTCGATTCAGAGGACTAGCTCCGCAGCTCCTCCGCGAACAGCTTCGTGACGCGCTCCCACGCGTCCTTCGCCGACGCGGCGTGGTAGGTCGGGCGCTGGTCGCAGAAGAAGCCGTGGTCGGCGTCGGGGTAGACGACCACCTCGTGGCGCACGCCGTGCTCGCGCAGCGCGCCCCGGATCGCGTCCACCTGCGACGCGGGGATCATCGAGTCCTTGCCGCCGAAGAAGGCGACGACGCGGCCGCGGATCTTGTTGGTGCGGTGGATCGGCGCGGGCTTGCCGCCGGGGCCCTGCGGGCCGGCGATGCCGCCGCCGTAGAACGGCGCCGCCGCGGCGACGTCGGTCTCGGCCGCGGTGAGGTAGGCCATGTGCCCGCCGATGCAGAAGCCGGTGACGCCGATCTGCTTGGTGGTGTCGGCGCGGCTGCGCAGGTACGCCACGGCGGCGCGCGCGTCGGCGATCATCTGGTCGGCGTCGAGCTTCTGCATCTGCTCGATGCCCGCGGCGCGGCCCGCCTCGTCGTAGCCGACCTCGATGTCGGGCGCGGTGCGGTGGAAGAAGTTGGGCGCGAGCGCGACGTAGCCTTCGCGCGCGATGCGCTCGGTGACGTCGCGGATGTGGGAGTTCACGCCGAAGATCTCCATCCAGACGATCACGGCGGGGTGCGGCCCGCCCTCGGCGGGACGCGCGACGTAGCCCGGCATGCGGGCGTCGCCGACGGGCACCTGGACGCGTTCGGTCGTGATCTCCATCGCTCCTCCTCGTGTCGGCCTCGTCCCCGGCGTCGCAATTCGCGCGCGTCCGGCGGATAGTAGGCCGATCGCCGAAGGAGGGGATGCCATGACTCGCCGGCTTCTCGCGGCCCCGTGCGCCGCGCTCGCGCTGCTGCTGGCGCCGCGCGCGTTCGCAGCGCCCGCCGTCCCGCCGGATGGCGACGTCGTGCAGGCGTACCAGTACCTCGTCGCGCGCCTCGTCTCGCTGCAGCAGGAGCAACAGGACGTGCAGGCCGCGGGCATGCGCTGGAACGAGCTCGCGCACCGTCCCGCCGACGACGTCGCGGCGCTCGATCCCGAGCCCGAGCTCGTCGTGAGCGACGCGTGGATCGCGGTCGACGCGAAGAGCTGCACGACGCTCGAGGTGCCGCGCATCGACGGGCGCTGGTGGTCCGTGCAGGCGGTGAACGGCTGGGGCGACACGGTGGCGCTGGTGAGCCGGCGCGCGTTTCCGAAGGAGCCGCACGGCCGCTTCGCGCTCTGCGCAAAGGGCGCGAGCGCCGCGCTGCCCGCCGGCGTGCGGCGGCTCGACGTGCCGGGCGCGAAGACGCGCGTGCGCGTGCGCATCGAGCGCGGCGCGGATGCGGCCGAGGCGGTGCGCTTGCAGCAGGCGTTCCGCCTGGCGGCGACCGGCGCGCCGCGCATCGCGCCCGCGCCGCGCGCGGTGCCCTTCACGAGCGACGCGCTGCCGGGCGTCGAGGCCTTCGACGACTTCGACCCGCTGCTCGCGTCGGACCCGGACGTCGCGCCGGGGATGGAGGCGCTGCAGCAGAAGGTGCGCGCGGTCGGCGTCGCGGCGCGCTATCCGAAGCCGCGCGAGCGGCTCGAGCACGTGATCCGCACGCAGGCGATCCCGCAGCTCCTCGAGGCCGCGCGCGCGATCGGCCCCGTCGCGAACGGCTGGAGCCGCGCCGGCGCGAGCGGGTCCGACGGCGCCGACTTCGGCGCGCGCAGCGCGCGCGCGCTGGCCGGCATCCGGCCGAGCCCGGACGAGATCGCGCTCTACCGCGCGACGCGCGACGCCGGCGGCGCGCCGCTCGACGGCGCGCACCGCTACACGCTGACGTTTCGGAAGGACGCCCTGCCCGCCGCGCACGCGAGCGATCTCTGGTCGCTGGTCGCGCTCGACGCCGCCACGCGCCGCGTGATCCCGAACGCGCTCGGCCGTTACGCGATCGGCGACGCGTCGGCGCCGACACCGGGCGACGACGGCTCGCTCACGCTCTGGGTCGCCGCCACGGCGCCGCCGGATGCGCCGCCGGGGAACTGGCTGCCGACGCTGCCCGGCCAGCCCTTCGAGCTCCGACTGCGCTTCTACGGCGCCTCGCCGGACGCGCGCGCCGGCCGCGCGTCTCCTCCGCCGCTCGTGCGGCTCGAGTGAGACGCCAGCCACACTGAGACGGCGCCCGAAAGCACGCCGCGCGCCGCCAGCGAGACGGCGCGCGGCTCCAGCGTGCCTGGCGAAGCGTCGCGACTAGGCCGCGCGCGCGAAGTCCTCGGCGGGCTCGGGCAGCTCGACCGCCGCGGCAGCCGCCTGCGGCGCGTCGCCCGCGAAGCTCCACGTCCACTCGTTCCAGTCCCAGCCGCCGACCTGCTTGTAGGCGGCGCGGATGCCGAGACCGAGCGCGACGTCCGTCAGGAACGTGGCGAGCGGCGGCAACGTCGCGATGCCCGCGAGCACCAACGTCGCGAGCAGCACGCTCGCTCCACCGACCACGAGAACCACGTACGCAGCGAATCCCCTGTTGTTGTCCAACGCTCGTCTCTCCGTCGTGCCGGTCAGCGCGTCGCGGCCTGCGGCCCCCTGGCTCACCACCGCTGCGCGCCGAGTACGGCGGCGGGTATCTGCAGTCGCCATGCCATTTGTTGGAGCGGACGCACGTCGCGCGGCGCACGTGTGACGTGCGTGCACGGCGACTCCGAGTCAGCGTGACCGACGTACACAACGCCGAGCTGACGTCACATCGAAATCGGACGAGACGAGCGTTCGACGAATCGTCACTCGACGCACGCGTTGCGTTGCGCTCGACCGGACCGCGGAGCAGCGCGCGTCGGCGAGCCGTCACGCGCGCGTGCGTGTGGCGTCCGTGCGCAACGGCGGTGAGACACGCTGAGTCGGATCGCCGCGCGGCCGGGGCGGCCGACGCACGCTCAGCCGCGCGCGATCTTCTCGACGCGCGCGCGCGGCCGCGCCGGCAGCGACTCGGGCAGGAACCAGCGGAACCAGATCCGCCCGCGCGCGTGGCCCGCGGTCGACACCCAGTTCGGCAGGCCCGGATCGCGCGCTGCGATCGCGATGCGCCACGAGCCGTCGGGCTCGTAGCGCACCTGCCCGCCGTTGATCGTGACCTGCTCGTAGCGGTAGTCGTAGGTCTGCAGGAACGGGTTCCACAGACACAGATTCCAGAACGCGCACGGCGGCGACGCGCCTTCGAGCACGAGCACCTCGTCGTCGGCGAGCTGGAAGGCGCCCATCGCGTAGGCGGCGTCGCCCGCCGCCCAGCCGTATGTGCGCTGCGGCACGGGATACGGCTCGTCGATCGTGTTCCACTTGGCCGGATCGAAGGGCAGCGGCGTGATCGCGAGCAGGTCGCGCAGAAAAGTGGCCGCGTTGCGGAAGCGGCGCGCGAGGTCGGCGTCGGAGAGGCGCGGCGGCGGCGCGGAGTCGAGGCACTCGATCGACCACGTCGCCTGCCGGCCGTTCTTCGGATCGACGAGGTAGTCGCGCGTCACGAGCGCCACCGCGTCGTCCTCGAGCCGCATCCAGTGGCCCGGCTGCGGCTGCGCGGAGACGAGCACCTCGAAGCTGCCGTCGGGCGCGATCGCCAGGTCGCGGTCGCTCAGCGTGCACACGATGCGGTTCGACCAGCGCCCGTCGTCGGGCCCGCCGTAGACCGTCAGCGAGAGGTACGCGGCGTCGCCGCGCCGCGCGCGGATGCGGTACGAGCGGCGCGGATCCATCGGCGCGAAGTGGTAGTAGGCGTCGGCGTTGTCGCCGCCGAACTTCTTGGTGGGCCCGACGATCGGCACGAGCGTCGGGCGCGCGGCGTCGGCCCACAGGTAGCAGTCGAGCGCGACGTGCAGGATCTCGGTGAGCATGCGGTAGCCCTCGAGCACCGAGACGTCGTCCACCGCGCGCGGCCCGTCGAGGAACGCCGCGTCGGCATTGCGCACGAGATCCATCAGCTCGCGGAAGGCGGCGGTCGTCTCGAAGGAGCGCTCGGGCATCGACTCGTCCTCTCGTTCCGGCGGCGAGCCTAGCCGCGGCCGCCCCCGCTCGCGCGGAGGCGGCCGCTTCGAGCGCGCCGGGCGTCAGCGCGCC
>QEVM01000126.1 GCA_003576805.1 Pseudomonadota bacterium | reverse complement strand
AGGGTGCGCCGTCGGCGGCCGAGGCGGACGCCGCGCTCGCGCAGGCGTCGGCCGCGTTCGACGCCGCCGACTTCGACCAGACGCTCGCCGCCTCGACGCGCGCGCAGCACCTGCTCGGCGGCGCGGCGCGCTCGGACGACGACCGCCGCCGCCTCGCGCGCTCGCACCTGCTGGCCGGCATGGCGCAGGTCGCGCTCGGCAAGGAGGCGGAGGCGCGCGCCAGCTTCCGCCAGGCGCTCGCGCACGACGCCGCGATCGAGCTCGATCCGGCGCGCGTGTCGCCGAAGGTGATCGGGACGTTCCAGGAAGCGCGCGGCGAGGCGCCGGAGTGACGCGGTGAAGTGGCTGGTGGCGGCGCTCGCGATCCTGGCGGCGCTCGTCGCGGCCGCCGTGTTGTTCGCGGGTGCGCTGCTCGGCGGCGCGATCGAGCGCATCGGCGCGGACGCCACAGAGACGCCCGTGCACGTCGGCGGCGTGGACATCGCTTGGAGCGAGGCGCGCGCGACGCTGACCGACGTCACGATCGGCAACCCCGCCGGCTTCGAGTCGCGTCCGGCGATGGCGCTCGGCGCCGTCACGATCGCGCTCGAGCCGGCGACGCTCGGCGAGTCGCCGCTCGTGCTGCGCGAGATGCAGGTGGCCGACCTCGTCGCCGACGTCGAGATCCGCGAGGGCGGCGAGACGAATCTCGCGGCGCTGAAGCGCAACCTCGAGCAGTCGGCGCAGGCGGGACGGCCGGGCCCGCCGCGCGCCGAGCCCGGCGACGTGGTCGTCGAGAAGGCGTCGCGCACGCGGATGCGCGTCGAGGAGCTGGTCGTCGGCGAGGGCCGCGCGCGGGTGCGCGCGCCCGATCTCGACGAGGGCGCGCTCGTCACGGTGCCGCTCGGCGCGGTGAACCTCGACGACGTCGGCGGCGCGGCCGGCCAGGAGCCGGACGCGCTCGTGCGCACGATCGCGCTGGCGCTCGTCGAGAGCACGGCGCGCACCGTCGCGGAGTCGGCGGTCCGCGAGACCCTCGGCGACGAGGGGCTCGGCGGCGCCCTGCGCGACGCCGTGGACGGCGCGATCGAAGAGGGCCGCGAGGCGCTCGAAGAGCTGCAGGGGCGCTGAGTTCTACAAACGCCCGTCGCGGAGCGGCTGGCCGCGCGGCGCGGGCGGCGGCTCCTCCTCGTCCTCGGGCGCAGGCTCGCCGAGCACCTGGACGTCCGCGCCGAGCACGTCCTCCACGTAGAGCGACTGCACCAGCACGGTCACGGCGACCAGCAGCGGCGTCGCGAGCAGCAGACCGAGCCCGCCGAGCAGGACGCCGAACGCGATCTGTCCGATCACGAGCAGGGCGGGCGGCAGCGAGAGCGCGCTGCCCTGCGCGAGCGGGGCCACGACGTAGTCCTCGATGAGCTGCACGCCCACGTAGAGTCCGAGCACCCAGATCGCGAGCTCGGGCGACGCCGCGAGCGCGACGAGCAGCGCCGGGATCGCGGCGAGCACCGGACCGACGTACGGCACGAAGGTGAGCAGGCCCGCGATCGCGGCGAGCGCCAGCGCGATCGGCACGCCGAGCAGCGAGAGGCCGCTGAACGAGAGCAGCGCGACGACCGCCATCGACACCGCGCGGCCCACCATCCAGCGCCGCAGCGCGTGCGCGACCGCGCCCAGCACTTCGGCGATGCGCGCGCGGCGCGCCTCGGGGAAGAGCAGCAGCAGCCCGCGCAGGTAGAGCCGCGGCTGGAGCGCGATGAAGATCGCGAGCGCCGCGATCGCGATCGCGGCGGTCGCCGCGCCGAGCGCGGTGGAGAAGACGCCCGCGAGCGAGCCGAACACGAACGGCGCGGCGCGATCCCAGAGCGAGCCGTCCTTCACGGCCGACGCCACCTCGTCGCCGACCGGCGCGCCGGCGACGAGGTTGGTCGCGCGGTCGATCGCGGCGGGGATGCGGTCTGCCAGATCCGAGCCCTGCTGCACGAGCGAGGGCCCGAGCAGCCACGCGCCCGCCGCGAACGCGGCGAGCCCGAGGAGCGCGATCGCGAGCACCGCGGCCGTCCGCGGCAGGCCGATCCACTGCAGCGGCCGCGAGAACGCGTCGAGCAGCACGGCGGCGAACACGCCCGCGAACAGCACCAGCGGGATCTCGGGATGGCGCACCAGCAGCGCGCACGCGGCCACGAGCGCGAGCGCCACCCCGACGCCGAGCAGCACGCGGCGCACGAACTGCGCGTCGTCCATCGAGCGCTCCTCGCCCGTCCGCCGGTCCCGGCACTTGCGTCCATGGCCTGCACGCCTCGTACCAAACGACCCCCGCTCCGGAACGACTCGTGCAACGACCGCGGCGTCATGGACACCCCTTCCGCTCCCCCGCGCACGCGAGCCCGCAAATCCCGTCAGCCCAAGAACCCATCCCGCGTAGCGAGCCGAAGGCGAGCGGCGAGCTTCATCGAACTGGAGCGCGAGGCGCGCCGGCGCTTCGGGATCGCCGGCTTCCGGCCGGGCCAGCGCGAAATCCTCGACGCGGTGCTCGCCGGGCGCGACGTGCTCGGCATCCTGCCGACCGGCGCGGGCAAGTCGCTCTGCTTCCAGCTCCCCGCGCTGTTCCTGCGCGAGCCGGTCGTCGTCGTGTCGCCGCTCGTCGCGCTGATGCGCGACCAGGAGGGCAAGCTCGAGGAGCGCGCGATCCCGACCGCGCGGCTCGACTCGACGTCGAGCGCCGCCGAGGCGCGCGCCGAGCGCGATCAGCTCGCGAGCGGCGAGGCGCGGCTCGTGTACGTGACGCCGGAGCGGCTCGAGAGCCCCGAGTGGATCGCGGCGCTGCGCGCGCGCGGCGCCGGGCTCTTCGTCGTCGACGAGGCGCACTGCGTCTCGCAGTGGGGCCACGACTTCCGTCCGGCGTATCTGGCGCTGCGCGACGCGCGCCGCGCGCTCGGCGATCCGCCGCTGCTCGCGCTCACCGCGACCGCGGCGCCGGAGGTGCAGGCCGACGTCGTGCAGCAGCTCGCGATGCGCGACCCGCTCGTGGTGCGCACCGGCGTGGACCGGCCCAACCTCGCGTTCGCGGTCGAGCGCTGCGTCAACGAGGACGCCAAGCGCGCGGCGCTGCGCCGCGTGCTCGACGCCCAGCCCGGCGTCGGCATCGTCTACACCGCGACGGTTCGCGCCGCGGAGGAGCTGGCCGCCTGGCTGCGCGGCGAAGGCGTCGCGGCGGAGCGCTATCACGCGAAGCTGCGCGCCGCCGAGCGCCACGCGGTGCAGGACGGCTTCATGGCGGACGCCTACCGCGCGATCGTCGCGACGCGCGCGTTCGGGCTCGGGATCGACAAGCCCGACGTGCGCTTCGTCGTGCACTGGCAGTTCCCGGACTCGCTCGAGAGCTACTTCCAGGAGGCCGGGCGCGCCGGTCGCGACGGCGCGCCCGCGCGCGCGGTGCTGCTCTACCGGCTCGAGGACAAGCGCATCCAGAGCTGGTTCCTGGGCGGCAAGTACCCGAGCCGCGCGGAGTCGCAGCGCGTGTTCGACGCGCTGGCCGAGCGCGCGCGCGCCGCGGACGGGCGCGGCGTCTCGGCCGACGAGGTCGTCGCGGCGTGCGGGGTCGCGCGGCGGCGCGTGCGCGTGGTGCTCGCGCAGCTCGCCGGCGCGGGCATCGTCGAGAGGCGCCGGCGCCTGCACGTGCGGCGCGCGATCGCCGACGCGGGCGAGCTCGACGCGCTGCTCGGCGAGTACGAGTCGCGCCACACGAGCGATCGCGAGCGCCTCGACGCCATGATGCGCTACGCGCAGAGCACGCAGTGCCGCGTGCAACGGCTGCGCGCGTACTTCGGCGAGGACGCCGGCGACGCGTGCGCGCGCTGCGACAACTGCGAGAACGACGCGCAGCGCATCCCGCCCGCCGAGATCGCCGCGGGCTGAGGCGCTCGCGTCAGCGCCCGCTGCTGCTGCGCATCCCCTGCGACCAACCCGTGCCGCGCACCGTCGAGCTGCGCGTCGGCGCCGCGCTCTGCGACGGCGACCGCGCGGCGCCCGCGCGCGGCGCCGCGCTCGCGCTGCCCGCCGCGACGCCGCCCGGACGCCACGCGTGCGGGTTGATCGAGAGCGTCGTCTCGACCACCGCGGCGGCCGCCGGCGCGGGCTCGCCGATCTGGATCGGCGGGCGCGTGCTGCGCTCCGTCGCGCGCGCGGCGTTGCTGCGCATGTGGCGGTCGTCCCAGACGACGCCGGACGCATCGGCCGCGCCGGCGTTCGTGGCCCAGACCAGGAGAGGCGCCGCGCCGATCGCGCGCACCCAGGACCGCCGCTGCAACCACTTCCGCATCTGCCGCATCCTCGCCGCTCGCGCGCCGCTCCTCGGAGCGGCGCTCCGCCTTCCCGTCGCTCGTGAGTGCCGGCGCAGTCGGCGAGGTGACGCGCGCGCGAGTGGCCCCACGCGCGCCGCCGCGACTGGCCCTGACGCCGCGCGCCGGCCCGCTGCACGCTCCTCGCACGCGCCCGGGAGGACACCGTGAAGCTCTACTCCGGCCCGCTCAGCCTGTTCAGCGCCAAGGTCCGCATCGCGCTCGCCGAGAAGGGCATCGCGCACGAGACGATCTCGGTGCCGTGGAGCCTCGCGCGCCGCTACGAGCCGCATCACCCCGAGGTGGTCGCGCGCAACCCGAAGGCGCAGGTGCCCGTGCTCGTCGACGGCGACGTCACCGTCTACGACTCGACGCAGATCTTCGAGTACCTGGAGGATCGCCAGCCGCAGCCGCCGCTGATGCCCGCGGGCGCGGCGGCGCGCGCGCGCTGCCGGCGGCTCGAGGCGGCGGCCGACGAGATCTTCTTCCCGCCGCTGTGGAGCCTCGTCGAGGAGGCGTTCTATCCGCCGCGCGAAGGGGGCCGCGACGGCGCGCGACTCGCCGCCGCGCAGGCGGCGATCGCGGCGCAGTACGAAGGCCTGGAGCGCGAGCTCGCGGGGCGCAGCTGGCTGTGCGACGCGTACTCGTACGCCGACGTCGCGAGCTTCGTGATGGTGCACGCGGCGGCGTCGATCGGCGCGCCGCCGCCGCCCGCGCTCGCCGCGCTGAACGCATGGCTCGCGCGCGCGAAGGCGCGGCCGGCGGTGCGGGCCGAGGTCGAGGCGACGCGCCGCTTCGTGGCGTCGCTGTTCGCCGCGCCCGCGGCGGAGCCGGCCGCGGCCGCGCACGCGTGATGCGCCGCCGCGCGCCGCGGCGCGTACACTGCGCCGCATGGGACAGCTCCACGAGCTCGGCTTCTACACGCTGGCCGGCGCGCCGAAGTCGCCGCGCGAGGCGATCGACGAGGTGCGCGACGCCGAGGCGCTCGGCCTCGGCTCCGCGTTCGTGTCGGAGCGCTGGAACGTGAAGGAGGCGTGCGCGCTCTCGGGCGCGGTCGGCGCCGTGTCGACGCGGCTCGGCATCGCGACCGCGGCGACCAACCACAACACGCGACACCCGGCCGTGACGGCGTCGTTCGCGACGACGATGCACCGGCTGACCGGCGGGCGCTTTGCGCTCGGGCTCGGACGCGGCATCGACGTGCTCTTCCGCGCCTTCGGCATCCCGCGCATCACGAACGCGCAGGTCGAGGACTTCGTCGGCCTGCTGCGCCGGCTCTGGCGCGGCGAGACCGTGCTCGGCCACGACGGGCCCGCCGGCAAGTGGCCGGTGCTGCGCCTCGATCCCGACTTCCGCGAGGACATCCCGCTGCTGTGGACCGCGTTCGGGCCGAACTCGCTCGCCCTCGGCGGGCGCCTGTTCGACGCGGTCGTGCTGCACACCTTCTTCAGCGACGAGACGCTGGTGCGCTGCGTGCGCGCGGTGAAGCGCGCGGCCGAGGAGGCGGGCCGCGATCCGGCGTCGGTGCGCGTGTGGTCGTGCTACGCGACGGTCGGCGATCACCTGCCCGAGCCGCTGCGCCTGAAGAAGACCGTGGGCCGGCTCGCGACCTACCTCCATGGCTACGGCGATCTGCTCGTGCGCACCAACGGCTGGGACCCGAAGGCGCTCGAACGCTTCCGCGCCGATCCGTTCGTCGCGGGCTTCCGCGGCGCCTTCGACCAGGTCGCGACCACCGAGGAGCTCGAGCGCGTGGCGGCGCTGCTGCCGCGCGAGTGGCTCGCGTCCGCCGCGACCGGGTCGCCGGAGCAGTGCGCGCGCCGCGTGCTCGGCCAGCTCGAGCTCGGCGCCGACGCGGTGATCCTGCACGGCGCGACGCCCGCGGAGCTCGCGCCGGTGATCGCCGCGTATCGCGCGCTGCGTCCGGTCGGGCGCTTCGAGCGCTACCCCGCGAACCCCGGCGGCCGGCTGTTGGTGATCTGACCCACCGGGCCGCGCGCTGCGCGCACGTCGCGCCGCACCCGCCTGCGCGTCCGCTGACCATTCGGTGATCGTTCGCCGCGGCGCTCGCGCGCCGCGCCGCCTCCGCCGTAGAGTGCCGCCCGGACTCGACGGCATGGGGGGACACCGAATGCGACGCTCCGCTTTGCTCGCGCTCGCCTGCGCGATCGTCTGGCTCGCCTTCGCACCGCGCAGCGGCGACGCCGAGACCGTCACCGAGACCTACGTCTACGACGCGGCCGGCCGGCTGCGCGGCGTCGGCTTCGGGCAGACGGGCATCGGCTACGAGTACGATGCCGCCGGCAATCTCCTCGAGGTGAGCGTGCCCGAGCCGTCGGCGGCGCTCGCGGCCGGCGCCGCGCTGCTCGCGCTCACCGCGTGCGTGCGCCGGCGGCGCGCCGCGGCGAGCGCGCTGTGCGGCGCGCTCGCGCTCGCGGGCGGCGGGCCCGCCGCCGCGCACGACTGCAAGAACGGCACGATCGAGATGGTGGTCGGGCAGACGCTCGACGACGTGTTCGCGATCGACGCCGACTTCGAGGAGGACGTCAGCAGCTACACGGTGACGGCGGTGAACCCGCCGGGCTTCGTCACGGTGGCGCCGTTCGGCCCCAACTACCAGACGCACGACCTGTTCGTGAACATCCAGGCCAACGCCGTCACGGACGGCACGGTCTCGATCTTCTGGGACTACCCGCCCAACTTCGCGTCCGGCACGTGCCACTACAGCATCTCGGTCAAGGCGAGCGGCCAGACCACGAGCAGCGCCGACCACCGCAACGCCGCGCTCCAAGGCGATCCGGTCAACACCCACACCGGCGAGTTCGTGCTCCAGGAGCCGCCGGATCTCTTCCTCTCCGGCCCGATGCCGGTGTTCTTCCAGCGCTACTACGGCTCCGCGCTGCAGCGGCTCTTCGTCGAGTCGCGCATGGGCGCCAACTGGCGCCACAACTTCGACTGGACGATCCACCAGAACGGCAACGCGCTCACGATCAAGGACGCGCGCGGCCGCGTGACGCGCTTCCTGCTGACCGACACGATCGCCCGCGTCTTCACGCAGCAGAACCACCTCGACCTGCCGCTCACGGTGAAGCAGGAGATCACGCAGACCGAGAACCGCTACCACGTGCTCGACCCGCGCACGAACCAGATCTACGTGTTCTCGGTCCCCGACGGCGCGGACCGCTTCTACCTGACCGAGATCCGCGACGGCCGCGGCAACGCGCTCGCGCTCACCTGGACGCTCGACGGCGAGCTGCTCACGGTCGGCGACGGACTCGGCCGCACGCTGACCTTCAGCTACGTGGAGTTCGGCGCGAACGAGGGGCTGCTCGAGTCCGTGTCGGACGGCACGCGCACGGTGAGCTTCGCGCACGGCCCCGGCCGCGTGCTCGCGGGCGTGACCGACGCCGCGGGCGCGACCACGGGCTACGCCTACACGACGGTGAACTTCGCGACCGCGCTCCTGACGGCGAAGACCTGGCCCGAGGGCAACGTGCCGTGGACGCAGACGTGGGACGCGCAGGCGCGCGTCGCGACGCAGACCAGCGCGGACGGCGAGGTCACGACGTTCGCGTACGGCGCCGGCGCGACCACGATCAGCGATCCGCGCAGCAACGAGACGATCCTCGCGCACGACGCGGGCGGGCGGCTCACCAGCGCGACCAGCCCGAGCGAGGCGGAGCGAACCGTCGCGTCCTCCGGCGCGGGCAACCGCAGCGGCGTCACGCAGCCGCTCGGCGCGACCCATCTGCGCAGCTACGACGCGGCGTCGCAGAACGTCGCGAGCGTCACCAACGCCGCGGGGCAGACGGTCACCTACCAGTACGCGAACCGCGCGGTCGCGCCCGGCTTCTCGTTCCGCGAGCTCACCGGCATCGCGTTCCCGGACGGGCGCTCGCAGACGTTCGTCTACGACGCGAGCGGCAACCAGACGTCGTACACCGACCGCGGCGACGACACCTGGACGCGCACCTTCAATGCGCGCGGCCAGCTCCTCACCGAGACCAACCCGCTCGGCGGCACGACGACCTACGCCTACGACGCCGACGCCACGCTCGCGTCCGTCACCGACTCGGCCGGCCGCTCGACCACGTTCCAGTACGACGTGCACAAGCGCACGACGCGCGTCACGCGTCCGGGCGGCGCGTACCGCCAGTTCGGCTGGGACGCGCGCGACCGCCTGACGTCGCTGCGCACCGAGACGGGCGCGACGACGATCTACGTCTACGACGCGAACGGCCGGCTCACGGCGAAGACGGATCCGACCGGCGACACCGAGATCCGCGACTACGATGCGCGAAACCGGCTGGTGTCGAGGACCGACCGGACGCTCGCGGTGACCAACGTCACCGCCTTCGACGCGCTCGGCGGGCCGGCGAGCGTCGAGCTGGTCGGGCTCGGCAGCTACGGCTTCGACTGGGACGACGACGGCCGCATGGCGGGCTTCACGCTGCCCGACGCGTCGGCGTACGGCGTGCACTTCGACGCGAACGGCCGCGCCACCGGCACGACCAACCCGGCCGGCCAGAGCGAGAGCACGGCGCTCGACGGCGACGACCTCGTCGTCGCGCGCACCGATCACGGCGGCCGCACCACGAGCTTCGGGCGCGACGTGCTCGGACGCGTCACCTCCGCGACCGACCCGAGCGGTCGCACCGAGAGCTACGCCTACGACGCCGAGGACGAGATCGCGCAGGTCGCGCTCGGCGGCCTCGCGATCGACTTCGCGCACGACGCCGTCGGCAACCTGACGCAGGTGACGGACCCGAACGGGCGGGCGTGGGCCTTCGCGTACAACGACCGCAGCCGGCCGACCTCGGCGACCGATCCGCTCGGCCGCGTCACCGGCTTCGCCTACGACCTGCGCGACCGGCTCGCGCAGGCGACCTACCCGGGCGGGCTCGGCACCGTGCAGGTCGAGTACGACGGCAACGGCAACGCGACGCGGCGCCTGCACTCCGACGGCCTCGACCTCGTCTACGTGCGCGACGCGCACGGCCGGCTCACCGGCGCGCCGGGCGTCGCGCTCGGCTACGACGAACGCCACCGCATCGTGTCGAGCAACGGCATCGCGGCGACGCGCACGCCGCACGTCGGACAGGTGGCGACGCTGCTGCTCGCGCCGGGCAAGACGCTGACCTACGGCTACGACGCCGCGGGCCGGCCCGCGAGCGTCACCGACTGGCTCGGCGGCGTGACCACGTTCGCCTACGACGCCGCGGGCCAGCTCACCGGCATCGCGCGCCCGAACGGCGTCGCGACGACCTACGGCTACGACGCCTCGGGCCGCATCACCTCCGTCCAGCATGGCGCGCTCGGCGCCATCACGATCGCGCGCGACGCCGCCGGGCGGCCGCTCTCCGCGACGCGCGACCTCCCGATCGCGACGCCGCCGGCGCCGTCGCCCGCGACCTACGCGTACGACGTCGCGTCGCAGGTCGCCGGCCACGGCTACGACGCGCTCGGGCGCCGCACGAGCGGCGCGGGACGCAGCTACGCGTGGGACCTCGCGTCGCGGCTCCTCGAGATCGGCGAGGGCGCCGCCACGACGGCGCTCGGCTGGGACGCCTTCGGCCGCATGACGTCGCTCGACCGCGGCGCGACGAGCCGCGACTACGTGTGGAACTACGCGCTGCCGTTTCCGGCGATCGGCGTCGAGCGCGAGGACGGCGCGCCGCTGCGCCACTGGGTGCAGCACCCGTCGGGACGGCTGCTCTACGCCGTCGACGCCGCGACGAACGCGCGCCACTTCTTCCACTTCGACGAGCGCGCCAACACGGTGCTCGTCACCGACGACGCGGGCGCGGTCGAGGCGGCCTACGCCTACTCGCCCTACGGCGACGTCGCCGCGACCAACCCCGGCTTCGACAACCCGTACACCTTCGGCGGCGAGTGGGGCGTGTTCGATCTCGGCGGGGGGCTCTTCCAGATGGGCCGCCGCACCTACGACGCGCGCACCGCGGCGTTCCTGTCGCGCGATCCGGTGCACCCGCACCTGCACCCGCTCAGCTTCGCTCCGTACCAGTACGCGGGCCGCGATCCGATGACGCGCATCGACCCGCTGGGCGGCGATCCGGTCGACGTCGACGCCGCCAACCAGAACGCGAGCGGGCAGGGCGTGCTCGACACCGCGCGCAACGCCGCCAGCACGGCGACCAGCGTGTCCGAGATCGCGGGCTCCGAGCTCGGCGCGGTGGCCGACGACACGGCGCGCGCGGCGAGCCGCGCGCTCGGCGCCGCCGAGACGCTCTCCGGCACCGCGTTCGAGTTCATCGACGCCAACCTCGGCGGCAACTCGGTGTCGAAGCAGGTGCTGCAGACCTCCGAGCGCTACATGCGTGAGTTCCAGCAGCTCGACGCGCGCGCGGACAAGCTGGCGGGACAGAGCCGTACGCTGAAAGCGGTCGGCGCGGTGGGCAACGCGTTCACGGCGCTCGACATCGGCAGCGAGCTCTACAAGCTCTACGACAACATCTTCGAGGCGCACGCCTTCAACGACGCGATGGAGGCGGCGCTGTACCGCAGCTACGTCAACCAGTCGAAGGCGGCGTGGGAGATCTACGAGCGCGGCAAGCAGAACGAGTACTGGCTGCGCAAGCAGCTCATCGACATCGAGTACAACCTGAAGCTCCAGCTCCTCTGGCAGGGCTACAACCACTCGGTCGAGAACCACCTCAACTTCTGGACGGCGGTCGGCAACATCTACGGCGCGTTCGTGCCGGGCTTCGGGTTCGTCGGCACCGAGGGGATCGCGAACGCGGCGCACAAGCACGTGTGGAGCCGCGTGTACGGCGTGGTCGGCAACCCCTGGGACTGACTCACCGGGCGTGTCGCAACGGGTCGTAACCGGGCGGCACGTGCGGCGCGCGCGGCACGTGACGTGCATACCTAGCTGGATGTAGCCCGCGAAGCGCCGAGGAGGCTCATCCATGCCGTCCATGCCGATTCTGCAACCCGCCCCGCGACGGCTCGCCGCGAGCTCCGCCGCCGTCTTGCTGGTGCTCGCGCTCGCGGCGATCGCGAGCTGCCGCAGCGATCGCGCGCAGGCCCCGCGGCCCGAAGCGAAGCCGGTGCGTGAGCTGATCGTCACGGCGCATGCGTACAATTCGGTGCCGGAGCAGACCGATGCGCGGCCGCGCGAGACGGCGTCGGGCGAGATCCTGCGCCCGGGGATGCGCGCCATCGCGGTCTCCGCGGACCTGCTCGCGATGGGCCTCGACTACGGCAGCCGCGTGTCGATCGAGTCGCTCGAGGGCGAGTACGTGGTGCTCGACCGCATGGGCGACGGACACCGTCGCTCGATCGACGTGTACATGGGCGACGACCGCGCGGCCGCCGAGCGCTTCGGCAAGCGCAAGCTGCGGCTGCGCTGGCTGCCGGATCGCACCGCGAAGAGCGAGGAGCGCTGACGCGCCGGCGGATCAGGCCGCGCGCAGCATCCCGAGCGCCGCGATCGAGAGACACGCGACGAGCGTGTACACGAGCGCGGTCTGCTCGTTGTTCTCGAGCACGCGGTCGACGCGCCAGCGCGGCGGCGCCGCCGCCGCGCTCCGCCACGGCCGCAGCCGCGCGAGCAGCGCGGGCACGTTCGTGCGATACGCGCGGAAGGCGTCGCCGTAGAGCGACTCGAGCCGCTCCGACTCGACGCGCTCCTTGTACCGCAGGTAGTAGCCGAAGTAGAACGCGAGCCCGATCGGCAGCACGACCGCGGCGACGGCGGGTCCCGCCATCAGCGCGAAGCCCGAGCCCATCAGCAGCGCGCCGGCGTAGAGCGGGTGTCGCAGATGCGCGTAGGGCCCGGCGACGGTCAGCTCGTCGGTCTTCAGCAGGTAGCCGGTCGCCCACAGGCGCAGCGCCTGCCCGGCGAGCACGAGCGCGAGGCCCGCCAGGAAGAGCGACGGCGTCGGCCGCGCGGCCGCGATCGCCGCCACGCCGGCGAGGTACAGCACGAGCGTGCGCGGCTGGAAGTTCTTGCGGCGGAACGGGTGCCGCACGAGCGGACGCCGCCGCTGCGCCGCTCCGGCTGCGCTCGCGTCGCTCGCCGCGCTCCGCTCGGTGCGCTTCGGAGCCTCCGCAGACGCCGTCATGGCGCGCGACTTTAAGCAGTCGAGCTGCGAGCGCAAGATGCGCGAAATGTCGCAGCTCCGCGCAGCGTGCACGGGCTCCGCGCGGGTCCCGCATCTAGTCTCCCCGCGTGGCTCCTCTCGAGTTCGGTCTGGCGGCGGAGGCGGTGCCGCGACTGCGGCGCCATCCGCTGCTCGTCGCGCTCACGCAGGGCCGGCCGCGCCGCGTGCGCGAGCGCGCCGTCTACTACGACACGGCGGACCTCGCGCTCGCGCGCGCCGGCATCGCGCTGTGCGTCCGCCAGACGGGCCGCGTGGCGGTGCAACGCGTGACGCGCCTCGACGCCAGCGGCCGCGCCGCCGGCCCGCCCGCGGACACGGTGCTGGCGGCCGCGGCGCCGGAGATCGGGCACATCCCGGACGAAACGCTGCGCGCGGAGGTCGCGCGCCAGCTCGCGGGGCGCGCGCTCGCGCCCGCCTGGGAAGTGGACCTCGTGCGCGAGGTGCGGCTGCTGCGCGAGGACGGCAACGAGCTCGAGCTGGTCGTGGACGCGGGCTCGGTCCAGACCGCGCGCGGACCGGCGGCGATCTGCACGATCGCGATCGCGTCGCGCGGCGGCGAGCCCGGCTACGCGGAGCAGCTCGCGCTCGAGCTGCTCGACGCGCTGCCGCTGCGCCCGAACGCGGCGCACCCGGCCGCGTGCGCGCGGGCGCTGCTGCTCGGCGAAGCCGCGCAGCCGCGGCGCGCCGAGCCGATCGCGGTGCCGCCCGACGCGACCGTCGAAGCGCTGCTCGTCGCGGTGGTCGAGAGCTGTCTGCGTCAGATCACCGCCAACGAGGAGGCGGCCGCGCTCGGCGCGGATCCCGAGGGCGTGCACCAGCTCCGCGTCGGCGTGCGGCGGCTGCGCTCGGCGCTCTCGTTCTTCTCCGACGTGCTGCCCGAGCGCCAGCGCCGCGACCTGCGCGCCGCGCTCGGCGCGCTCGCGCGCGAGCTGGGACCGGCGCGCGACCTCGACGTCTTCTGGCTGGAGTGGCTCGCGCCGGCGCTCGCGGCGCGCCCCGACGACGCCGGTCTGCAGCGGCTCGCGGACGCGGTGCGCGTGCGCCGCGT
>QEVM01000125.1 GCA_003576805.1 Pseudomonadota bacterium | reverse complement strand
GCGTGCGCGGCGCTCGCGTCGCCGCCGCGTCGCGCCGAGGTCGGCGCGTGGCTGCGCGCGCCGCACGCGAGCGCCGATCCGGCGCGCATCGACGATGCCGATCCGCTGGCCGCGATCGTCTACACCTCGGGCACCACCGGCCGGCCGAAGGGCGCGATGCTGCCGGCGCGCGCGTTCGCGGCGAGCGCCGCCGCGTCGCGGGCGCAGCTCGGCGTGCGCGCGGGCGATCGCTGGCTCGCGTGCCTGCCGCTCTTCCACGTCGGCGGGCTCGCGGTGCTCGCGCGCAGCGCGGCGGACGGCGTCGCCGTCGAGCTGCACGAGCGCTTCGACGCGGCGGCCGTCGCGTCGCGCCTCGCATCGGGCGAAGTGCAGTGGGCCTCGCTCGTGCCGGCGATGCTCGCGCGCGTGCTCGCCGCCGACACGCGCGAGGCGTCGCCCGCGCTACGCGGCATCCTCGTCGGCGGCGCGGCCGCGCCCGAGCCGCTGCTCGAAGCCGCCGCGAAGCGCGGCTTCCCGATCGCGCCGACGTACGGGCTCACGGAGGCGGCGTCGCAGGTCGCGACGCGCCCGCCCGGCGCGCCGGGCCGCGGCCTCGTCCCGCTGCCCGCCACGCAAGTCGCGATCGCGGACGACGGCGAGATCCTCGTCGCGGGTCCGACGGTGATGCGCGGTTACTGGCGACAACCCGGAGCGACGGAGCGCGCGCTGCGAGGCGGCTGGCTCCACACCGGCGACGTCGGCCGCCTCGACGAACGGGGCGCGCTGCACGTCCTCGCCCGCCGCACCGACCTCATCGTGTCGGGCGGCGAGAACGTCTACCCGGCGGAGGTCGAGGCGGTGCTGGCCGAGCACCCGTCGGTGCGCGAGGTCGCGGTCGCGGGCGTGCCGGACGCGGAGTTCGGCGCGAGGCCCGCCGCGTGGATCGTCGCGGCTGCGCCGCTCGACGCGGACGGGCTGCGCGCCTTCTGTCGCGCGCGCCTCGCCGGCTACAAGGTGCCCGTCGCGTTCCACCGCGTCGCCGCGCTGCCGCGGGGCGCGAGCGGGAAGGTGCTGCGCGATCGGCTCCGCGCGCGCTAGTCGCTGAAGCTGGGCTTGCGCCCCTCGCGCCGCGCGCGGATCGCCTCGTCGAGGTTGTTCGTGGTCATGCGCACCAGGAGTTGGTTGCGCGCTTCGAGGTCCATGGCGGCGTGCAGCGAGCCGGTCTCGAGGTTCGACCAGAGCACGCGCTTGGTCATGGCGACGCCGTGCGGGCTGTGCGCGCAGATCTGGTCGGCGACGTCGAGGGCGCACTCGAGCAGGTCGGCGTCGGGCACGACGCGCGACACCAGGCCGATGCGCTCGGCTTCGCGCGCGTCGAGCTCGCGGCCGGTCAGGATCAGCTCGAAGGCGTGCGCGGCGCCGATCGCGCGCGGCAGGATCCAGGAGATGCCGAGCTCGGTGCCGGTGAGGCCGTTCTTGATGCCGGCGCCGCAGAAGGTCGCCGACTGCGCGGCGATGCGGATGTCGCACGCGACCGCGAGACACAGCCCGCCGCCGTAGGACGGTCCGTTGATCGCGCCGATGATCGGCTGCGGGATCGCGCGCATCGCCGGCACGAGGTCGGCGAAGATCGCCATCGCGCGCGTCGCGATGCGCGACATGGGCAGGCCCGCGATGTTGGGCGGAATGCCGTGGTCCTCGAGGTCGAGGCCCGAGCAGAAGCCGCGGCCCGCGCCGGTCAGCACGATCGCCCAGGTGTCGTTGTCGTCGCCGGCCTCGCGGATCGCGTCGTGGAGCGGCACGACGGTGTCGAACGAGAGCGCGTTGAGGCGATCGGGGCGGTTCAGCGTGAGGAGCGTCACGTGCGGGCGCGGCTTGCGGATCTCGACGTACGACATGTCGCGCATTCTACCGAGCCCGCGATCAGAGATAGACCCCGTAGCGCTCCGGCGCGCCGGGCGCGCCGAGCGCGCGGTCGAGGTTCGCCGCCAGCCAGTCTTCGAGCCGGCGCTGCGCGTCGGCCGCGACCGCTTCGATCGCCGCGCCGTCGTCCGCGCTGACGGCGCGGCCCGGGTCGTCGTCGGAGAGCGAGACCACGAGGCGGCCGTCGTCCTCGCGCATGCGCACGCCGAAGAAGATGTGGAAGGGCGCGTCGGGCTTGGCGGGATCGCGCAGCATGATCTGGATGCCGACCTGCCAGGCGCCGTCCTCCGCGACGCTCAGCGCTTCCGTGAGCGGCAGCGCCGTCGGCTCGTCCGTGTCGGCGTCGAGCGCGCGGTAGCCGACGGCGTCCTCGGGCGCGCCGAGCTGCACCCGCACCCGCTCGCGCAGCTTCTCGACGACGGCCGCGCAGCGATCGCGGCGCGCCTCGGCGGCCCCTCGCGCCTTCGCGTACCGATTGCACAGATCGTCGTAGCGGCTCACGCGCGCATTCTACCCGGGATGTGCGGAGCGGGCGTGACACGCGCGCCGCGCCGCGTCCACTAGCAGAGCAGGAGGGCGCTGCTGGAGACGGTCGTCGCGCGACGCGCATGAGCCGCCCTCGGAGCGCCATCATGAACTTGCGGGCTCGCTCGATCGCGATCGCCGCCGCACTGCTGCTGCCCTGCCACGCCCGGGCCGCCAGCACCGTGAACGAGGCGAGCCTCGCCGGCGTGCGCGCGCTGTTCGGCGCGAGCGCGATCGTGCAGGACTTCGAGGGCCTCGCCGGCGCCGCGACCGGCACGTTGACGGACGGCACGCCGATCCCCGCCGCGAACCAGCTATCGGTCGCGGGCTCGGGCCTGCCGGACGTGCAGTCGCTGCCGGGCCTGCACTTCCACAGCGGCGGCGGAACCTTCGGCGGCGGCCCCGGCACGCCGGTCGCGGTGCTCTCGCTCGAAGGCGCGCTCGCCGGCACGCCGAGCTCGCCCACGAACGGGATCGCGCCGCTCGAGATCAACACGGATCTGCTCGACCTCGGCGCGGGCAGCTTCCTCGAGATCTTCTTCGACGACCCGGTGCTCGACGTCGCGCTCTGGACGTCGGGGCCCGTCAGCGTGTTCGGCCAGACGTACGGCGGCAACCCGCTCGACCTCGCCACCGCGACCGGCGCGGGCGGCGAGTTCGTCGGCCTGCGCCGCGACACGCCCGACATCGAGCGCCTCGTGATCGTCGCGGGCTCGGCGGCCGGCTTCCTGATCGACGACCTCGTCTATCAGGTGCCCGAGCCGGGGACGGCGCTGCTCGTCGCGCTGGGCTTCGGCGCGCTCGCCGCGCGGCGGCCGGCGCACAGGGCGCCGACCGCCGCGCATGCCCCGAGCGCGGCGTCCGGCTCGGGCGCGAAGTCGACGACCGCCGCCGGAACGCCCGAGAGGCAGTCCACCTGACGGCTCGCGTCCGCGACCGCGACGCCGCTCGCGCGCGCGACGCCCAAGAAAGCGCCGCCGGCGCAGGTGACGTCGTAGCTGCCGTTCGGCACCTCGAGCGACCAGCCGCCGCGCGCGTTGCTGGTGGTCGCGAGCGCGTCCGCCTGCACGCCGACGCCCGCGAGGCCTTCGCCGGCGTCGAAGCGGCCGTCGCCGTCGGCGTCGTCGTACACGACGCCGGTCAGGTACTGCGGCATCGCGGGCTGGCTGCCGGCCGGGAAGCCGGTGTGGAAGACCCAGAAGTGTGTCGTCACCGCGGGCGGGCCGGGCTGCACCCGTACGACGTGACCGGCGCCGGCCTCGACCATGGGCGCGGTCAGCGCGGCCGCGGCGAGCAGGTGCTCGCGATGACCCGTCGTGCCGCACGAGTTCGGGGTGCCCGCGGCGTCGCAGATTTCGCCGACGAGGCCCCACACCGCGGCGGGCGCCGTCGAGAACAGGCCGCCGTCCGCGCCGAAGCTCGACGCGAGCGACTCGACGCCGGTGTTGCCGAATCCGCCGTAGACGCACGGCGAGCAGCCCGGCCCGAAGTAGAAGCCGGTGTCGGCCGCGAGCGGGTAGTCGAACACGTTGACGATCAGGTTGTTGGGCGAGCCGGTGACCGGGCTGTCGTGGCCGAAGTAGGCGTGGTCGACGAACTCCTGCGCCTTGGCCTGCGCCGACGCGGTGAGCGTCGCGTTCCACGCGAGCGGCGGCGCCGGCGCGATCGCCTCGAGCAGCGCGCCGAGGCCGCTCTCGCGGCCCCACGCGCCCGGGTCGCTGCGCGCGCGGTTCACCTCCCAGAGGAACGCCGCCTCGTCGGCGGTCGGATCGGCGGCGGCGGCGACCGCCGGCGGCGACGCGAGGAGGAGTGCGAGCGAGACGCGCGCGAGAGAGCGGTTCATGCAACCCTTCTACACCGCTGCGCGCGTCCCGCGGCGCGTCGCGTTCGATGATCACGAAAGGGTCATCCAACTCGAGCTCCGGAGACGCGCGGAGCGCGGAGACTCCATGGGCAGCCTCGATCGCGACAGCGCGCTCGCCGGCGGCGACGGCCGCTACACCGCGCTGCTGTCCGAGGACTGGCGCATCTGGGGCCCGAACGGCGGCTACGTCGCCGCGATCGCGCTGCGCGCGGCCGGCGCGGCGACGCGCTTCCGCCGGCCGGTGAGCTTCCACTGCCACTTCCTGGGCGTCGGCAGCTTCGGGCCGGCCGACGTGCGCGTCGCGCCGATGCGCGAGGCGCGCACCGCGGACTCGCTGCGCGTGACGCTCGCGCAGGAGGGCCGCACCTTTCTCGAGGCGCACGTGTGGACGAGCGACGTGCGCGACGGCCTCGCGCACGACCACGCGGCGGCGCCCGACGTCCCGCCGCCGGCCGCGCTGCGCCCGTTCGAGGCGCTGCTCACGGAGGCGCAGCGCAAGCGCCCGAGCTTTCCGTTCTGGGACAACCTCGAGGGCCGCCCGACGGACTGGGTGCCGCCCGAGCAATGGCGGCCCGGCGCGCCGGCGCTGCGCTGCTGGTACCGCTTCCGCCCCGACGCGCGCTTCGACGATCCGTTCCTCGACGCGGCGCGCGCGCCCGTCTTGATCGACACGCTGTCGTGGCCGGCCGCCTGCCGCGCACACCGCGAGGACGACAACCCGTGGATGGCGCCGAGCCTCGATCTCGCCGCGCGCTTCCACCGCGCGCCGCCCTACGGCGAGTGGCTGCTGGTGGACGCGCGCGCCGACGTCGCGGCAGAAGGCGTGATCGGGTTCTCGAATCGCGTGTTCGACGAGAGCAGGCGACTCGTCGCATCGGGCGGCGGTCAGCTCCTGTGCCGGCCGCGTCCGCCGGCGTGACACGCGTTCGCGGCGAGCGCGGTGAGCGCCGCGCACGCGGCGAGCGCGCCGTCGGCCTCGGGCGCGTAGAGCACGTCGTCGGCGTTCCACGCGAACGAGTCGCCGGCGCCCGGATCGAGCGCCACGAGCACGGCGTCCGAAGCCGCGACGACGTCGTCGGCGACGAGCCCGAGGAAGAATGCGTCGGCGTCGGGCGCGACGGCCGCGCCCGCGAAGTGGAGCTCGAAGTCGCCCGGCAGCGCGTCCGCGGCGATCACGGTGACGCCGACCGCGAGGGCCGGCGGCAGTGCGAGGGTGAGCGCGTCGCCCGAGGCGAGCGCGTCGAGCGGCGTCGTTCCGAGCGAGTGCGCGCCCGAGGTGGTCGCCCACGCGTCGGTCACCACCAGCTCGCGTCCGCTCGCCGCCGCGAGCCAGAAGCCGACGCCGCCGACGTGCGTGCCGGCCGCGAGCACCGTCCCGGCGGCGATCGACTCGAAGTCGATCGCGTGCTCGCCGCCGCGCATCGCGAGCTCCGCCTCGAACGCCGCGCGCGAGGTGTAGGCGGTGACCGCTGCGTTCGCGTCCGCGATCGGCAGCAGCGCCGCGGCGACGCCGATCAGCGCCGCGCGCCGCGCGCGCCCCCGTGCGCGCGCCGCCAAGAGGCCGACGACGGCAGCAGCGCCGCGGCGACGCCGATCAGCGCCGCGCGCCGCGCGCGCCCCCGTGCGCGCGCCGCCAAGAGGCCGACGAGGAGCAACGGCTCGATGCCGAAGAGCCCGCACGGGCGCGGCGGCGCCGGGCAGCCGGGCGGGCCGGCGAGCAGCGGATCGGCGGCGAGCGCCTGCACGCCGTGCTGGTTCACGACGAGCAGGCGGTCGCCGGCCGCGGCGACGCCACCCGTCCACGCGGCGTCGCCCACGGCGCCGAGCACGGCGATCGCGTCGGGATCGGAGAGGTCGATCGCGATCGCGCCGCGCGTGCTCGCGGCGAACGCGCGCGATCCCGCGACCGAGAGCCACGCGACGGCGCCGCCGCGGCCGAAGGGCGCGGGGTCCTGGTAGAGCGTGCGCGGGATCGCGACGCGCGAGCGCTCGAGCGGCGCGGCCGGGTCGGACACGTCCACCGCGGCCACCTCGTACCACCGATCGTTCGCCGCCCAGCCCATCACCACGAGGAGGTCGCCGTCGAGCTCGACGTGGCGCGCGTCGAGCGGGAGGTCGATCGACGCGACGGCCGCCGGCTGCGTCTCGTCGGCGAGGTCGAACACCGTGACCTCGCCGCGCGCCACGTACGCATGCGAGCCGCCGACCGCGACGTCGTAGCCGACCGTCTCCTGCGACGCGCCGATCAGCGCGGGGTGCTCCGGATCGCTGACGTCGACGACGCGCAGGGCGGGCGTGTCGCTCGCCGAGAACGAGTACGCGGCGACGTAGGCGCGGCCCGGCGCGCCGGCGACGGCCATCGCGTCCAGGCCGGGGCCGACGTCGACGCCGCCCGCGACGCGCGGCGCGCGCGGATCGCGGACGTCGACGACGGAGAGGCGGCTCGCGTCGACGCTCACCAGCCACTCGCCGGCCGCCGCCACGGCATGGCTCGTCAGCGACGCGAGGCTCGCGAGCGGACGCGGGTGGTCGGGATCCGAGACGTCGAAGGCGTGGAGGCCGTTGCCGTGAAACGCGCCGGTCGGCTCCCAGAGCGCGTCGCCCATGCGCAGCGGCGGGCGCGGCGCCGTGCCGTTCACCCAAAAGGCGTTCGTCAAGATGCCGAACCACGCGACGTCGAGACGGCCGGTCTCGCCGGGCGCGCGGCACGCGGGCGCGCGCGGCGGCGGCAGGCAATCGGTGTCGGCGCACGCGTCGATGCATCGCAGTGCGTCGGCGGTGGTGATCGCGCCGTCGCGGTCGGCGTCGCGCGGATCCGTGAGCGACGCGGCCGGCTCTCCGCGCGCGTCCGCGATCACGCCCACGTCGGTGCGATCCAGGAACGTGTCGGCGTTCGCGTCGCAGACGCCGGCCAGCGCGAGCGGCGCGAACGAGACGCCCGCGTCGGTCGCGATCGCGACCCGGTCGCCCGCCACCGCGAGCGCGCGCGCGAAGAGATCGGGGCCGACCGGCCCGACGAGCCGAACGGCGTGCGGGTCCCCGACGTCCACCGCGATCGCTCCGGTGGCGGTGCCGACGAAGAGCGTGTCGCCGGCGACCGCCAGGTCGAGGAAGGAGAGCGGGCTCACGAGATACGGGAGGCCGAGCGAGGCGGGACGCGGAATCGCGAGCACGTCGGCGAGCACCGGCGCCGACGGATCGGTCGCGTCGACCGCGGCGAGCGAGAGGTCTCCGTCGCCCGCGTTCAGCACGTAGGCGTACGGAGGCGCGAGCACGACGCGGACCGCGGCGCCCAGCGTGCCCGTCTCGCCGAGCTGCGCGATCGCCGCCGGCTGCGCGACGTCGAAGATCTGGAGGCCGCGCCGCGAGGCGACGAAGGCCAGGTCGTCGGCGAGCGCGACGTCGAGGCCCGGGACGCCGTCGAGCGAGCCGAGCTCGGTGATCGCGGACGGATCGGCGACGTCGAAGACGCGCACCGCCTTCTCGGACGGATACCAGCCGCCGGTGACGACGGCGCGCCCGCCGTGCACGGCGATCGCCGCCGGGATCGCGCCGAAGCCGAGCGGGCCGTCGAGCACGCCGAGCACGACCGGCCGCTCCGGCTGCGCGACGTCGAGCACGGTGAGCGTGTTCTCGTCCACGCCGTAGAGGCGGTCGCCGTCGGCCGCGACGTCGTAGAGCGCAGCGCCCGTCGTGTGCGCGAGGAGGCGCGGCGCCGCGCCCGCCACGTCCACGGAGACGAGTCCCGACGCGCCCATCGGAACGTGCAGCACGCCGTTCGCGTACGCAGCGGGGTGGACGCCGTCGAAGAAGATCGAGGCCGGGTCGTAGCTCCGGAAGAGCGGCAGCGAGAGGCGCGCCGACTCGCCGGGCGCGAGGCACGCGGGCGTGCTGCCGGCCTCGCCGCAGACCGGGGGCAGCGCCGCCTCCGGCGCGGCCTCGAGCACGTGCAGGCCGTCGGTCGAAACCGCGAGCAGCAGCCCGTCGCGCCGCTTCGCACCCGTCGTGAGCGCGCCGGGGCCGAAGCGCTCGAGCAGGCGCGGCGCGGCCGGATCGGCGACGTCGAAGGCGAGCACGCCGTACGGGCTGCCCGCGTACAGCAGATCTCCGGAGAGCTGGAGCCCGTAGTACGGCGCCGAGCCGTTCGCGGGCTCGAGGAAGTCGGCCGGGATCGAGGCCACACCGAGCAGGGTCGGACGCGCCGGATTCCGCACGTCGACCGCGACGAGGCTCGCGCGCAGCGGCGCGTTCGACGCGCCCGCGTTCAGCACGTATGCGATCCCGCTCCGCAGCGCGAGCGCGGTCGCGACGCCGAGCGTGCCCGTCGCGCCGCGCAGGACCGGGTGCGCCGGATCGGCGACGTCGTAGCAGCGCAGGCCCGCTCCGTACGAGGCGACGCACGCGGTCGTGCCGGCGATCGCGAGGTCGGAGCCGCCGGTCTCGGCGGTGCCGTAGCCGACGGGCGCGGCGTTCGCGGGGTCGGTGACGTCGAAGGCGCGCAGCGCCGGGAAGTCGCCGAGGAACGGCCCGCCGCCCGTGACGAACGCGTAGCGGCGCTCGCCGGCGCGATGCAGGCGCACCGCGATCGCCGCCGCGCCCGACGCGCCGCCGTTCAGCGGCAGCGTGCGCAGCAGCACCGGCGCCGCCGGATCGGCGAGATCGGCGATGCGCAGCGTGTTGCCGTCGACGGCGTACACGAGCGTGCCGGACGCCGCGAGCGCGCGCGCCGGAAGGCCGGGCGCGCGCACGACGCTCGGGCTGCGCGGATCGGTCACGTCGAAGACGGCGAGCTCGTCGGCGTAGCTGCCGAGCGGGACGTAGAGGCGCGCGCCGTCGCGCCGTGTCGCGAGCATCGGCGCGTGCGGATAGAAGCCGAAGGTCGAGCCGACGTTGTAGAACGCGTCGTCGAGCGGGACGCTCGCCACCTCCACCGCGCCCGACCAGGCGCGCGGCGCGGCGGAGCCGGCCGAGAAGGCGGCGGCGAGCAATGCGAACGCCGCGCGGTGTCGGATGCGGCGAAGCTGCGGCGACGACAGCGAGAGCATGCGGGCGTCCTCGGGTGGAGCGGCGACACCGTATCACGGCGCGCGTGGCCCGGGCGAGGACTGCCCGCCGGCCGCTACGCGGGCGCGACCTCGCGCGCCGAATCGCGCGCGACGGAGACCTCCACCTCGCCCGCGATCCCGGGCCGCACGCGCTGCTTGATCTCCTCGACCTCGCGGCGCGCGGCCTCGTGGCGCGCCTCGCCGCGGATCTCCGCGAGCCGCGTGCGCAGCCCGCTGCCGCGCGCGAGCTCGCCGTCGAGGTGCGCCTCGGTGGCGAGCTTGGCGACGTGCTCGCGCACGCCTTCGAGCGCGCGCACGTCGGCGTCGACGGAGAGCCCGTCGATCGCGGCGCGCACCTGGCGGCGCATGCGCGCGCTCGCCCACACCGCGAGCGCGCGGCCCTTCTCGCGCTCGAGCGCGCCGATCTCTTCGCGGAAGCGCAGCAGGTTGTCCTTCGCGGCGTCGGCCTCGCCGCGCAGGCCCTCGAGCTCCTGCTCGGCGCGCGCCAGCTCCTCCACCAGCTCGTGCCGGTGCGTCACGATCGCCACCGCGAGCGACTCGTCGCTGCGGCGCACGGCGCGCTCGGCGTCGGCGGCGAGGCGGCCGATCTCGACGCGCCGCTCGCGGATCTCGGCCTCGAGCTTGTTGCGCAGATACAGGATGCCGGCGACGGCCTCCTTCAGCTCGGCGTAGCGCGCGAGCCGCTGCTGGATGGCCTGCTCGTACACGGCGCGCGGATTGCTCTCCTCGCGCGCGCGCACCCAGCCGCCGAGCGCGGCGGCGAGGTAGTTGCGCAGGCGGCCGAGCGCGCCGCGCGGCTGCGGATGGGAGAGGGCGGTCGTCATGCGGATCTCCTCGCGTGGGCGCGCGTCAGTCGGGAACGTCGAGACTTTCCTTGTCGAGCTCGGCGCGCAGGCCGAGCTCGCGGATCTTGAGCTGGAGGCTCTGCCGCACCATGCCGATCGCGGCGGCGGTGCGCGACACGTTGCCGCCGTTCGCGCGCAGCGCGGCGAGCAGGTAGGCGCGCTCGAACTCCACGACCGCCTCGCGCTTCGCCGCCGAGAACGAGCGCCTGGGCGGTGCGCCCGGCTCGGCCGCGGCGGCGCCCGGCTCGTCGGGCAGACGCAGATCGGTGGAGCCGATGGCGTCGCCCTCGGCGAGCACGGCGGCCTGCTCGACGACGTTGCGCAGCTCGCGCACGTTGCCGGGCCAGGGATGGCGCGCGAGGCGCGCCATCGCCTCGGCGGCGATCGGCTTGGGCGCGCGGCCCATGCGCTGCGCGAGCTGCTCGAGGAAGTGGTGCACGAGCGCGGGCAGGTCGCCCTCGCGCTCGCGCAGCGGCGGCAGCTCGATCTCGACGACCTTCAGCCGGTAGTAGAGGTCCTCGCGGAAGCGGCCGGCGCGCGCCTCGCGTTCGAGGTCGCGGTGCGTCGCGGCGACGACGCGCACGTCGACCTCGACCGGCTGGCTCGAGCCGACGCGCTCGAGCTTCCGCTCCTGGAGCACGCGCAGCACCTTCGCCTGCGTCTCGGGCGGCATGTCGCCGATCTCGTCGAGGAAGATCGTGCCGCCGTGCGCGGACTCGAAGCGGCCCTGGCGGCGCGCGTCGGCGCCGGTGAAGGCGCCCTTCTCGTGCCCGAAGAGCTCGCTCTCGACGAGCTCGCGCGAGATCGCCGCGCAGTTGACCGCGACGAAGGGCCGCGCGCGCCGCGCGCTGCGCTGGTGCAGCGCCTGCGCGACCAGCTCCTTGCCCGTCCCGCTCTCGCCCCGCACCAGCACGGTGAGGTCCGTCTCGGCGACCTTGCGCACGGTGTCGAAGATGCGGCGCATCGCCGGGCCCGAGCCGATCAGGTTCTCGAAGCGCCACTCGCGGTCGACGCGGTCGCGCAGCCAGCGGTTCTCGCGCTCGAGGCGCGTGCGCTCGAGCGCGCGGCGCAGCACGAGCCGGATCTCGTCGTTGTCGAAGGGCTTGGGCACGTAGTCGCTGGCGCCGGCCTTCATCGCGTCGACCGCGATCTTCTCGCTGCCGTGCGCGGTGATCATCACGACCGGCGTCTCGGGCTGGTGCTGCCGGGCCGCGCGCAGCACGTCCATGCCCGACGCGCCGGCGCCGAGCGCGAGGTCGGTGAGCACCAGGTCGAAGTCGTCGCCGGCGAGCCGCGCGATCGCGGCGTCGCCCGACTCGCACTGTTCGGTGTCGTAGCCCTCGCGGCGCAGCAGGCCCGAGAGCGCCAGGCGGATCGCGGCCTCGTCCTCGACGATCAGCACGCGCGGCTTCACGCCGGGCTCCGCGCGAGACCTTGCTTCGGGAGCACGACGCGGAACTCGGTGCCGACGCCGGGCTTCGACTCGACCTCGATCTGCCCGCCGTGCGTCTCGACGATCTTGCGCGTGATGGCGAGGCCGAGGCCGGTGCCGTGCGGCTTGCTGGTGTGGAACGGCGCCCAGATCTGGTCGAGGCGCGCGGCGTCGATGCCGGGGCCGTTGTCGCGCACGCGCAGCCAGACGTCGGAGGCCGCGAGGTTCTCGCCCGCCGCGACCTCGACCCGCGGCGCGGCGCGGCCCGCGCCGGCGAGCGCGTCGATCGCGTTGCCGACCAGGTTGATCACCACGCGGCGCAGCTTCTCGGGATCGCCGACGACCGTGCCCGCCTCGTCCACGTCCACCTTCAGCTCGACGCCGGCGCGCGCGCCGCGGTCGCGCAGCGTGCCGATCGCCGAGTGCACGACGTCCGCGAAGCGCACCTCCTGCGGCGCCAGCTCCTCGTCGCGCGCGTAGCGGAGCAGGTGCGAGATCGAGCGCTCGACGCGCTCGAGCTCCTGGAGCGCGACGTGCGCGTACTCGACGTTCTCCGGCGAGTGCGGGTCCTCGCCCATCTGCTGGAGCAGGCTCTTCGCCGCCGTGATCGGGTTGCGGATCTCGTGCGCGATCGAGGCGGAGAGGTGCTCCAGGTGGCGCGCGTGGCGGTCCTCGAGCTCGCGGCGGCTGCGCGACATCTCCTCGGGCATGCGGCGCCGCAGCTCGGTCTCGGTCCAGCGCTTGCGCAGATCGGGCGCGAGGATCGCGAAGAAGAAGTGGCAGGCCAGGCCGATGCCCCAGAAGAGGGCGGTGAGGAACGCCGGCCGGAAGCCGCCGGTGAACAGGATCCCGACGTTCACGATCACGTACGGGATCAGGTGGCCGTAGAAGCCGAGCCGGCGCGCGACCGCGACGCGCGCCTCGCGGAGCGCGCGCTCCTCGGGCGTCGGCGGGCGCTTGCCGTCGAGCTTGCGCTTCGCCGTCTCCATCGCCCACTCGGCGATCTGCTCCGGGAAGTCCTCGACGCCGCGGTCGCCGCGCCGCTCGCGACGCGCCCTGCGCTGCTCGTGGCGGTGCATCGACGCCCTCCCGAAGCCGTTCTCGGTGCTGCACGCGCGCATGGCCGGAGCGGATCGCAAGTCGCGTGCCCGGCCCGTCCGGGCGCCGCCGGCTCGCGATGGTGCGCGAGAAGCGCTCTCGGCGCCGCTCGCGTCCCGGCCGGTGCAGCGATCGTGCGACACCTGCAGCGCGATCGCTGCACCCCTACCTTGGCCTCGTGAGCATCCGGAACCTCGACGCGCTGCTCCGCCCGCGCAGCGTCGCCGTCGTCGGCGCCTCGGACCGCGCGGGCTCGGTCGGCGGCGTCGTGCTGCGCAACCTCCTGCGCGGCGGCTTCGCGGGTCCGATCCTGCCGGTGCACCCGCAGCGCAAGTCGGTGTGCGGCGTGCTCGCGTACGCCGACGTCGCGCAGCTGCCGGCGCCGGCCGACCTCGCGGTCCTGTGCACGCCCGCGGCGACCGTGCCGGAGCTCGTCGCGCAGCTCGGCGCCGCGGGGACGCGCGCCGCGGTCGTGCTCGCGGCCGGTCTCGCCGCGGCGCGCGACGCCGCCGGCGTGTCGCTCGAGCAGCGCATGCTCGAGGCCGCGCGCCCGCACGCGCTGCGCGTGCTCGGGCCGAACTGTCTCGGCCTCGGCGTGCCGGGGATCGGGCTCGACGCGACCTTCGCGAACGTCGAGACGCTGCCCGGCGATCTCGCGTTCGTGTCGCAGTCGGGCGCGGTCTGCACCGTGGCGCTCGACTGGGCGCGCGGCAGCGAGCTCGGCTTCTCGCACTTCGTCTCGCTCGGCGACGGCGCCGACGTCGACGCCGCGGACCTGCTCGACTACCTCGCCACCGACGCGTCGACGCGCGCGATCCTGCTCTACCTCGAGTCGGTGGCCGGGCGCGGGCTCGGCCCGAGCGAGCGCGCGTCGAACCCGGCGCGCAAGTTCCTGTCCGCGGCGCGCGCGGCGGCGCGCAACAAGCCCGTGATCGCGATCAAGGCCGGCCGCGTGGAGGCGGGTGCGCGCGCCGCGCGCACGCACACCCAGGCGCTCGCCGGCGCCGACGACGTGTGCGACGCCGCGCTGCGCCGCGCCGGCGTGGTGCGCGTGGACCGCATCGACGAGCTCTTCGACGCCGCCGAGACGCTGGTGCGCACGCGGCCCGTGCGCGGCGACCGCGTCGCGATCCTCACCAACGGCGGCGGTCTCGGCGTGCTCGCGGTGGACCGCCTCGTCGCGTGCGGCGCGCAGCTCGCGGCGCTCTCGGACGAGACGCTCGCGGCGCTCGACGCGGCGCTGCCGCCGGCGTGGTCGCGCGGGAATCCCGTCGACATCGTCGGCGACGCGCCGGGCGAGCGCTATCAGGCGGCGCTGCGCGCGCTGCTCGCCGACCGCGGCATCGACGTGGTGCTCGTGATCCACGCGCCGACGGCGCTCGCGCCGACCGCCGACGCGGCGCGCGCGGTCGCGGCCGTCGTGCGCGAGTCGAAGTCGCAGGGCCGCGTGCTGACGAGCTGGCCGGGCCGCCACACGGTGGAGGCCGCGCGCCGCATCCTGCACGAGGCCGGCCTCGCGACCTACGACACGCCCGAGGACGCGATCGCCGCACTCGCGCGGATGCTCGCGCACCGCCGCACGCAGGAGCTGCTGATGGAGACGCCGGCGTCGGCGCCGGAGCAGGTGCCCGAGATCGGCGCCGCGCGGAGCGTGGTCGCGCGCGCGCTCGCGGACGGACGCGAGCTGCTGACCGAGCCCGAGGCGAAGGAGGTGCTCGCGGCGTTCGGCGTGCCGGTCGTCGAGACGCACATCGCGCGCGACGCGGACGAGGCGGCCGCGCTCGCGAAGCGCCTCGGCGGGCCGGTGGCGCTCAAGATCCTCTCGCCCGACGTGACCCACAAATCGGACGTGGGCGGCGTCGCGCTCGACCTCGCGACGCCGGAGGCCGTGGTGCGAGCGGCGCACGAGATGCAGGCGCGCGTGCGGCGGCTCGCGCCGGACGCGCGCCTCACCGGCTTCACCGTGCAGCCGATGGCGCGCCATCCCGGCGCGCGCGAGCTGATCGCCGGCGCCGGCTGCGATCCCGTGTTCGGGCCCTTCGTGCTGTTCGGCCACGGCGGCACCGACGTCGAGCGCATCGCGGACCGCGCCGTCGGGCTGCCGCCGCTCAACGCGCCGCTGGCGCGCGAGATCGTGTCGCGCACGCGCGTCGGCAAGCTGCTCGCCGGCCACCGCGGCCGGCCCGCCGTGGACGAGGTCGCGGTGTGCCGCGTGCTGGTGCAGATCGCGCAGCTCCTCGCCGACGTCCCCGAGGTGGTCGAGCTCGACGTGAACCCGCTCGTCGCCGACGCGGCCGGCGCGGTCGCGCTCGACGCGCGCATGCGCGTCGCGCCGCCGCCGGCCGCGCGCGCCGGCCGCACGCCCGACCGCCTCGCGATCCGCCCGTATCCGCGCGAGCTCGAGGAGGTCGTCGCGCTGCGCGACGGCGCCCGCGTGCTGCTGCGCCCGATCCGCCCCGAGGACGAGCCCGCGCACCTGGCGATGTTCCACAAGCTCTCGCCCGAGGACGTGCGCTTCCGCCTCTTCAACATGGTGCGCGAGGTGCAGCACTCGCAGATGGCCCGCTACACGCAGATCGACTACGACCGCGAGATGGCCTTCGTCGCGGTGGTGGGCGAGGGCGCCGCGGCCGAGACCTTCGGCGTCGTACGCGGGATCTTCGACCCGGACTGCGTGCGCGCGGAGTTCGCGCTGCTGGTGCGCTCCGACCAGAAGGGACGCGGGCTCGGTACGGCGCTGATGGAGAAGCTGCTGCGCTACTGCCGCGCGCGCGGCGCGAAGGAAGTGTTCGGGCAGGTGCTGCCCGACAACCGCGACATGCTCGCGCTCGCGCACGCGCTCGGCTTCACGAGCCGCTTCCTGCCCGGCGAGGGCGTGGTCGAGGTGCGGCTGGCGCTCTAGCGGCGGCGGCGCGCGAGCGCGCCGAGCGCGGCGAGCGCCGCCGCTCCCGCGAGCGCGCCCGCGGGCTCGGGCACGAACGAGAGCGGCGCCATCCCGAACGGCTCGGTGAGCTCGGGGTTGCAGCTCGCGACCGCGGGCGCGTGCGTGCTCGCGGCCGTCGTGGCGGCCCACGGGACGCACACCGCCTCGGGCCCCGTCCAGCGCCGGCGCCAGAAGCACAGCTCGTCGTTGGCGCTGTCGGCCGCGGCGGGAAACACCTCGTTGGTGGCGCCCACGATGTTCGCGGGCGGCGCGTGATACAGGAAGTTGTGCTCGGTCGCGTGGTTGGCGCCGCGGAAGCCGCCGCCGCCCATGCGCGCCGCGTCGTCCACCACCACGTTGCAGCGCGTGTCGGTGTCGGGCGACTGATCGTCGTAGGCGTTGTCCGCGCCGACCACGGTGTTGAACTGGATGTCGACGTCGCGCGCGTACGGCGACGGGAAGATCGCGATCGAACCGTTCGCGTCGGTCGGCTTGGCGAGGCGGATGTCGGCGAGCAGGTTGCCGGCGATCACCCAACGCGGGCCGACCGCGAGCACGCCGATCGTCGAGTCCGTGATGGTGTTGCGGGCGACCAGCACGTGCCCCGCGCACATGCTGCCCGCCGCGATCGCCTGTCCGATCGCGCCCGAGCCGCCGCACTGCACGACGTTCTGCGTCGGGCGGAATCCCCAGGCCCGGTTGTTCGTGATGCGCGTCCACTGCGCCGGATCGGGTCCGGGATTCGACTTCACGTCGATCCCGTTCTCGGCGCAGGTGCACTGGCCGTCGGGCGTGCGCGCGCCGGTCGCGCAGTCGACGCGCTTGGCGGCGGTGACGTAGACGTCGTTGCCGTCGATGATCGTGCCGTGCTGGCGGCCCGGCTCGCTGCAGTCGGCGGTGGTGCCTCCGATCGCGATGGCGTCGCCCCAGTCGTAGATCTCGTTGTCGACGATGCGGTTGCGGTCGTTGTCCTCGCCGGCCATCAGGCCCGCCTGGATCAACACGCCGAAGTAGTCGTCGGCGTTGCCGGTCTGGTCGCCGTTGCGGATCACGTTGGCCTGCACGCTGTTGTCCGTGGCCGGATTGCCGCCGTAGCCGCGGATCATCACGCCGACGTTGTTGCCGGTGTTGGGGTGCTCGACGCCGTCGATCACGTTGCGGTCGAGCACGTTGTGGCGGCCGCCCTGGATCGTCACGAACCAGTTGTCCTCCGCGAGCCGCGGCTGGATCGTCAGCCCCTGGATCACCCACCAGTTGCCGGTGATGAAGAAGCCCTCGAAGATCGCGCGCTCGCCGCGGTGCAGCGCGTGCACGCCGGGATCGCCGTGGAAGCGCAGGACCTTCGGCGCGCCCATGCGCCCGCCGACGCCGAGCTGGAGGCGGCCGGCGGCGCGGTAGTCGCCGGGCTCGAAGCAGAACACGCGCTTGTTCATGTCGGCGAAGCGCACGCGCAGCATCGCGTTCGCGTCGGCGGGCGTCAGCACGACGTCGCACGGCTCGTTCGGGATGGCGACGCGGTACCGCGACTCCGGGAACTTCGGCTGCGGCACGTCGGCCGCAGCGCCCTGCGCGAGCAGGACGACGAGCGACGCGATCGTCGTGAGCCGTGCGATCCGAACGGCGCATCCTCCCGCCCGCACGCCGGCGCGTGTCGCGCACGGCGTCCTTGTCCGGTTCGGCGGGCGGGCGGGAGCCGCGCGTGATCGCGATCACCGCAGCGGCGCGGCGTGCGCAGCGCGCGCGCAGATCGGGTCCGGCACGGTGCAGAGGGGGGGCCGCGCCCGCAGGCGCGGCGGCGCTCAGGCGATCTCCGCCGACACCAGATAGCAGGCGGGATACACGTGGCGGCGGCGCCCGCGCACGGGATAGCGGCGCTCGAGGTCGGCGGCGCGCGCGACGTCGCGCAGCGCGAAGCCCTCGCGCGCGAGGAAGTCGCCCGCGTCCTCGGGATGGAGCGAGAACGTGACGGGCTCGCCGAGCAGGGACAGGAGATTGGCCGAGAAGCGGTGCCAGGTGGAGCGCAGGTCGGGGTCGTCGAGCAGGAACCAGGCGTCGAAGGCGAGCCGGCTGCCGCGCGGCGCGAGGCGGCGCAGCGACGCGAGCGTCTCCTTCACCGCGTCGCGCGTCAGGTACATCGAGACGCCCTCCCACGCGAAGAAGGTGCGGCGCCGCGCGAGGCCGGCCGCCGCGAGCCGCTCCTCGAGCGAGTCGCGCTCGAAGTCGACGGCGACGCGGCGGACGTCGACGGCCGGCAGCGGCGCCGCGCGCGCGAGGCCGCGCAGGATGCGCTGCTTGCGCTGCTGCGTCGCGGGATGGTCCACCTCGAAGACGGGGCGCCCGGCGAGCAGGTCGGCGAAGCGGAACGCGCGCGAGTCGTAGCCGGCGCCGAGCAGCACGACCTGACGCGCGCCGGCCGCGAGCGCCTCGCGCAGGCGGTCGTCGATGTAGCGGTGCCGCAGCACGACGAACGGAGTCAAGCCCAGGATCTCGTCGGCGCGCTTCACGAGGCGGCTCGCGCGGTAGGCGGCGAGTGCGGCCCGCTCGCCGGGCCGGAGGAAGTGCTCGGCCCACGGATCGTCGAGCACGCGCTCGCGCGGCGGACGCAGGCGCTCGGTGGCGCGCTGGAAGGCGGTCGCCTCGGCGGTGCGGCTCGGCTGGGTGGCGAACATGGCGCGAGCGTACCGCGCCGCGTCGCGCTCGGTGCGCAGGCGCGCTCAGCGCTCTTCGTGCTCGTAGCGGCGCGACTGCGCGTCGTACGCGTCGAAGCCGGCGATCTCGCGCAGCTCGGCGAACGAGACGCGGCGCTCGGCCTGGCGGCCTTCGGCGAGCGACGCGAGCGCGTCGCGCATCGCGCGCACCGACGCGCCGAGCAGCGTGAGCGGGTAGGCGGCGATCTTGAAGCCGAGCGCGGCGAGGCGGTCCGGCGGGAGCCAGGGCGTGTCGCCGTCC
The DNA here is from genome assembly GCA_003576805.1 of Pseudomonadota bacterium. Lineage (GTDB taxonomy): Bacteria > Myxococcota_A > UBA9160 > UBA9160 > PR03 > PR03. The sequence continues at coordinate 949 of QEVM01000125.1, read as the reverse complement.
TCGACGAGGTTCGCCATCAGCGGCGCGTCGATCTCGCGCCCGACGCGCGCGAGGTCCGCCTCGTCGCGCGGCGCCTCGACGAAGACGACGTCGGCGCCGAGCTCCGCGAAGGCGCGGCCGCGCGCGATCGCCTCGTCGAGATCGTGCGTGGCGCGCGCGTCGGTGCGCGCCATCACGAGCACGTCGCCGCCCTCCGCCTGCACCTCGGCGCGCGCGTCGATGGCGGCGCGGATGCGCGCGATCGCCTCGGCGCGCGAGACGACCGCCTTGCCGCGGGTGTGGCCGCAGCGCTTGGGCGCGAGCTGGTCCTCGATCATCGCGCACGCGAAGCCGGCGCGCGCATAGCCGCGCACGGTGCGCTTGGCGTTCAGCGCGTTGCCGTAGCCGGTGTCGGCGTCGCCGATCACGGGGATCGCGACGGCGCTCGTGATGTCGCGGCCCTGCTGGACCATCTCGCCGTACGAGATGAGGCCCGTGTCCGGCTCGGCGATGCGCGCGGCGGACACCGCGAAGCCGCTCATGAAGGTGAGCTCGAAGCCGGCGCGCTCGACGAGCCGCGCCGAGAGCGCGTCGAAGCAGCACGGCATCGGGCGGATGCCGGGCCGCGCGAGCAGCGCGCGCAGCCGCGCGGCGGGCGTCGGAGGCGAAGCGGCGTGCATGGCGTGGCATCATAGGCGCGATGCATCCGGCCCGGCACCTGCTGCACTGCGTCCTGCTCGGCGCCGCGCTGTTCGCGGCGGAGCGGCGCTTCGCAGCGCCCGAGCCGATCGCGCTCGCGCCGGCCGCGGCGGCCGCTGCGGCGCGCGCGAACGGCTTCGGCGACGACGCGCGCGCGGTGCGCGCCTTCGAGCGGAGCGCGCGCGACGAGGCGCTGCTCGCGCGCGAGGCGCGCCGGCTCGGGCTCGACCGCGGCGACGCGTTCGTGCGCGAGACGCTCGCGCGGCGCGCC
>QEVM01000124.1 GCA_003576805.1 Pseudomonadota bacterium | reverse complement strand
GACCGAAAACGCCCCGAATGGGCGAAGCACCGCTCCGTCAACCGCTCAATCCCTCTGCCTCCGGCCGCTGCGATGCCGGTTGTTCAGAGGTTCCCTAGGAGCCCGACTCCAGAGTCGGGCTCCCGGCCGCGGGCCGCGCGCCCGCCACGCGCGACCGCTCCGCCGGATCAGCCGCGCCGCGCGCGCAGGAGCCGCCGCGCGAGCGGCAGCACGAGGAACGGCTCGATGCCGAGCAGCCCGCAGGCGGACTCGTGCGCGCCGAGGTCGCACACGACGCTCCCGTCGGAGCCGCCGTCGCGCGGCCGGCGCGAGCCGTGCTGGTCGACGCCGGGGCAGCTCGTGTTGCTGCCCGCGTCGATCGCCTGACTGCCGGGCAGCAGCGGCACCGACTTCGACTTCGCCGTGACGGCGAAGAACGCCGGATCGCCGGAGAGCGCCCCGGCGATCGCGCACGAGCCGTCCTCGACCAGATTGCCGCCGGAAGCCGTGATCGCGCCGAGGTTGGAGCAGTCGGCGCCGGAGCTGTCGGCGACGACGCTGTTGTCGATCGCGAGCGCGCCCTCGTTGCGGATGCCGCCGCCGCCGCCGTTTCCGCTGGCTTCGTTGCCCGCGATCGTGACGTTTCCGAGTGTCGTCGTGCTGGCGCTCTCGGTGAGCAGGCCGCCCGCCAGGAAGCCGTGATTGTCGAAGACCGTGCTGTTGGAGATCGACGCGCTGCGCGCGTTGCGGATGCCGGCGCCGAACGGGGCGGTGTTGCCGGAGACGGTGCTCTCGGCCAGCGCCAACCGGCCTTGGGCGTTGTCGATTCCGCCGCCGCCGAGGCCCGCGGAGTTGCCGGAGACCGCGCTGCGCGCGAGGCGCAGCGTGCCGAGATTCTGGATCCCGCCGCCATTGTCCAGCGCCTCGCTCCCCGACACCGTGCTCTCCGTCAGCGCCAGCGTGCCGTGATTCGCGATCCCGCCGCCGCTGGCTTCCGACTTGCCCGCGGTGATGGTGAGGCCGCTCGCGTGGACGGTGGCGCCGGAGCTCACGACGAGGACGCTGCGCTGGCCGTTTCCGCTGAGCGTCGCCCGCCGGCCGTAGAGTCGCAGCGGGTGACCGGCGTCCGCCTCGACGACCCACGTCGAGGACAACACGTAGGCGCACGCGGGCGCGAGCCAGACGAAGTCCTCCTCGCCGTTGCCGTTGACGGCGGCGATCGCGCTCGAGAGCGCGGAGGCGTCGCACGGGACGTTGAAGATTTCGCCGTCCGCGCTCGGGGCGAGCGCGATCCCCGCGAGCAGCGTCGCGAGCGAGAGGCGTCGAAGCATCGAACCAGACGGAACGTGCGCAGTGCGCATGGCGGATCTCCTGTGAAACGAAGAGGTGTCGGGCGCGCCGGGACGCGAGGGGCGTGGCGCTTCAGGGCAGCTCGTACGCGCCGAGGTCGCAGACGGCCGTGCCTTCGCGGTCGCCGTCCACCGGGCGCGGCGCACCGCGCTGGTCCGTGCCGGCGCAACGCGCGTTGGCGCCGGCGTCGACCGCCGGGCTTCCGGGGAGCAGCGGGCGATGCGCGGGGACGCCGGTCGCCGGCCCGAGCAGCGGATCTCCGGACAGCGCGCCGGCGACCTCGCACGAGCCGTCCTCGACGAGGTTGCCGCCGGAGGGCGTGATCGCGACGGAGGGCAGGTTGGGGTCGCGAACGCACTCGGACGCGCCCCCGAACTCCGCGGCGCCGTTCGCGACGATGCTGTTGCCGAGCTTCAGGCTGCCGCCGCCGAAGTAGTTGCGGTGATAGATCCCGGAGCCGTTGCCGCCGCCGGTGGCCGTGTTGTCCGTGATCGTGGCGTGGCTGATCACCATGACCGCTTCGTCGTTGAAGACGCCCGCGCCGAAGCGGCTCGCGTTTCCCGAGATGGTGCTGTTGGTCAGCGTCGCCCGGGCGCTCGCGCCGGCGCTGTAGATGCCGCCGCCGTTGCCGTCGCCGTTCGTCACCGAGTTGCCGGAGACGGTGCTGTCGATCAGCGTCAAGCGGCCGCGGTTGTGGATGCCGCCGCCGTAGGAGGTCGTCGCGTTGCCCGAGACGACGCTGCGGACGAGCGTGAGCCGGCCGTTCACGAAGTTGTAGATCCCGCCGCCCCGGCTGGCGCGGCTGTCGGACACGGCGCTGTCCGTCAGCGTGAGGGCGCCGAGGTTCTGGATCGCGCCGCCGTCGCCGTCGCTCGCGCCCTCCTTCACCGTGACGCCGTTCAGGAACAGCACGGCGGTGGGATTCACGACGAACACCGGGTGCTCGTCGCTCCCGCTGATCGTCGCATTGCGGCCGTGGACCGTGACCGGGAAGCCTTCCGGGAAGCCGCCGTCGGCGTCGACGATCCAGGGGAAGTCGAGCGTGTAGGTGCAGGACTCCGCGAGCCAGAGCACGTCTTCCTCGCCGTTCGTCTCGACCGTGCCGAGGACGCCGAGCAGCGCGGCGTCGTCGCACGGAACGCTGTACGTCCGCGCGTGCGCGGCCCCGCCATGGAGCGCGAGCAGAGCGAGCGCCGCCCCGACGAGAAGGCGATGGAAGGCGCGGGAACGGTGGAAGCGTGCGGTGGCGACACTGGACGCGTTCGCGTCGCGATTCATGACGGGTCTCCCTGCAGGGCGCGCTGGGATCGGCTCGATCCGAGGCGAGACGAACCTACGCGGCAGGGCGTCGCGCGCCTTTACCGGCGGCATACCTGTTCCTTACCGACGCGGGATCGCGGGAAATCGGGCTGGTCGGGACGCCGGGGCGGCGCCGCCTGGCGGCGACAGGCTCAGCGACCGAGCTCCTCGAGGATGCGAATCGTCGCTTCGACGCCGCGTTCGAGATTGTCGACCGACACCCGCTCGTTCACGCCGTGGACGCCGCGCGTCTCGCTCGGCGGCAGCCAGCGCGGCACGAAGCCGTACGACACGACGCCGAGCTCGCGGAAGTAGTGGGCGTCGGTGAAGCCCGCGATCACGCGCGGCACGACCAGTGCGCCGGGATCGATGTCGCGCGCGACCGCGCGGATCGCACGAAACAGCGCGGTGTCGGCGGGCGAGCTCTTGCTCTCGAACGCCAGGATCGGTTCGATGCGGATGCTCGGGTCTGCGATCACCTCTCGCAGCCCTTCGAGGAAGTCGTCGCAGCGATCGCCCGGCAGGAGCCGCACGTCGAGCTCGGCGCGCGCCTCCTCGGGCACCACGTTCGGCGACGTGCCGGCGCGCAGCACGGTGATCGCGATCGTCGTGCGCACGAGCGCGGCGCGCGCCTCGTCGGCGAGGAAGCGGCGCCGGAAGGCCGGATCGGTCTCGAGTGCGGCGCCGAGCGTCGCGAGTCCGGCGCGGTCCTCCGGCTCGCCGAGCGGCGCGAGCGCGGCGAACATGCGCTCCACGTCCGGCACGACGCGCACCTCGGTCTGGAGCCGGCGCACGCGCTCGAGCGCCGACACCAGACGCGGAACGGGTCCGTGCAGGCCGCCCGTCGAGGCGTGCCCGCTGGTTCCCTTCGCGGTGAGGCGGGTCCAGCAGGGCGCCTTCTCCGCCACGGCGACGCCCCACACGTTGGCGGACCCCGTGTCGGCGGCGAGGATGCCGCCGCCCTCGGCGAGCAGGAACTCGGCGTCGCCGATCAGGTCGCGGCGCTTGCGAACGAGGAAGCCCGCGCCGTCGCGCCCGCCGGTCTCCTCGTCCGGGACGGCGAGGAAGATTACGTCGCGCGTCAACGACGCGTCGCGGCGCGCGAGCTCGGTGAGCGCCAGGAGGTGGGTGATGGCGAGGCCCTTGGCGTCGAGCGCGCCGCGGCCCATCACGTAGCCGCCGGCCACGAGCCCTTGGAACGGATCCACGGCCCAGCCGCCGGGATCCGCCGGCACCACGTCCAGATGGGAGAGCAGGACGACCGGCCGGTCGCGGCCGCGCCCGGCGAGGCGGGCCCAGGCCGCCGCCCGCCCGACCTTGGACTTGCCCGCCGGGGTCGGAACGACCTGCGCTTCGAGGCCGGCCTCGCGGGCGAAGTCCACGAGCAGCTCCGCCAGCGGCAGCTCGTCGCCGGGCGGGTTCACCGTCCGGACGCGGATCGCCTCGGCCAGAAGGGTCGCGGCGGCGCCTCCGAGACCCGCCTCCGAACGGGTGCGGTCATCTGCCCGTAATCTGCCCGCGCAGCCCGCCGGCAACGCCACACTGCACGCAAGAACTGCCAGAACCCCGAGATTGCGAAGACTGGAGAAGCCTCTGGCGGCCCGGTCGGATCGCGAAATGTGCACATCCTCCGCACGCGCGGCGCCGGCCCGAGGAACCAATTACGAATCGTCACTTACAGATGGATCGTGGCTTTGCCGATGCGCTAACCGTAGCGCCCGCCGCTTGGGGGGCAGGAGGGGGCCACTTGAGCGTTGCTGATCGACCTCTGGAGCGCACCGGCTCCGCGGTACAGCATCGCGCCATCCGGATGATCGCGAGCGTCGCCTGCGGGTCGGCGCTCGTTGCCGCGTACTTGCTCGGTGCTGCGCCCGCCGGGGCGACGGGCGCCGCGGCACCGCTCTCCGGAGGCGTACTCGCCGCGACCGCTTCGACGCTCGCCGCCATCTCGCCGGCGTTGCGCGAGGGCGCTCCCAGCAGCGTCGCCAGCATGCCGCCCGCGCTGCTCGCCGCGCTCTCCGCTCCGCGCGACATCGTCGTCGAGGGCAAGCTCGAGAAGGGCGAGACGCTCGGCAAGTCGCTGGCCAAGCACGGCGTGGCGGCCGCGACGGCCACGCTGATCCAGCGCCAGATGAAGCCCAAGTTCGATTTCCGCCGCGCGCGCGCGGGCCAGACCTATCGCCTCACGCTGAATCCGCGGGGCGGCCTCACCTCCTTCCAGTTCAGCGCCTCGAAGAGCGAGCACTACTGGCTGGAGCGGATCGGCAAGTCGTGGCGCGCCTGGCGCGAAGAGGCCGACGTCCGCCGGGAGCAGCGCAAGGTCACAGGGGTGGTGCAGACCAGCCTGACCGACGCGATCGAGGATCGCGTCGGCGAAGCCAACCAGCGCCTCGCGCAGGACTTCGCCGGCATCTTCGCCTGGGACCTCGACTTCTCGCGCGGCGTCCAGGCGGGCGACCAGTTCCGCATCCTGTACGAACGCACCTTCGCGGCGCAGAGCAAGGGTCGCGAACGCAACCTGGGTCCCGGCCGCATCCTGGCCGCGCAGTATCACGGCGGAGGCGGCGAGATGGCCGCGATCTACTTCGAGACCGAGCCCGGCCACGGCGGCTACTACCGCCCGGACGGCACCTCCGTGCAGGGCCGGTTTCTCGCGGCGCCGCTCAACTTCAGCCGCATCACCTCGTCGTTCTCGCCTGCGCGCTTCCATCCCATCCTGCGCCGCACGCGTCCGCACCCGGGCATCGACTACGCAGCGCCGCTGGGCACGCCGGTGTGGTCCGTCGCGAACGGCGTCGTCAGCTACGCCGGCTGGATGCGCGGCTACGGCCGCATCGTGAAGGTCAAGCACGCCAGCGGCTACGAGTCGTACTACGCGCATCTCTCGCGCTTCGCGAACGGGCTGAAGGTGGGCCAGCCGGTGCGCCAGAAGCAGGTGATCGGCTTCGTCGGATCGAGCGGACTCTCCACCGGCCCGCACGTCTGCTTCCGCGTGACGAAGGACGGCGAGTACGTCGATCCGCTGCGCGTTCGCATGGCGGCGAACATCGAGCGCATCCCGAAGTCGCAGTGGGCGGCGTTCAAGTCGGTGCGCGATCGCCGCCTCGCGCAGCTCGGGCCCGCGCCGATCGTCGGCACCGACGAGGCGATGTAGCGCGGCGTCCGGCCTCGCAGCGGCGCTACCGGCCCCTGCCCTCCTGTGCCACGATCCCGGCATGCAAGACGGCGCCGCCCCTACCGCCGATCTCCACGCACGCATGGCCGCCGTCGGCCGCGCGCTCGGCGAGCGCGAAGCGGCGCACCAGGCGCCGCTCGCGGAGGCGCGCAAGCGCTGCGAGTCGCTCCACGCGCTCGTCGGCGAGCTGCTCGGTTCGTTCCACGCTGCGAGCGCCGCCGCGGGCGCTCCGCATCTCCGTGTCGAGGTGCTCCCGGTCCGCCTCGACGACAAGCACGTGCGCGCCGTCGAGTTCGAGGTGCGGCGCGGGCGCTTCGCCGGAATCGTCACGGTGAAGTCGCGCGGCGACGTGACCTTCGTCGGCCCGTTCCGCTCGGGAAAGACCGAGGGGCCGTGCCGGACCTTCCCCTGGGATGCCGAACCCGATATCCGCCGCGCCCTCGGCGACTTCCTCGAGCAGTTCCTCGAAGAAGCCGCCACTCCATGAGGCGCGCCGCGTGACACTCGACAAACGCGCGTCGGCCGAGCTCGAGCGCCCGGTCGAATCGCTCGACGATCTCGTCGCCTACTTCCGCGCCGGCGAGAAGCCGCGCGAGCGTTTCCGCGTCGGCATCGAGCACGAGAAGCTCGCGCTGCGCGCAGGCACGCTGGAGCCGGTCCCGTACGACGGGCCGGCGGGCATCGAGTCGTTCCTGCGCCGCGTCGCGCAGCAGCCGGGCTTCGAGGCGATCACCGAGGACGGGCGCGTCCTCGGGCTCGACGGTCCCACCAGCGTGTCGCTCGAGCCGGGCGGACAGGTCGAGCAGAACGGCCAGCCGCACGCGAGCCTGCTCGACGCGATCGCCGAGATCCGCGCGCACGTCGCGACGCTGCGCGGCATCGCGGACGCGAGCGGGATCGTCCTGCTCGGCCTCGGCGCGCATCCCTTCCATCCGACCAAGGAGCTCACGCAGATCCCGCGCGAGCGCTACCGCATCATGCGTCAGTACCTGCCGACGCGCGGCGAGCTCGCGCTCGACATGATGCACGCGACGGCTTCGCTGCAGGTCAGCTTCGATTGGAGCGACGAGCGCGACATGGTGTCGATGATGCGCACCGCGCTGGCGGTGACGCCGCTCGTGACCGCGTGCTTCGCCAACTCGAGCCTGACGATGGGACGGCCGAGCGGCTTCGTGTCGCGGCGCGCGTGGATCTGGCGCCACACCGATCCGGATCGCTGCGGGATGCTGCCTTTCGCGTTCGACGACGCCATGGGCTACGCGCGCTACGCCGAGTGGGCGCTCGACGTCCCGATGTTCTTCCTCGTCCGCGACGGCGCGTACCGCCCGATGAACGGCACGACGTTCCGGCGCTTCTGGCGCGACGGACACGAGGGCGAACGCGCCACGCTCGCGGATTGGGACCGGCACCTGACCACGCTCTTTCCAGAAGTCCGCGTGAAGCGGATCCTCGAAGTCCGCTGCGCCGACGCCGTGCCGCTGCCGCTTCTCGAGGCCGCTCCCGCGCTGTGGAAGGGCGTGCTGTACGACGCCGGCGCGCGCGAAGCCGCGTCCGCGCTGTTGCCGGTGGACGGCGACGCACGCGACGCGCTGCAGCTCGACGTCGCGCGGCGTGGACTCGGCGCGAGCTCGCCGCGCGGACCGATCCTGCCCGTCGCGCGCGCGCTCGCGCGCATCGCGCGCGAAGGGCTGCGCCGACAGGGAGCCGCCGCGGAAGCCGCTCTGCTCGATCCGCTCGACGACCTCCTCGAGCGGGGGAAGAGCCCCGGAGAGGTCGTGCTCGAACGCTGGCAAGGCGAGTGGGCCGGCTCGCCGGCTCGCTTGATCGAGCACGCGCGGTACTGATAGAGTCGCCGCCGCTCGCCTCGGCGGTGGGCACGGAGGGCCCAATGGCTCAAAACATCACGATCAAGTTCGCCCTCGAGGAAGACGACGTCGCGTACTTCCGCAAGATCTTCCGCAACGCGCGCAAGCACGCCGCCGAGCTCGAGGAGAAGGAGATCGTCGGCTCCGTCCAGGCGCTGATCGAGCGCGTGCGCAAGACGCGCAAGACGCCGCACTTCGTGCGCGAAGCCGTCCGGGTCCTGGAAGATCTGCTGAACATGCTGCAGGACGAGGACTACGACCTGCCGAAGGCGCCGCGCGGCGAGGTGCTCGGCGCGCTCGCCTACTTCGCGAATCCGCACGACCTCATCCCGGACCAGATCCCGGGGCTCGGCTTCCTCGACGACGCGATCATGATCAAGATCCTCGAGGACGAGTTTCGGCAGGAGCTCTGGGGCTACCGGCAGTTCGTGAAGTTCCGCTCGGGCGCCGAGCAGAGGCCCTGGACGCAGATCGCGAAGTCGCGGCTTCCCGAGCGTCTCGCGGAGCGCCGGCGCAAGATCCGCCAGGACGTGGATCGGAAGAAGAAGGAGCGCCGCTTCGTCTGGTGGTAGCCTGCCCCGTCGCCAGCGCGCCCGCGACGTTGCACGACCGGCCAGCGCGGTGACGGACACATGAGCGAACGAGCCCGCATTCTCATCGTCGACGACGAGGAAGCCATCCTCGAGACGATGACCTTCACCTTCGAGGACGAGTACGAGGTGCTGACGGCGACGAGCGCGCGCGACGCGCTCGCGGTGCTCGGCGCACAGGCGCCGATCGCGGCGGTGATCACCGACCAGCGCATGCCCGAGATGACGGGCGTCGAGTTCCTCGCGCAGGTCTGCGAGCGCCATCCCACCACCACCCGCATCATCCTCACCGGCTACGCCGATGGCGACGCGATGGTGCGCGCGATCAACGAGGGACACGTCTACGCGTACGTCACCAAGCCATGGGAGCCCGACGACCTGAAGCAGCTCGTGCACCGCGCGGTGGAGCTGCACCGGCTGCTGCTCACCAACGAGCGCCTGCTCGAGGACGTGCAGCAGGCGAACCGCTTCCTGGCCGCCGCGATCGACGAGATCCCGATGGGCGCGCTGGTGGTGGACCGCGCCGGCGTCGTGCGCGCGGCGAACCGGCCCGCCCGCGCGTACCTCGGGCTGCGCGGCGATCCGCGCGGACAGGCGATCGAAGAGGTGCTCGCCGGCGAAGGGCTCGGCGAGCTGCGTGAAACCACCGCGCGCCTGCGCGAGAGCGACGACACCGCCTACGAGGAGCTGGAGCTGACGCAGGGCGACGTCTCGCTGCGCCTGCGGCTCGCGGTGCGCACGATCGGCCAGGACGAGCAGCCGATCGGGCGCGTGCTGCTGCTGCGCGAGATCTCGCACGAGCCGCTGCGGCGCCGCTTCGAAGAGCTGCTGAACGACATCCAGTCCGAAGGCGGCGCGCTGCGCCCGCGGCTCGAGAAGGCGCAGCACGAGCTCGCCGAGTGCGCCGCACAGGTGAAGCGCGGCAGCGTCGACTCGCCGGGCATGGCGGAGCTGGCCGAGCGCATCTCGCGCACGCAGACGGCGCTCGAGTACTGGCTCGCCGTCGACGACGCGCTCGTGCGCGAAGGCTATCCCGACGCACGGCTGCTGCTCGAGCGCATGCGCATCGCCAACTCGCGCTGGCCGCTGCCCGAAGAGCTGCCCGCGCGCGTGCGCGCGCTCGCCGCGCGCGTCGAAGCCTACTACCAGACGGGCGAGAACCCTGGCCAGCCCGTCCTCTGAGATCGCGGCCGCGGCCGGCAGCGCCGCGCCGGCGCCCGCCGTGACGCCGGCGGCGCGCGCGGTCCCGCCGGTGCTGCTCGCGATCGAGCGGGCCGGCGTCCGCGTCCGGCTGACCTGGGCCTTCCACGCGCGCGAGATCCGCTTCGAGCGCGCGGTGGACGACGGCTTCGAGCCGCTGTTTCCCGAGACCTTCTCGTTCCATCTCGAGAGCCACGACCCCGCCGAGCTGCATCTCCAGCTCGAGGACCTGTGGTCGGATCCGCGCCGGCTCGGCGCAGGCGTGACGCGGCGTGACGCGCAGGAGCTGATGCGCCGGCTCGTCGCCGCCGCGCCGCGTTACGTCGAGAACGTGCTCGACCAGCTCGATCGCGAGGGGCGGCTCGCCGGCGCGGCCAGCGTGCGCGTGCACGCCGACGTCGTGGTGCTGGCGCGCGCGCTGGCTCGATTCGTCCGCGAGAAGCAGCTCGAGGCGCATCCCGAGACCCGCTACACGCGCTTCCACCTGCGCAAGCTCGTCTGGCGCGCGTCGTGGGCGCTCGTACGCGACCGCGTCGGGCGCGAGCGGCTCGAAGCGTGGCTCGCCGCCGGCGCGAAGGGCGCGCGCCGCGACACGAGCGGCCTCACGGAGCGAGCGCTGCTCGAAGCGCTCGCGTCGGGCAGCGACGACGAGGCGGCGCCGCTCGTCCTCGCGCTCGCCGAACGCTCGTTCCACCGCTGGCTCGAGGACACCTGCCTCGATGCCGCGAACGAGTGCTTCGACAGCGAGGACTCTCCGTTCGCGAGCCGCGAGGAGGAGGTGCTCGCGGTCACGAGCGTCGATCCGGCGGGACGCCTGCGCCGCCCGGCGCACCTCTCGCCGTTCCTGCGCCGGAGCGGCAGCCGCGACTGCCTGCGCATCCTCCAGGCGCTCGGCGCGTTCTTCTTGCGGCAGTACGACGTGCCGCGCGCGGCGGCGCTGATCCGGCAGGAGGAGAACCTGCAGCGCGGCCGCGCGAACGTCGCGGGCGTGCTGTCCTGGCATTCGAGCGGCGCGTACGGCATCGCGATCGCGGCGCTGGTCGCGCCCTTCGCCGGCGCCGCGCTCGCCTACGAGCGAGCGCCGCTCGTGTTCGACGTCGCGGCTTCGCTCACCATGATGGGCGTGCTCGGCGCGGTGCTCTGGTACCTGATCGTGCGCTTCCTCTGGCAGAAGGACCTCGCGTTCTTCCACTCCGCCGTTCCGCGCATCGGCGCCGGCATCATCGTCGGGTACCTGCCGGTCTTCCTGATCGACGAGGTCTGGGACTTGGCGCGGCGACCCTGGTTCCCCCTTGGGGTCATGGCGGCGCTCATGGGCACGACGACGCTGCTCTACCTGTACGTCGAGGTGAAGAGCCGCATCCGCGATCCGCGCGAGGCGTTCTCGCGCGCGCGGCGGATCTTCCTGCTCGGCGTCTTGCAGGCGGAGGCGCTCGGCCTCACGGTCACGAGCCTGCTCGGCGGCTTCATGGTCGTCCGCACCTGGAGCGAGAACGGCGCGCTGACGCTCGCACAGCTGCGCGAGGCGATGCCGCCCTTCGTGGGCGAGCTGCCGCGCATCATGGGCATCGAGCCCTTCTACGTCTACCCGACGGCGGTCCTGCTGATGACCTTCCTGTCGCTCTTCATCGGGACCTTCCTGCAGCTCCTCTGGGAAGACCTGCCCATCACCGAACCGCTCTGAAGCTCCGGACGGCGCGAATTCGCTGCCTGCGGGCGCTACGCTGCGGCCCGCAACCCGCCGGAGACCGGTCCGATGCCCGCGATCACGATCTACTCGAAGCAGTCGTGCCCGTACTGCGAGATGGCCAAGCGGCTGCTCGCGAGCAAGGGGCAGACCTGGACCGAGATCGACATCGAGGAAGAGCCGGCGCGGCGCGACGAGATGATCCGGAAGAGCGGCCGCAGGACCGTGCCGCAGATCTGGATCGGCGATCGGCACGTCGGAGGCTTCGACGACCTCGCCGACCTCGACCGCGCCGGTGAGCTCGACGCGCTGCTCGGCGTGGAGTCCGCGAGCGCGCCGGCCGCCGCCGAGCACGTGCGCCTGCTGATCGTCGGCAGCGGTCCCGCCGGCTGGACGGCGGCGCTCTACGCGGGGCGCGCGGAGTTCGAGCCGGTCGTCGTCGCGGGCCTGATGGCGGGCGGCCAGCTCATGCTGACGACCGACGTCGAGAACTACCCCGGCTTCCCCGAGGCCATCTCGGGCCCGGAGCTGATGGAGCGTTTCCAGCGCCAGGCCGAGCGCTTCGGCGCGCGCGTGTTCCAGGAGGACGCGACGCGCGTCGACCTCTCGCAGCGCCCGTTCCGCGTCGAGACGTCGGAGCGCGCGTTCACCGCCGACAGCGTGATCCTCGCGATGGGCGCGTCGGCGAAGTGGCTCGGAATCGAGTCGGAGCAACGGCTCATGAACCGCGGCGTCTCGGCCTGCGCCACCTGCGACGGCGCGCTCTACAAGGGCAAGGCGATGGCGGTGGTCGGCGGCGGCGACACCGCGATGGAGGAGGCGCTCTTCCTCACGCGCTTCGCGCCGCAGGTGACGGTGATCCACCGGCGCGGCGAGCTGCGCGCGTCGAAGATCATGGCCGAGCGCGCGGCGCGGCACGAGAAGATCCGCTTCCTGTGGCACTCCGAGATCGAAGAGGTCGTCGGCGACGACTTCGTCACCGGCCTGCGCGTCAAGAACCTCCAGACCGGCGAGACGACGGAGCTGGCGGTCGAGGCGCTGTTCGTCGCGATCGGGCACAAGCCCAACACCGAGCTCGTCGCCGGGCAGCTCGCGCTCGATCCCGTCGGCTACATCAAGGTCGAGCCGGGCTCGTCGCGCACCTCGATCGAAGGCGTCTTCGCGTGCGGCGACGCCACCGATCCCACGTACCGCCAAGCGGTCACCGCCGCCGGCACCGGCTGCATGGCCGCGATCGACGCCGAGCGCTGGCTCGCCACGCAGGGGCACGAGTAGCTCCTCCGAAGGTCTCCATGCCGCTGACCCGAGAACGCCTCGAACAACTGATCGCGCGTTCGTCGGACATCGTGGTCGCGACCGACCGCAAGGGCGTCGTCGTCTACTACAACGACGGCGCGAAGGACGTCCTCGGCTACAAGCCCGAGGAGGTGCTCGGCGGCTTCGTCGGACGCTTCTATCCCGACCTCGAAGAGGCCAAGCGCGTCACGAACGCGATGCGCAGCGCCAAGTACGGCGGGCGCGGCATCTGCGAGACGTTTCGCACGACCTTCGTGTCGAAGTCGGGCGAGCAGATCCCGGTCGCGATCTCGGGGACGATCCTCTACGACGAGCACGGCCGCGAGGACGGCACGATCGGCTTCGCCAAGGACTTGCGCGACATCCTGCGCAAGGATCAGCTCGTGACCTGCGGTGAGGTGGCGGTCGGCCTCTCGCACGAGATCCGCAACCCGCTCGCGGTGATCGTGAACCAGGCCGCGCTGCTCCAGCGCGACATCGAGCGGCTCGCCGGTGAGCGCGACTCGTCGGTCGAGACCGAGCGCCTCGACGCGATCCGGCGCGAGGTCGCGCGCATCACCGACGCGGTCGAGCGGCTCGGCGAGATGGCCGCGGGCGAGAAGTACGAGACCGTCGAGTACGTCGGGCCGTCGCGGCGCATGGTGGATCTCAGCGACCGCAACGCGCGGCGCCGCGAGCGCGACACGCGCCTCCAGGGCGTTCGCGTGCTCGTCGTCGACGACGACGGCGGCATCCGCCGCACGCTCTGCGAGCTGCTCGAGGCCGAGGGCTGTCGCGTCGAGGGCGCCGCCGACGGCGCCGAGGCGCTCGCGCGCATCCAGGAAGGACAGTTCGACGTCGTGCTGACGGACGTCGTGATGCCGAACATGGACGGCTACGAGCTGTTCACGACCGTGCGCGAGCGCTGGCCCGACCTGCCGATCCTGATGATGACCGCGTTCCACTACGACAAGGACCACATCATCAAGCGCAGCCGGCTCGAGGGGCTCGAGGGCGTGATCTTCAAGAAGCCGGTCGATCCCGACCGGCTGCGCGCCGCGCTCGTCGAGGCGCTCGAGCGGCGCAAGGGCGGGGACCACCCGGAGACGCCGCCGCCGCGCAGCGCGCAGTAGCGGCGTCCGCTACAGCGTCCGCGCCGCGCACAGCGCGACGACGCGCCGCGCGCCCGCACGCCGCAGCACGCGCGCGCACTCGGCGAGCGTCGCGCCCGTCGTGACGACGTCGTCCACGAGCGCGACGCACGCGACGCCGCGCAGCGACGCGT
>QEVM01000123.1 GCA_003576805.1 Pseudomonadota bacterium | reverse complement strand
CTCGCTCGCGCCGCTGCGTTCGCTGGCGCCGTTCGCGCTCGGCGCCGCGCTCGCAGTGGCGGTGCTCGTGCCGCTCGCGACGTGGCGCGGCGGCGCCGGGGCCTGGAGCGGCTTCGCCGCGAACAGCCGCAAGCTGCTGGCGACGCCGCTCTTCAACCACGTCGGCGCGCTGCCGCTCGCGGCGTTCGAGCCCGCGCGCAGCGCGCGGCGCCTCGAGCAGCCGGCGGCCGCGGAGCCGAACGCGGTGTGGAAGCAGGCGCAGCGCGCGCGGCGCGCCGAGCGCGCGTGGCTCGTCGTCGCGGTCGCGGCGCTCTGGGCGCTGCTCTACGCGCGCGCGCTGCCCCGGCTCGGCGACTGGTCCGCGGCGGCGCTCGCGACGGCTACGGTTCCGCTCGCGACCGCGCTCACCGGCTACTATCACGCGGTGCTCGTCGCGCTGGCGCTGCTCGTCGCGCTGCACCCGGGCGCGGGGATCGCGATGGCGCTGCTCGCAGCCGTCACGCAGGTGATCGCCTTCGGCCTGCCGTACGCGGACGTGCCGTTCGTCGCGATGAGCGCGGCCGAGCTCGTCGCGATCTTCGGGGTGACCGGATTGCTCGCACGCCGCGCGGCGCAGCCGGCGCCGGCCGCTTTCGGCGCGACGGCGGCCGGCCGATGAGGCACTTCCAGTCAGGAGGCGCGCGAGCTTGGCGAAGATCCTGGGCGGCGAAGGCACGCGGATGCCCGGCTCGGCATCGCTCGGCGGCGCCGAAGCGGATGCGCCGCCCACCGAGTCGCCGCTGGCCGCGACGGCGGACCTCGATCGCCGCAGCACGCTCGCGATCTTGCAGGCGATCCACGAAGAGGACCTGCACGCTGCGCGCGCCGTCGGCGACGTGCTGCCGGAGATCGAGCGCGCCGTGGACGCGCTCGTCGCGGTGCTCGCGGGCGGCGGGCGCTGGCTCTACGTCGGCGCGGGCACCAGCGGGCGGCTCGGCTGCCTCGACGCGGCGGAGATCCCGCCGACGTTCGGCTACGCGCCCGAGCGCGTGGAGGCGCTGATCGCGGGCGGACCGGGCGCGCTCTTGCGCGCGCGCGAAGGCGCCGAGGACGACGCCGAGAGCGCGCGCGCCGCGCTGCGCGCGCGCGCGCTGTGCGCGCGGGACGCGGTCGTCGCGATCTCCGCGAGCGGGCGCACCCCGTACGCGCTCGCGGCGCTCGACGCCGCGCAGCAGGCCGGCGCGCGCCGCATCGCCGTCACCTGCGATCCCGACGCGCCGCTCGCGCGCGCCGCCGAGATCGCGATCGCGCCGCGCACCGGCAGCGAGGTGATCGCGGGCTCGACGCGCATGAAGGCGGGCGTCGCGACCAAGATGGTGCTGCACGCGCTCTCGACGGCGGTGATGGTCCGGCTCGGCCGCGTCGAGGGCAATCGCATGACGCACCTGCGGCCCGGCTCGCGCAAGCTGTGGCGGCGCGCGCTCGCGCTGCTGCAGGAGCTCGGCCGCTGCGACGCCGACACCGCCCTCGCCGCGCTCGACGCCGCGCACGGCGACGTCGCCGCCGCGCTCGACGCGATCCGCCGCGACCGCCCGCGCGCCGTGCGCTGAGGATTGCGGCGCAGCGCGAAGCGGCCTACGGCTCCTCGAGCGGGAACGGCCCTTCGTACACCGTCGTGCGTCGATGGCAGATCCAGCCCGCCGCGTTGGCGCTGAGCAGCGGGTCGCCGCCGCAGGTGCGCGTCGAGATCCACGCGTGCAGCGCCGCCATCGTCCCGCCGTGCGAGACCACGATCACCTCGGCGCCGAGGTGGCGCTCGGCGATCGCGTCGAGCGCGGGGCCCGCGCGCTGGAACACCTCCTCGAGCGTCTCGCCGCCGGGCGGCCGGTAGCGCCAGCGATCGCTGTGCCAGGCCGGGTCGTCGCGCACCGCCTCGTAGGAGCGGCCGCGCAGCTCGCCGAACTCCTGCTCGCGCAGCGCCTCGACGACCGACGGCTCGAGGCCGAGCACCGAGCCGATCAGGCGCGCGGTCTCGAGCGCACGCACGTACGGGCTCGCGTAGAGCGCGACCGGGTCGAAGCGCTTGGCGACCTGCCGCGCGCGCGCGACCGCGTCCTCGCGGCCGCGCCGCGAGAGCGGCTCGTGCGGTCCGTGCGTGAAGCGCTGCTCGGCGTTGGCGAGGCTCTCGCCGTGTCGGATCAGGATGATGCGCGCCATGGCGGCAATCTAGCCGCTCGCGCGCGTGCCTTCCGCGGCCTCGCAGGGCAGCCACAGCACGAACTCGGCGCCGCCGCCCTCGCGGTTGGCGGCCTCGAGGCGCCCGCCGCTGCGGCGCGCGAGGTCGTACGAGAGCGAGAGGCCGAGGCCCGTGCCGGTGCCCGGCGGCTTGGTCGTGAAGAAGGGGTCGAAGAGGTGCGGCCGGATCTCGGGCGCGATGCCGGTGCCGCGATCGCGCACGCGCAGCGACGCGCCGCCGTCCTCGGGCCCGACCTCGACCTCGATGTCGACGGGGTCGCCGCTCGCCTGCACCGCGTTCACCAGCAGGTTGAGCGCGATCTGGACCAGCTCGCCCTCGACCGCGCGCACCGGCGGCGTCTCGCGCGCGATGCGGTGGATCGCGCCGGCGGGCAGCCCCACCGACGCCATCGCGATCGCGGTGTCGGCGACGCGGCCGAGGTCGACCGGCCCGCGCTGCGCCTCGGCCGTCTCGCCGCGCGCGAACGACTTGAGCCGCAGCACCAGCGCGGCGATGCGTTCGACGCCTTCCTGTGTCTCTTCGACGAGCTCGCCCGCCTCCGCCGCCAGCACGCGCAGGCCGGCCGGCAGCGGCGCCGCCGCGGCCGACGCGTCGAGCTCGTGCGCGAGCTTCTCGAGCTGCGAGAGGTTCGCGCGGATGAAGGCGAGCGGGTTGTTCACCTCGTGTGCGATGCCGGCGGTGAGGAAGCCGAGCGCCTCGAGCCGCGCGGCGAGCTGGAGCCGCTGCTCGGCGTGGCGCGCGTTCGTGCGGTCCTCGAGCAGCGCGGCCGCTCCCACCTCGGCGACCGCGCTGTGGAGCGGCACCGTGGTGCACTCGACGAAGACGTCCCGCCGCGCGCGCGCCTTCGCGACGAGCTCGGGCAGCGAGCGTCCGATCGGCTGCGCGACGCGCGTCAGCTCGCGCGCCGCCCGGTTGGCGTCGACGACGCGGCCTTCGAGGTCCGCGACGAGAATGCCGACCTGCACCTGCTCGAGGACGTCGGAGCGGGCCAGCGGCAGGTACAGCGCGAGTCCCGAGTCGATCACCGCGAAGCGGATGCACAGCGCGCCGAAGCCGAGCGCGACGGGGGTCAGGTCCGGCAGCGCCGGCATCACCAGGATGTGGAAGAAGTTCGCGGCGAGCGGCGCGAGCGTGCCGGCGGCGAGCGCGAGCATGCGCAGCGGGCTCGCGCGCCGCAGCCGCCGCGCGGTGCGCGCGAAGTACACCCAGCTCACGGTGACGAGGGCCCAGCCGTGCAGCATGAACGCGTAGAAGATCGGACCGCGCCGCACGGGCTGCGCGTCGTAGTCCACGAACCAATCGGCGCTGCTCCAGAACAGGCACGAGTACGCGACGAGCGGCACGACCGCCGCGCCCGCCAGGATCTGCCTGCCGCGCCCCCACCACGCGGGCCGCGCCGCCTGCGCGGCGACCGCGAACAACGCGAGCGGCAGCGCGCAGATCCCGAGGTAGTTGACGCGCAGCGCGAAGCGCCGCGACGCCGCGTCGTCCGACGCGGCGAGCAGCAGGTCGCCCGCGGCCCACAAGCCCACCGTCGCGGCCATGCACGCGACGGACAGCGTGCGCCGCTGCCAGCCCGTCGACGTCAGCAGGTCGAGCGCGATCCAGCCGCTGATCGCGACGGTCGCGACGAGTCCGAGCTCGTATCCCACGCTCCTCTTTCGGCCTCCGCGCGGGCCGGTTGAGGCGCGTGCGGCGCAGGCGACGCGCCGCCCCAATCAGTAGTCTCCCCGAGCCATGCCGCCGGAGATGCTCGCCGCCGCCGTCGCGGGTCGCGACCAGATCGAGGTCCGCCGCGTGCCGGTGCCCGAGCCCGGTCCCGGCGAGGTGCGCGTCGCGGTCGAGTCGTGCGGCATCTGCGGCAGCGATCTGCACCTCTTCCACGCCGGCTACTTCGCGCCCGGCACGATCCCCGGCCACGAGGCGGCGGGCCGCGTGGACGCGCTCGGCGACGGCGTCGCCGGGCTCGCGGTCGGCGCGCGCGTCGCGATCGAGCCGATGCGCGGCTGCGGCGGCTGCGCGTCGTGCGCGGCGGGCCTCTACTCGATCTGCCGCGACGCGAAGCTGCACGGCCTGCACCTGCCGGGCGGCCTCGCCGAGTACGTCGCCGTGCCGGCCGCGCGCGCGCACCCGGTGCCGCGCGGCCTCGACGCCTCGCTCGCCGCGCTCGCGGAGCCGATGGCCGTCGTCGTGCACGCGCTCGGACGCGGCGGACTGCGCGGCGGCCAGCGCGTGCTGGTGCTCGGCGCGGGCTCGGTCGGGCTGCTCGCGCTCGTCGCGGCGCGCCACCTCGGCGCGGGCGAGGTGTGGATCAGCGCGCGTCACCCGCACCAAGCCGCGCGCGCGAAGCAGCTCGGCGCGGCGCGCGTGCTCGGCGAGGCGGAGACGGCGCCGCTCGCGCTCGACGCGATCGGGCGCGAGGCGCCGATCGACCTTGTCGTCGAGACGGTCGGCGGGCAGGCCGACACGCTGCGCGCGGCGGCGGCGGCGGCGCGGCCGGGCGGCGTCGTGTCGGTGGTCGGCCTCTTCCTCGGCGCACCGGCGCTCGATCCGACCGCGCTGCTGCTGAAGGAGCTGACGCTCGCCTGGTCGTACTGCTACGGCGCCGCGCCCGGCGCGCGCGCCGACTTCGCCGCCGCGCTCGACGTGATCGACGGCGCGCGCGACGCGCTGGCCCCGCTCGTCACGCAGCGCTTCGCGCTCGGCGACGTCGCGCGCGCCTTCGCGGCCGCCGACGACCGTCGCGGCGGCGCCGTCAAGATCCAGATCCAGCCCTGAACGCAGGAGACGAACCCCATGAACTTCGAGCCCTCCGACAAGTGCAAGGCCGTGATGGAGCAGGTCGACCGCTTCATGCACGAGTACGTGCTCCCGAACGAGAAGGCGATCCACGACTGGACGGAGGCGTCTCCCGACCCGCACGCCGAGGCGCCGCTGATGAAGGAGATCCGCGGCAAGGCGAAGGCGCTCGGGCTGTGGAACCTCTTCCTGCCCGACCCCGAGTACGGCGCGGGCCTCTCGAACCTCGACTACGCGCCGCTCTGCGAGCTGATGGGGCGCAGCGCGTACGGCGCGCGCGCCTTCAACTGCCAGGCGCCCGACACCGGCAACGCCGAGATCCTCGCCGAGTTCGGCAGCGCCGAGCAGAAGAAGAAGTGGCTGGTGCCGCTGCTCGAGGGCGAGATCCGCTCGTGCTTCTCGATGACGGAGCCCGAGGTCTCGGGCGCCGACCCGACCGGGCTGCGCACGCGCGTGCGGCGCGACGGCGACGAGTACGTGATCGACGGCCACAAGTGGTTCACGTCGGGCGCGTACGGCGCGGCGTTCGCGATCGTGATGGCGGTGAACGACCCCGACGCGCCGATGCACGAGCGCGCGACGATGCTGATCGTGCCGACCGACACGCCCGGCTTCCGCCTCGCGCGCGCCGTCTCGGTGATGGGGCACGTCGGCGGCGGCGGACACGCCGAGGTGTACTACGAGAACTGCCGCGTGCCAGTCGCGAACCGGCTCGGGCCCGAGGGCGCCGGCTTCTTGATCGCGCAGGCGCGGCTCGGCCCGGGCCGCATCCACCACTGCATGCGCGCGATCGGCGTCGCGGAGCGGGCGTTCGAGATCATGTGCCGTCACGCCAACACGCGGAAGGCGTTCGGCTCCACGCTCGGCGAAAAGCAGTTCGTGCAGGACTGGATCGCGACCTCGCGCATGGAGATCGACCAGGCGCGCCTGCTCACGATGTACGCCGCCTGGAAGATGGACACCTACGGCAAGAAGGTGGCGCGCCAGGAGATCTCGATGATCAAGGTGGTGGCGCCCAACATGGTGATGAACGTGCTCGACCGCGCGATCCAGTGCCTCGGCGCGCTCGGCGTCTCCGACGACACCCCGGTCGCCGCGTTCTGGCGCCACTCGCGCGCGCTGCGCCTCGCCGACGGCCCGGACGAAGTCCACAAGATGGTGATCGCGCGGCGCGAGCTGCACCGCTTCGCGTAGGCGCGTCCGGCCGCGCCCTGCCACGGAGCCGGGCTTTCGGCGACTTCCCCTGCAAGGGGATGCACGCCGACGTCCGGCCGGCCCGGACGATCGGGCCGGAGCGCGCATGCAGCCGAGCACACGATCCGCGAACGCCGGGCACGCCGCCGCGATGGCGCTCCTGCTCTGCCTGTGGGCGCCCGCGGCACGAGCGCTCGCCCTCCAGCCCGGTCTGAGCTTCACCGGGCAGACCTTCGAGACCGCGAGCGGAGGCTTCACCATCCCGCCCGACACGATGGGCGCGGTCGGACGCGATCACGTGGTCGAGATGCTGAACTCCGGCTTCGCCGTGTACGACAAGGAGACGGGCGCGCCGCTCGTGACCAAGACGCTCGACGGCTTCTGGCGCGACGCCGGCGTGAACCGCTTCGACACCTTCGATCCGCGCATCCTCTACGACCCCGAGGTCGACCGTTACTTCGCGGTGGCGCTCGACACGCCGCGCGAGGCGAACAGCCTGCTCGTCGCGGTGTCGGAGTCCGGCGATCCCGCCGGCGCGTGGACCGGCTTCGCGATCGACTCCCACGGCCCGAACACGCTGTGGGCCGACTTCCCGATGCTCGGGCTCGATTCGGAGGGCGTCTACGTCGGCGCCGCGATGTTCCCGATCGGGCAGAGCAGCGGGCTTCCGATCGCGAACGACGTGCTCGTGCTGCCCAAGGCCGATCTCGTCGCTTCGGTCCCCTCGATCGCACGCGCGACGCTGTTCGAGGCGGTGTCGCTGCAGACGACCGGCTTCAACCCGTACCCGGCCGTGGATCTCGACGGAGGCGCTCCGCCCGCGAAGCTCTATGCCGGCGCGGCGGCGTTCCTCGGCGTCGTGCAGGTCTCGCGCGTCGACGGCCCGATCGACGCGCCGTCGTTGGGCGCGCAGGGCGCGATCGCCGTGGACCCGATCGGCATTCCGCCCGGCGCCGTGCAGCCCGGCACCGAGCAGCGGCTCGATCCGCGCTTCGACACGCGCTTCGGCAACGTGGTGGAGCGCGGCGGCTCGGTGTGGGCGGTGCAGTCGGTCGCACACCCCGAGACCGGCCGCGCGGCGATCCGCTGGCTCGAGATCGACGCGGCGACCGACATCGTGCTGCAGACGGGAATCGTCGGCGACGCGGCGCTCGACCTGATCTTCCCCTCGATCGCGGTGAACGAGCTCGACCAGATCGTGATCGGCTTCACCGGCTCGGGCGAGAGCCGCTACGCGAGCAGCTACGCGGTGCTGGGCGAGCGGATCGAGGGCGCGACGCGCTTCGGCGAGCTGCTCCTCCTCCAAGAAGGCGTCGCCGCGTGGACGCTCGCGGACGGTCGCTTCGGCGACTACAGCGCCACGGTCGTCGATCCCGAAGATCCCGCCGTGTTCTGGACGTTCCAGGAGTGGGTCGCGGGTCCCGAGAACTGGGCGGTGCAGATCACGCAGCTGCGCGTCGTGCCGGAGCCCGGCACGTGGCTGCTGGTGAGTGCCGGGCTCGCCGTCCTGGCGCGGAGGAGACGCCGGCCGCGCCGCTGAGGATGTCGCGCGCTCGCGATGCGGATACTCTCCGCGGACCGCGAGGAGGAGCTGCGACCGCATGGCCTTGTCCGCACGCGCCATCTACGACGAGATCCGCTCGAACGACGAGACCTTCCGCCTCTTCTGCAGCATCGCCGCCAAGGGCGAGTCGCAGGGCGGCTGGGAGAACGCGCGCATCGCGGCGCTCACCGCCGACCGCGAGCTGGCGGCGCGCATCGCGCGACACGGGGCGGACGAGGACAAGCACGGCAGGATCTTCCTGTCGCTGCTGCGCAAGCGCGGCCTCGAGCCGGTCGCCGTGCCGGAGGACGCCGACTACTGCATCCGCCTCGAACGCGAGGGCATCGGCCTCGCGCACGCGCGGCTGTACGACGAGCGCCCGCTCGGCGACGAGGAGCTGCTCGCGTACCTCGCGCACAGCCGCGTGACCGAGCAGCGCGCGGCCGAGGAGGTCGAGCTCCAGCGCAAGCTCTTCGCCGACGACCCCGAGCTCGGCAAGGCGATCCGCACCATCGCGGCCGACGAGGAGAACCACCTCGCGTACTGCCACGAGGAGCTGCTGCGGATGGCGGCGCGCGGCCACGGCGCGCGCATCCGCGCCCTGCTGCGCCACTACGCGCTGGTCGAGGTCCGCACCTATCGCGACGTCAGCCTGGCCGTGATGCGCCGGATGGGCGACGCGCTCGGCTGGTCGCGGTCCAAGCGCGCCGTGCTGGCGTTCGGGATCCGGGCGATCTACTGGGTCGAGCGGCTCTTCACCTGGCGCCGCATGACGTCGCTGCGCCCGCCCGCGCGCCGCGACGCGCTCGGTCCGATGACGCCCTCGCGCGCCTGAACGCAACCGCCGCTGCCGTCTTGGAGATCCCCCGATGCGCTCACCCTCCCCGCTCCGAATCGCCCTGCTCGCCGCCGCCCTCCTCGTGGGCGCCGACACCGAAGCCGGTCGCCTGCGCTACGCGGCGCCGACCGACCTCGGCCCCTTCGCCGTCGGACACACCGTCTTCGAGGCCACCGACGCGGCCCGCGACGGCCGCACGCTGCGCGTCGAGATGTGGTACCCGGCCGAGGAAACCGCCGAGGGCGATCCCACCTTCTACGACTTCCAGTTCTTCGGGCTCGGGCTCACCTCGCCGGTGTCGATCGAGGACGCGCCCGTCACCGGCTTCGTCGGGCTGCCGCTGGTGGTCTTCTCGCACGGCAACTGCGGCGTCAGCTTCCAGTCGACGCCGCTCATGGAGATGCTCGCGAGCCACGGCTTCTTCGTGGTCGCGCCCAACCACACGGGCAACTCGGTGAACGAGTGCATCGGCACGAGCGGGCCCGACCCGTTCGAGGTGTCGGCGCGCAACCGGCCGCTCGACGTCTCGTTCCTGATCGACCTGCTGACCGCGCGCAGCCGCGATCCCGCCGACCCGCTCTACGCGCGCATCAACGAGCGGCAGATCGGCGTCGCGGGCCACTCGTTCGGCGGCTACACGGCGCTCGCGATGGCGAGCGGCATCGAGGACGCGTCGCTCGGCGACGCGATCCCGCCCGACCGCCGCGTGCGCGCGATCGCGCCGATCGCGCCCGCGAGCCGCTTCTTCGACGACGCCGAGCTGGCCGGCATCGCGGTGCCGACGCTGCTCCTCGTCGGCAGCGAGGACAGCACGACGCCCGTCGACGACAACGTGACGCGCCCGTGGGCGCTGATCGGCGCGAGCGCGGTCTACCGCGCCGAGATCGTGGGCGCCGAGCACCTGCACTTCGCCAACGCCTGCGACATCGCGCAGGCGCTCTCCGACTTCGGCGTGAGCGAGTCGGGCATCGCGCGCCTCGTGCCCGGCTACTTCGAGACCTGCGGCGCCGGCGCGTTCCCGATCGCCGACGCGCGCCGCATCGCCAATCTCTACGTGACGGCGTTCTTCAAGCGTCACCTGCTCGACGACCGCCGCTACGACGACTTCCTCACCACCGGCTACGCCGCGGCGAACGAGCCCGACGTCGCCTTCCAAAGAAAGGACGAGCCCCGGTGATCGACCTCTACACGGCCGCGACGCCGAACGGCTGGAAGGCCTCGATCGCGCTCGAGGAGATGGGCATCCCGTACGAGGTGAAGTCGCTCCGCCTCGACAAGCTGGAGCAGAAGCAGGAATCCTTCCTGCGCATCAACCCGAACGGTCGCATCCCCGCGATCGTCGACCGCGACGCCGGCGACTTCGCCGTCTTCGAGTCGGGCGCGATCCTGCTCTACCTCGCCGAGAAGAGCGGGAAGTTCTGGCCGTCCGATCCGAAGCAGCGCTCCCTCGCGGTCCAGTGGCTGATGTTCCAGATGGGCGGCGTCGGCCCGATGCAGGGCCAGGCCAACGTCTTCTTCCGCTACGCGCCCGAGAAGATCCCGTTCGCGATCTCGCGCTACCAGAACGAGACGCGCCGCCTGTACGAGGTGCTCGACCGCCGCCTCGGCGAGGCCGAGTACCTGGCCGGCGACTACGGCATCGCCGACATGGCGACGTGGCCGTGGGTCTCGATCTCCGAATGGGCCGGCGTGTCGGTCGACGGGCTCGCGAACCTCCAGCGCTGGCTCGCCGCCGTCGGCGCGCGCCCCGCGGTGCAGCGCGGCCGCGCCGTGCCGAAGAGCGAGCAGCCGCGCGACGAGGAGCAGGTGCGCCAGGCGGGCGCGAAGATCCTGCAGAAGTAGCGGCGGCGCGCGACGCGCTCAGCGCTTGCGCGAGCCGTAGTCGCCGAACGGATCGTCGCGCTCGCGCACCGCTTGGCGGAAGCCGGCCTCCTGCGAGCGGCGCACGAAGTCGAGCCCTTCCTGGGTGTGGCGCGCGACGCCGTCGAAGAGCGTGCCGAGCAGCCGGCTCGACGCGAAGCCCATGTTCTCCACCGTCTGGTTGCAGAGCAGCTTCAGCATCACGAGCTGGCTGAGCGGCAGCCGCGCCATGCGCTCCGCGAGCGCGGTGGCGTGCGCGGCGAGCTCCGCCGCCGGCACCGTCTCGAGCACGAGGCCGATCTCCGCGGCCTTCTTCGCGGGGATCTCGTCGCCCGTCAGCAGATACCGCTTCGCCTGCTCGAGCCCCATCCGGTAGACCCACATCGCGGTCGTCGGCGTGCCCCACACGCGCGCCGGCGGATAGCCGAAGCTCGCGTCGTCGGCCGCGACGATCAAGTCCGCGCACAGCACCATGTCGGTGCCGCCGCCGATGCACCAGCCCTGCACCGCCGCGATCGTCGGCTTGCGCGCGTACCAGAGCTTCATGTACGTCGCGACGAAGCGACTCATCATTCCGTAGTCCGCGACCGAGTCCCAAAGTCGGCTCGATGCCCGTTGCCGCTCCGCTTCCGAGTACGTCACCTGCTCGGCTTCCGCGGCCGTGGACCAGTCGAGGCCGTAGCCGGCGCAGAAGGCGCGGCCTTCGGCGCGCAGCAGGATCACGCGCACGTCGCGGTCGTCGTCGGCGGCGTCGATCGCGGCGGCCAGCTCGTCGCGCAGGTCGGGCGTGATCGTGTTGTACTCCGCGGCGCGGCAGAGCACGAGGTGGCGGACGCCGTTGCGCGTCTCGGTGCGGAGCGTCTTCATCGCTTCTCCCGGGGTGGCTTCGCGACGTCGAGCTTGTCCGCGACGACGCGCGAGAGGTGCGCGAGCAGCGCGTCGCGCCACGGGCCCGCGTCGGCGTCGCCGGCGCGGATGCGGCGCACCAGCTCTTCGTTGCGCGCGTGGATCGCGGCGTGCAGCGCGTCGCGCGCGGCCGGCTTCGGCGCGTCGCCGAGCAGCGCGGCGAGGCCCTCCCACTCGCGCGCCCCGTGCGCGTCCTCGGTCGCGAGCTCGCGCGCGACGATGCGCACCACGTTCGCGGCGACGCGCGCGTGGTACTTCGCCGGGCCGTCGAGGGCGGGCACGGCCGTCTCCTCGAGGAAGCGCTCGACGGCGGCGAGCAGCTCGGTCGCGTTCGGGCGGTCGTTCATTCCTCGCCTCGCAGGAAGCGCAGCAGCGCGTCCTCGGCCTCGACGGTGCGCCGCCCGAGCGACGCCAGCTCGATCGAGCGCACGCGGCCGTCCAGGTACACGCGCGACTGCATCACGAAGACGAGCGCCACCTTGAAGCTGCCGAACGCCTCCCAGAAGCGCAGCGCCTCGCGATCCACCTTGGTGCCGCTCGCCTGCTCGTACGCGAGGGCGAGCTGCTCGCGCGTGCCGACGCCGCCGGCCGGCAGCGGCGAGCCGAAGCGCCACGCGCGCGTGCACAGCCAGCCGAGGTCCTCGATCGGGTCGCCCACGTGCACGAGCTCCCAGTCCAGGATCGCGCGCACGCCGCGCTCGTCGAAGATCGCGTTGCCGACGCGGTAGTCGCCGTGCACGAGCGCGATGCGCGGCGGCTCGGGCGCACGCTGCGCGAGCCAGCGCTCGGCGAGCTCGAGCACGGGGTGCGGCTCGACGGCGAGGTCGCGGATCGCCTGCGCGGTCTTCGCGAGCTCGGCGCGCGCGGGCGCGACGCCGGCCGGCGGGCGCGCGACGCCGGCGAGGTCGGGCGATGCGAGGTCGAGCGCGTGGATCTTCGCGAGGATCGCACCGAGCTCCGCCGCCATGCCGGCGCGCGTCGCCGCGTAGCGCTCCTCGCGCAGCAGCCGCTGCGGCAGCGTCTCCCCCTCCACGCGATCCATCAGAAAGAAGGGCGCGCCCAGCACCGACGCGTCGCTCGTGCCCCAGCGCGGCCGCGGCACCGGCACGCCGCCCGCAAACGCCGCGCGCAGCACGCCGCGCTCGACGCCGCGGTCGCCGCCGTCGCCGACGCGGCCCGCCGGATCCTTGCGCACGACGAGCGGAAGCGCGTCGACGCGGCCGTCGCGCTCGATCGCGAGGTCCACCGACCAGATCTCGCGCGACGCGCCGCCGGCGAGGCGGCGCAGGTTCGCGGCGCGCACGCGCTCGGGCGCGAGGCCTTCTTCGCGCGCGACGAACGCGGCGAGCGCGGCCGCCATCGCGTCGCTTGCGGAGCCACCAGCCTGGGGAGCCGACATCGTGCGCACTCTCCGAACCAGCGGAGGGGTAGCACGGCTTGCCGGCGCGGGACCGAGCGCCGAACATCGCGCCGGCACGAGGAGGATGCGCGATGGCGTTCGGCGGCAAGGTGGCGTTGGTGACCGGCGCGGCGAGCGGCATGGGGCGCCTCGCGGCGCGGCGGCTCGCGAGCGGCGGCGCGGCGGTCGCGGCGCTCGACGTGAACGAGGCCGGCCTCGCCCTGACGCGCGGCGACGACGCGCGCATCCATGCCTACGCCGTGGACGTCACCGACGCGCGCGCGGTCGCCGAGACGGTGCGGCGCGTCGAGTCCGAGCTCGGGCCGGTCGACCGCGTCATGAACGCCGCCGCCATCATGCCGACCGACCGCCTGCTCGAACAGGACGCGAAGCTCGTGAACCGGATCATGGCGATCAACTACGGCGGCACCGTGAACGTCACCTACGCGGTGCTGCCCGGCATGATCGAGCGGCGGCGCGGCGACCTCGTGAACTTCGCGTCGGTCGCGGGCTGGATGCCGTCGCTGCACTTCGGCGCGTACAACGCCTCGAAGTTCGCGGTGGTGGCGTTCACCGAGGTGCTCGCGCACGAGAACCGCGGGAGCGGCGTGCGCTTCGCGTGCGTGTGTCCGCCGCCGGTCGCGACGCCGCTGCTCGACCAGGCGAAGTCGCAGCCGAAGATCCTCTCCGAGCTGCCGCCGATCCAGCCCGAGACCGTGCTCGACGCGATCGAGCGCGACCTCGAGCGCGGCAAGCTGATGGTGTTCCCGGATCGCAACGCGAGCGCCGCGGTCTGGATGCGCCGCCACCTGCCGCGCCTGCTCTGGTGGAACCTCCACCGCGTCGAGGGCTTCTAGCCGGCCGCCCGCATCACGCGCTTCCGAGACGGGCGCGCGTGCGCAGCCGCGCGAGCGCGCCGAGCGCCGCGGCGCCCGCGCCCGCGGCGCCGGGCTCGGGCACCGGCACCGCCTCCACCGCG
>QEVM01000122.1 GCA_003576805.1 Pseudomonadota bacterium | reverse complement strand
GCCGTCGACCTCGCGCGCTTCCGGCCCGCGCCGCAGGACGCGAAGCTGCGCGCCGCGCTCGGGCTCGCGCCCGAGCACGAGGTGGTCGGCATCGTCGCGCGCGTGCAGCCGCAGCGGCGCTTCGACCTGCTGCTCGCCGCCGCGCAGCGCTTGTTCGAGAAGCGGCCGCACGCGCGGCTGCTCGTGGTCGGACGCGGGACGCGGCGCGCGGAGCTCGCCGAGGCGCCCGCGCGCGCGCTCGGCATCGCGGACCGCGTCGTCTTCGCGGGCCACCGCCGCGACGACTACGCCGGCGTGCTGCGCGCGATCGACGTCTTCACCTTCCTCGTGCCGGGCAGCGACGGAGGCTGCCGCGCGCTGCTCGAGGCGATGGCGTGCGGGCTGCCCGCCGTCACCACGCGGCGCGGCGCGCTCGCCGAGATCGTCGCCGACGGCGCGACGGGCCTCGTCGCGGACGAGACGCCCGAGGCGCTCGCCGCCGCGTGGGCGTCGCTGCTCGCCGATCCGGCGCGGCGCGCGGAGCTGGGCCGCGCCGCGCGCGCGCGCGCCGAGAGCTGCTTCGCGCCCGAGCGGCTGGCCGACGCGGTGCTCGCGCTCTACGACGCGGCGCTCGCACACCGCCGCGCGTAGCGCCGCTCAGCCCGGCCCGCCGCTCTGGATGCGCACGAGGTCGCGGTAGAGGCCGGGCTGCTGCATCAGCTCGTCGTGCGAGCCGACCTGCGACACCGCGCCGTGCTCGAGCACGACGATGCGGTCGGCGTGGCGGACCGTGGAGAGCCGGTGCGCGATCACGAGCACCGTGCGGCCCTCGAGCAGGCGGTCGATCGCCTGCTGCACGAGCCGCTCGCTCTGGGCGTCGAGCGCGCTGGTCGCCTCGTCGAAGATCAGCAGGGCGGGGTTCTTCAGCAGCGCGCGCGCGATCGTGACGCGCTGGCGCTGGCCGCCCGAGAGCTTGGCGCCCGCGTCGCCGATCACGGTGTCGTAGCCCTGCGGCAGCGACGTGATGAACTCGTCGACGTGCGCGGTGCGCGCCGCCGCCTCGACCTCGGCGTCGCTCGCGCCCGGGCGGCCGTAGCGGA
Source organism: Pseudomonadota bacterium (assembly GCA_003576805.1). GTDB lineage: Bacteria > Myxococcota_A > UBA9160 > UBA9160 > PR03 > PR03. The sequence continues at coordinate 12,690 of QEVM01000122.1, read as the reverse complement.
TGTTGTCGCGCAGCGTGCCGGCGAACAGGAACGGCTCCTGCGCGACCACCGCGACCTGCGCCAGCAGCGAGTCGCGCGCGATGTGCCGGAGATCGACGCCGTCGATCTCAATCGTGCCCGCCTGCGGCTCGAAGAAGCGCAGCAGGAGGTCGGCGAGCGTCGTCTTGCCCGAGCCGGTGCGTCCGACGAGCGCCACCACCTCGCCGGCGCGGATCGTGAGCGAGACGTCGCGCAGCACCGGCTCGCGGCCGTACGAGAAGCTCACCTTGGAGATGCGGATCGCGTCTCGGATGCCGTCGATGCGCACGGCGTCGGGCGGGTCGGCGGGCTCGCGCGGCGCGTCGAGCAGCTCGAAGAAGCGCTCGGCCGAGGGCAGCGCGTCCTGGATCTGCGTCCAGCTCTTGGTGAGATCGCGCGCCGTGCGCTGCGACGTCAGCATCACCGTCACGAACGCCGCCAGCGAGCCGGGCGTCAGGCCGAAGCGCCCGTCGATCGCGAGCAGCATGCCGACGCCGAGCACCGCGAGCCCGGCCACGTTGGTGAGCCCCTCGACCGCGCTCTTCGACCACACCCGGCTCTTCACGACCTTCATGCTGCGCTCGAAGAGGCGGCGGTTGTCGGTGGCGAAGGCGCGCTCCTCGTCGCGCTCGGCGCGGAACGCCTTGATCACCTTGATGCCGGACAGGATGCCGACGAGGCGCTGCGTGACCTCGCCCACGGTCTCCTGGCGCCGCCGCGCGCGATGCCGGATGCGCCGGCCGAACCACGCCACGACGCCCGCCAGCGCCGGCGCGATCAGCAGCGTCGCGAGCGTGAGCTGCCACGAGATCAGCAGCAGCGTCGCGACGCTCACCACGATCGCGATGCCGCTCTCGAGCACGTCGCCGAGCAGCGCGCGCAGCGCGCCGTGCGCGACCATGCTGTCGCTGAGCGTGCGCGTGAGCGCGTCGCCGCGGCGCATGTCCTGGTGACGCGCGAGCGGCAGCGCGAGGAGCTGGGTCGCCATGTTCTGCTGGAGGTCGATCAGCACGCGTCCCATCGCCCACTCCGAGAAGTAGTTCTGTCCGAAGTGGGCGACCGGCAGGACGGCGACGATCAGCAGCCCGGCGAGCAGCAGGCCCCAGAAGCGGTCGGCGGGCGGGAGGCCGGAGCCGGCCGCAGGCGCGGCGGCCGCCGGCGCGCGCGTGACACCGGGAAGCGTCAGCTCCACCGAGTCCGTTGCGACGACGCGGGGCAGGGCGGCGACGACGCGCGCGAGGCCCGGCCACGCGAGGCTCGGCCGCGCGCCGTCGACGGGCGTCGACGCCGCCGGCAGCACGTCGTCGAGCAGCGGCTTCAGCAGGTAGGTGCGGCCCATGCGCGCGCCCGAGTACACCGTCGTGCAGGCGAGGCCGAGCAGCAGGACGAGGAGATACGGGCGGACGTACCCGGTGAGGCGGGCGAGCGGCGATCGCGCCCGCTCGCTCAAGGCAGGTCCGCGAGGACCGCGTCGCCGGCGCGCCAGCCGAGCAGGCAGTCGCCCTCGAAGCCGAGCACGCCCACCTCCTCGCGCGGCAGGCGGTACACCGGCGGCTTCGAGAGCACGCGCAGGTTCACCTCGCTCGGCCAGCCTCCGCCCGCGACGGGATCCTCGAGCGCGAGCTCGTCGTCCCACTTCGGGCGCGGCGGGATCGTCGCGCGCCGCGCGCGGTCGCGCGCGAACGGCATCAGCTCGAGCAGCGACTCGGCGACCGCGGCGTCGAGCGCCGCCTCGTCCGCGTCGCCTTCGGGAAGGAGATAGGTCGCGACGACCTGCACGTCGCGGCCCGACTTCTCCGGCGCGACGGCGATGCGCAGCAGGTTGGCGCCGTCGAGCGGCTGCGCGGGGTCGAGCACGCGCACCAGGCGGCGCGCCATGCCTTCGGGCAGCGCCTCGCGCGGCATGCGCAGCGCCGACCACGCGCGCCGGCGCAGGTGCGGCGGATCGGGCAGGAAGTCGGGCGCGCCGCCCGACGACGCCAGCCAGTCGGTGAGCGGCCCGAGCGGCGTGTTCAGGATCAGCGCGCGCCCGAACCAGATCTCGTCGCTCATCGCGGGCGCGACGCCGGCCATGTCGCCGACCGCGACGAGGTCGAAGCGGCCGGGCAGCAGCCGGATCTCGCCGTGCAGCGCGTGGAAGCGGCGGCGCAGCAGTCCGACCAGCGTCTCCTCCGCCGACTCGAAGCCCGCGCCGCCTTCGAGCGCGCCGCCCAGCAGCCGCGCGCGCGCCTCGGGCGGCACCACCGGCGTCGCGACGTTCACGAGCGCGCGCACCTGCGCCTCGAGCCACGGCACCAGCTCCGCGGCGGGCTGCGAGACGTCGGGCGGCAGTCCGCGCGCGTGGCGCGGCGCGCGCGGCGCCGCCGCGCCGCGGCCGAGTCCGCTGCCCATCCGCAGCGCGCGCACGATCGGCGCGTCGAGCAGCGCCTCGCGCTCGCCGGCCGCCGCCTCGGTGAGGCCGCGCACCAGCGCGCGTGCGACCTCCGGCTTGGCGAGCCCCCACGCGACCAGCTCCTCGGCGGTGCGCGCCGGCGAGCCGACGTCGATGCGCGCCTCGGGCAGCAGCACCTGGTAGGCGATCGGCTCGGAGGCGAGGCGCCGGCGGTCGATCAGGGGCAGCGCGAGCGCGCGCAGGCAGGCGTCGAGCACGCCGCCCGACTGGCTGCCGGCGAGGAAGAACGGCTCGCGCACGGCGGCGGGCTGCCGCGCCGCGGCCTCCTCCTCGACGATCAGCACGCGCAGGCGTCCCATCGCGAGCCGCACCGCCGCGATCAGGCCGGGCAGCGCGCTGCCGAGCACGACCACGTCCCAGCGCCGGGCGCGCAGGCGGGCGCGCGCGTTGCTCGCCGCGACCTCGCGCAAGGCCGCTACTCCGCGGGCCGCGCCCGGACGTAACGCATCGGCGCGTCGTCCGGCTGGCGCCGTTCGATGGCGCCGATGCGGTACGCGCGCTCGCCGAGCCCTTGGAGCCGCTCGAGCACGTCGTCCGTGTGGTCGGGCGGGACGACGAGGACCATGCCGATCCCGCAGTTGAACACGCGCAACATCTCGGTGTCGGCGATCTCGCCCGCGCGCTGCAGCCAGCCGAACACGGGCGGGCGCGGCCAGCTGCCGAGGTCGATGCGGGCGCGCACGCCCTTGGGCAGCACGCGCGGCACGTTGCCGTCGAAGCCGCCGCCCGTGACGTGCACGATCCCCTTGATGGGGAAGTCGCGGATCAGGTTGAGGACCGGCTTCACGTAGATGCGCGTCGGCGCGAGCAGCGCGCTCGCGAGCGAGCCGTTCAGCTCGTCCACCTCGGCCCACAGGTCGACCGAGCCGGCGCGCTCGCCCTGCTCGAGCACCTGGCGCACCAGCGAGTAGCCGTTGCTGTGCACGCCGTTGCTGCCGATGCCGACCAGCACGTCGCCCTCGCTGATCGTGGAGCCGTCCACGACCTTGTCGCGCTCGACCACGCCGACGCCGAAGCCGACCAGCTCGATCTCGCCTTCCTCGTACATGCCGGGCATCGTCGCCGTCTCGCCGCCGAGCAGCGCGCAGCCCGCGCGCCGGCAGCCCTCGGCGATGCCGCGCAGCGCGTCGGCGGCGACCTTGGTGTCGAGGCGGCCCATCGCGACGTAGTCGAGGAACACGAGCGGCTCGGCGCCCTGCACGACGAGGTCGTTGACGACCATCGCGACGCAGTCGATGCCGACCGTGTCGTAGCGCCCGAGCTGGGCGGCCAGCTTCAGCTTGGTGCCGACGCCGTCGGCGCTCGCCACGAGGATCGGGTCGCGGTAGCGGTCGGGCGTCTTGAACAGGCCCGCGAAGCCGCCGATCCCCGACAGCACCTCGGGCCGGAACGTGGTGCGCGCGATCCGCGCGATCTCGCTGACGAAGCCCTCGTCGTGGTCGAGGTCGACGCCGGCGCGCGAATACGAGGGAGCGGACGGAGCGGACGGTTGGGACGGCGCCGACGGCGCGCTGGCGGGCGGCGGCGCCGCGTTCTTCGGGTCGGAGCCTTCGGGGGACACGTCGGGTTAGGTAGGGGACGGGGAGGGGGGAGGCAAGCCAGCGCGGGAGCAAGCTATCGTCGCGACGTGCGCATCGCCGTGGTGATCCCGGCGCTCGACGAAGCCGACCGCATCGCAGCCTGCATCGAAGCGCTCGTCGAGAGCATCCGGATCGCGAACGGCCGCGCGCACGAAGCCTCCGGCGGCGTCGCGCCCGACGCCGCGAACGTCACGGGGAACGCAGTCGAGATCGTGGTCGTGGATGGTGGCAGCTCCGATCGGACCGCCGATCGCGCCCGAGCTGCCGGCGCCCGCGTCCTGTCGTCGAAGCCGGGTCGCGCACGCCAGCTCGAAGCGGGTTGGCGCGCGACCGAGGGGGAGATCGTGCTGTTCCTGCACGCGGACACGCGCCTGCCGAACGGATGGAGCGCCGCGGTGCGCGCCGCGCTCGCCGAAGCGGCCGTCGCGGGCGGCGCCTTCGGCTTGCGCTTCCGCGAGCGTTCGGCGGCGCTCGCGGTGATCGAGTGGGGCGCGCGGCTGCGCGCGCGCTGGGGCGGGCTGCCGTACGGCGACCAGGCGCTCTTCGTGCGGCGCCGCGTGCTCGAAGCGGAGGGCGGCATCGCGCCCGTGCCGATCGCGGAGGACCTCGACCTCGTGCGCGCGATCCGGCGCCACGGGCGGCTCGCGCTGCTCGCACAGGACGTCGAGACGTCGGCGCGCCGCTATCTCGCGCGCGGCGTGCTGCGCACCTGGCTGCGCAACGCGATCGCGCTCGCGGCGTGGCGGGCGGGCGTCGACCGCGAGCGGCTCGCGCGCTGGTACCGCCGGTGAGCGCGGCCGCGGCCGCGCCGGCCGAGGCGCCGAGCAGCGACCCGCGCCGCGGCCTCGCGCGGCTGTTCGGCTACGTGCGCCGCAACCGCGCCGCGTACGCGTTCGGCGGCGTCCTGACGCTCGGCTACGCCGGCACCTTCGCGCTGGTGCCCGTGCTCACCGGCTGGACCTTCGCGGCGATCGAGCAGGGGCTCGGCACGCCCGAGGTGCTGCGCCGCTGCGGCTGGCTCGCGGGACTCACGCTGCTGCGCGGCGGGCTCCGCTACGTCTCGCGCACGTCGCTCTTCAACATCGCCCGCGAGATCGAGTACGAGATCCGCAACGACCTGTTCGCGCACCTCCAGCGCCTGCCGCAGAGCTTCTTCCAGCGCTGGCGCACCGGCGACCTGATGAGCCGCTGCGTCAACGACCTCGGCTCGGTGCGGCTGATGCTCGGCCCGGGCGTGCTGTCGCTGGTGCAGACGCCGGTCCTCTACCTGTTCGTGATCGCGGCGATGTTCCACTCGAACGCGCTGCTGACGCCGCTCGTGCTGCTGCCGTACCCGCTCTTCCTGTTCATCGCGCGCGCCTTCGGCCGCTCGATGCACCGCAGCAACCTCGACTCGCAGGAAGGGCTCGCGGACCTCTCGAGCCAGCTCCAGGAATCGATCGCCGGCGTCGCGGTGGTGCGCTCGTACGCGATGGAGCCGGCGATGCAGCGGCGCTTCGCGCTCGCCAACGAGTCGCTCTTCCGCGCGCAGCTCCGCCTGGTGCGCGTCAACGCCTCGATGCCCGCGATCACGATGCTGCTGCCCGCCTTCGCGATGTGGATCGTGCTCTGGGTCGGCGGCACGCTGATCCAGGACGGCCGGATGACGATCGCGCAGTTCGTCACCTTCGCGATGTTCATCTACGAGCTGACCTTCCCGACCTTCATCATGGGCTGGGTGTTCGCGATCCTGCAGCGCGGCCGCGCCGCGATGCAGCGCATCGACGAGGTGCTCGCGGTCGCGCCCTCGATCCAGGACCGCCCCGACGTGCTGCCGGTGACGGCGCTGCGCGGCGAGATCGAGTTCCGCCGCCTGTCGTTCCGCTACGCCAGCGGGCGCGAGGAGGCGCTGCGCGACGTCTCGCTGCACGTGCCGGCCGGCAGCGTGCTCGGCGTCGTCGGGCCGATCGGCTCCGGCAAGACGACGCTCGCGTCGCTCGTGCCGCGCCTGTACGAGGTGCCGGACGGGCGCCTCTTCCTCGACGGCGTCGACGTGAACCGGATTCCGCTGCGCGTGCTGCGCAGCGCGATCGCGATGGTCCCGCAGGACGCCTTCCTGTTCTCGATGTCGCTCGCCGACAACATCGCCTACGGGCTGCCCGAGACGGATCCGTCCGTCGTCGAGGAGGCGGCGGCGCGCGCGCAGCTCGCGAAGGACGTCGCGGACCTGCCCGAGGGCTGGAAGACGCTGGTCGGCGAACGCGGCGTGATGCTCTCGGGCGGCCAGCGCCAGCGCGCCGCGCTGGCGCGCGCGCTCGCGCTCCGGCCGAGCATCTTGATCCTCGACGACACGCTCTCGAGCGTCGACGCCGAGACCGAGGCCGCGATCCGCGCCAGCCTCGCGGACCTGTTCCGCGAGCGCACCGTGATCGTGATCTCGCACCGCGTCGCGAGCGTGCAGGGCGCCGACCAGATCGTCGTGCTCGACGAGGGCCGCATCGTGGAGCGCGGGCGCCACGAGGAGCTGCTCGCGCAGGGCGGCCTGTACGCGCGCCTCGCGCAGGAGCAGGAGCTCGAGGACGAGCTCGCGCGCGAGGAGATCGCGTGAGCGCCGCGTTCCAGGAGGAGGAGGCGCTCGGCAAGGCGTACGACGGCCGGCTGCTGCGCCGGCTGTGGCGCTGGGTCGCGCCGTACCGCGCGCAGGTCTTCGCGACGATCGCCGTCACGCTGCCGCTCTTCGTGCTCGAGCTCGCGCCCGCCTGGATCATCAAGAACGGGCTCGACCGCGTGCTCGGCGCGGCGCCCGCGCCGGAGTCGGCCGGCTTCGCGTTCCTGTTCGACCCGATGTTCGGGATCCCGCCGCTCGCCTGGCTCGCGACGCTCTACCTGCTCGCGATGCTGACGAGCGCGGCGCTCCAGTACTGGAACGGCGTGCTGATGTCGCTCACCGGCCAGTCCGCGATGCGCGACCTGCGCCGCGACGTGTTCGCGCACCTGCAGCGGCTGCACCTCGGCTTCTTCGACCGCCATCCCGTCGGCCGGCTCGTCACGCGCGTCACCAACGACGTCGAGAACATCGCCGAGATGTTCTCGTCGGGGATCGTCGCGCTCGTCACCGATCTCGGGAAGATGGTGGGATTCGCGATCGTGCTGTTCCTGCTCGAGCCGCACCTCGCGGGCGTCTCGTTCCTCGTCGTGCCGCTGCTCGCCGCGGCCGCCGTGAGCTTCCGCCGCGGCATCCGCGACGCCTTCCGCAAGGTGCGCGTGCGCATCGCGCGCATCAACGCGACGCTGCAGGAGACCGTCACCGGCATGAAGGTCGTGCAGCTCTTCACGCGCGAGGCGCGCAACCAGCGCGACTTCGACGCGATGAACGCCGAGCACCGCGACGCCTGGCGCGCGTCGATCCACTACGACGCCGCGCTGTTCGCGGCGGTCGAGATCGCGAACGGCCTCACCACCGCGGTGATCGTCGGCTACGGCGCGCTGCTGATCGCGCAGGGCTCGGTCACGGCCGGCACGCTGTACGTCTTCATCGACTGGATGCGCCGCTTCTTCCTGCCGCTGCGCGACCTCTCCGCCAAGTACTCCGTGATGCAGTCGGCCATGGCCAGCAGCGAGCGCATCTTCCAGCTCCTCGACACCGAGCCCGCCATCCAGGACCGCGTCGAGGCGCTCGCGGCGCTGCGCGCGCCCGCCGCGCCGCCTCGCAAGAAGACCGGCGAGGTCGTCTTCGAGCACGTCTGGTTCGCCTACCAGGGCGAGGACTGGATCCTGAAGGACGTCTCGTTCCGCGTCGCGCCCGGCGAGCGCATCGCGCTCGTGGGCTCCACCGGCGCGGGCAAGACGTCGATCATCAAGCTGCTCGACCGACTCTACGACGTGACGCGCGGCCGCATCCTGCTCGACGGCGTCGACCTGCGCGACATCCCGCAGCCGGTGCTGCGCCGCCGCATCGCGATGGTGTTGCAGGACGTGTTCCTGTTCAGCGGCACGGTCGCCTCGAACATCGGCCTCGAGCGCGAGGACGTGACGCGCGACGACATCGAGCGCGCCGCGCGCGCCGTCGAAGCGCACCGCTTCCTCGAGAAGCTGCCGCACGGCTACGACACGGTGCTGCGCGAGCGCGGCAGCGACCTCTCGGGCGGCCAGCGCCAGCTGCTCTCGTTCGCGCGCGCGCTCGCGCACGGCGGCGACGTGCTGATCCTCGACGAGGCGACGAGCAGCGTCGATCCCGAGACGGAGCTGCTCGTGCAGCGCGGCATCCACGCGCTGCTCGAGGGGCGCACCGCCATCGTGATCGCGCACCGGCTCTCGACGATCCAGGACGTCGACCGCATTCACGTCCTGCACAAGGGGCGCATCGTCGAGAGCGGCAGCCACGACGAGCTGCTCGCGCGGCGCGGCGCGTACCACCGGCTCTACCGGCTCCAGATCGAGCCCGACTTGGTGGGGCTCGCCGCTCGCCGTAGGCTCGCTACGCGGGAAACGGGCTGACCGGGCGGTGCGTCGTTCGCGACGAACCCTTGCCAAGGCGGGGTTCGGGGTGGTACCAAGGCTCAACCCCGATTCCCGCCCCGTCGTCCCCCCGACGGACGGCACAAAACGATCCCCCTGCAAGGCCCGGTCCGGCTGCCAGCCCCTCCATCTGGCGTCCCGGGTCCCGAGGCGCGCTTGCGCATCAAGTCGCTCCAGATCTCGGGCTTCAAGTCGTTCGTCGATCGGTCGGTGCTGGCGTTCCAGCCGGGCATCACGGGCATCGTCGGTCCGAACGGCTGCGGCAAGTCGAACGTCGTCGACGCCATGCGCTGGGCGATGGGCGAGCAGTCGCCCCGCCACCTGCGCGGCAAATCGATGGACGACGTCATCTTCGCGGGCTCGGAGGCGCGCCCGCCGGTCGGCATGGCGGAGGTGGTGCTCACCTTCGACAACAGCGACGGCCGCGCGCCCGCCGAGTACGCCGGCTTCACCGAGATCCAGATCGCGCGGCGCCTGTTCCGCGACGGGACCTCGGAGTACGTCATCAACAAGACGCCGTGCCGCATGCGCGACGTCCTCGACTTCTTCCGCGACACCGGCATCGGCACGCGCGGCTACACCATCGTCGAGCAGGGCCAGATCGCGGGCATCGTGTCGGCGAAGCCCGAGGAGCGCCGCGCGCTGCTCGAAGAGGCGGCCGGCATCGGCAAGTACAAGGCGCGCCGCCAGGAGGCGGAGCGCAAGCTCTCGGCGACCGAGCAGAACCTGCTGCGCGTGAACGACGTGCTCGGCGAGCTCCGGCGCCAGATCGCGACGCTCGAGCGCCAGGCCAAGAAGGCGGCGCGCTTCAAGCGCCTGCAGGAGCGGCTGAAGCTGCTCGAGCTGTCGATCGCGGCCGAGGATCGGCGCACGCTCGAGAGCGACGCGGCCGCCGCGCGCAGCCGCCTCGCGACGCAGCGCGACGAGCTCGCCGCCGCCGAGAATCGGCTCGCCGAGCGCGAGGCCGACCTCGAACGCATGCGGCTCGAGCTGGCCGAGCGCGAGCGCGCGGTGGTCGCGGGGAGCGAGGTGCTGTTCGGGCTGCGCTCCGAGATCAAGCAGCTCGAGAGCCGCATCGAGTACGAGGACCGCGAGCGCGCGACGCTCGCGGAGACGCGCGCGGCGCGCGAGGAGGAGATGGCGCGGCTGCGCGAGCAGCTCGCCGCCGCGCGCGCCGAGGAACGGGCGGCCGGCGAGGAGCTGGCGCAGATCGAGGCGCAGGTGACCGCCGAGCGCGAGGCGCTCGCGGCGCTCGAGACGCAGGTCGCGACGGCGTCCGCCGCGCTGCGCGCGCTCGAGGCCGAGCGCGAGACGGCCAACCCGAGGCTCGTCGACGCGCTCACCGGCATCGCGCGCGCCGAGGACCGCGGCGCGGCCGCCGAGCAGCGGCGCGGCGAGATCGCGCGCCGGCTGCGCAGCGCCGACGAGGCGATCGAGGTGCAGCAGGGCGAGGCGAGCCGCGCCGACGCCGAGCAGCGCCGGCTGGAGGAGGGGCTCAACAACCTGCTCGCCGAGCGCGATCGCCTGATGGCGGCGCTGCGCGAGGCGATCGACGCGAACGAGCGTTCCGTCGCGCGGCTGCGCGGGCTCGGCGACCAGCTGCGCGAGGCGCGCGAGCACCACGATCGCCGCGCCGCGCGCGCGGCGTCGCTGCGCGAGGTGCTCGAGCGCGCCGAGGACGTCGGCGAGGGCACGCGCCATCTGCTCGAGCAGTCCGAGAGCGTGCGCGCCGCGCACGGCCTGCGCGCCATGGTGCGCGACGTGCTCGAGGCCGACGCCGACGTCGAGCGCGCGGTCGAGGCGGTGCTCCAGGAGCGCGCGGAGGCGCTGGTCGCGACGGGGCTCGACGGCGCGCTCTCGGCGCTCGACCGGCTGCGCGCGTCCGAAGCGGGCCGCGCCGTGCTCGTGATCGAGCGGCCCGACGAAGCGCTCTCGACGAGCTTCGTGCCGCTCGGCGAGCCACTGCTCGCCCGCGTCCGCGTGCGTCCCGGCTTCGAGGGCGTCGCGCGCGCGCTGCTCGGCGACGTGAACCTCGTCTCCGATCTCGCGGAGGTCGCGAAGGTCTACGCGGGCGCGCGTCCGCCCGCGACCTTCGTGACGCCCGCCGGCGACGTGCTCGGCATGGACGGCGTCCTGCGCGGCGGCAGCGGCGGCGGCACCGGCCTGCTGGCGCGCGCGCGCGAGCTGCGCGAGCTCGAGCAGGAGGTGGCCGCGCTCGCGGGCCAGCTCGGGCTGCTCGCCGCCGAGCACGCGGACGCCGAGGCCCAGGCGGCGCGCGCCGCGGACGAGCTCGACAACCTGCGCAACCGACACCACACGGCGGCGCTCGCCGTGGCGAGCCACGAGAAGGACCTCGAGCGCGCGCGCGAGCGCGTGAAGGTCACGGTCGAAGCCCACGAGGGGCGCGTCGCGGAGCGCTCGGAGCTGGTCGCCGAGGCCGAGGCGCTCGACGCGGAGTCGCAGTCGCTGGCGGCGCAGCTGGTCGATCTGCGCGGCGCGCGTGCGCAGCTCCAGCGCGAGCTGGACGGGCTCTCGCTGCGGATCGGCGAGGCCTCGCGCGGCCTCGCGCGCGCCGAGGCGGCGCTCACCGAGCGCCGCGTCGCGCACGCGGGCCGCGCCGAGAAGCGCGATCGCCTCGCCGAAGTGTGCACGCGCGCCGGCGCCGCGGCGGAGGAGTCGCAGCAGTGGATCGCGCGCCGCGAGCGCGAGATCGAGGAGATCGAGGCGCGCCGCGCGGCGCTCGCGGAGTCGAGCGCCGGCGCGCGCGACGAGCTCGCCCGCAAGCTCGCTGACGAGGACCGCCTGCGCCAGGAAGCGGACCGCGCGCGCGACGCCTTCGAGCGCGCCTCGGCCGAGGTGCGCGAGCGCGAGGAGGAGGTGCGCCACCTGCGCACCGAGTCGATCGCGCGCCGCGAGCGCATCCAAGCCGGCGAGATCGAGATCCGCGAGAGCGAGCTGCGCGTCGCGCAGCTCGACGACCGCGTGCGCGAGCGCTGGAAGGTCGAGCTGCCGGCGTGGACGCCGCCGGCGCCCGGCGACGTCGTCGCCACCGGCCCGAGCTTCGGCGAAGAGTCGGAGGAGGCGGCGGAAGGCGAAGAGGCGGAGGCGATCGTGCTGCGCAGCTCGGACACCGAGTGGCTCGAGCGCCCGCGCGACGAGCGCGAGCGCCACGCCGGCGAGCTGCGCCGCCGCGTCGAGCACTTCGGCGACGTCCACATGGGCGCGATCGAGGAGCACGAGGAGATCGGCGAGCGGATGCGCTTCCTCGAGGAGCAGAAGACCGACCTCGAGACGACCGTCGCATCGCTGCGCGAGGCGATCGCGCGCATCAACCGCTCGAGCCGCAAGCGCTTCCGCGAGACCTTCGACGCCGTCAACGAGCGCTTCCAGCAGAACTTCCCGCGCCTGTTCGACGGCGGCAAGGCGAGCCTCTCGCTCACCGAGACCGACGACGTGCTGGACGCGGGCGTCGAGATCATGGCGCAGCCGCCCGGCAAGAAGCTCCAGAGCGTGATGCTGCTCTCGGGCGGCGAGAAGACGATGACGGCGCTCGCGCTGCTGGTGTCGCTCTTCCAGGTGCACCCCTCGCCGTTCTTCCTGCTCGACGAGGTGGACGCCGCGCTCGACGACGCCAACGTCGGCCGCTTCAACGAGATCGTGCGCGAGATGGCCGAGCAGTCGCAGTTCCTGGTGATCACGCACAACAAGTCGACGATCGAGATCGCCGACGTGCTGTACGGCGTCACGATGGAGGACCGCGGCGTCTCCAAGCTCGTGTCGGTGCAGCTGCGCGACGCATGACGTAGCGTCGGGCGGCGCGGCCGTCGGCTCCGTCTCCCTCGCTCGGCGCCAGCGCTCGCACGGCAGTCGCGGGCGGGTATCTTCCGCCGGCCATGCTCGAACCCCTCGTCCCGCTCTTCCAATTCGTCGCCGAGCATCCCGGCGCTGCGCTCGGCGCCGCGTTCGTGCTGCCGTTCGTCGTGGCGAGCATCGCGTTCGCGCTGCACCGCAAGCCCGCGCCGCCGCCCGCACCGGAGATCGCGCCCGAGGTCGAAGCGCCGCGCGCAGAGCCGGCGCGCGAGCTCGCGGCGCCCGCGCCGATCCCCGACGTCCGCGCCGAGCCCGCGACGCAGCCCGAGCCCG
>QEVM01000408.1 GCA_003576805.1 Pseudomonadota bacterium | reverse complement strand
CGCCAAGCCTCCGACGCAAACGTCCTCTGATGAGCCACGTCATCCCCCCCGGCTCTCTTCTACCATGCCGGGCGGCTTTTTCAGAGGTTCCCTAGCTTGCTCGCGCGCCCAGCGAGGAAACCGATGAAGGCCGTGTGGAGGGGCCGCGTGCTCGCCGAGAGCGACGCGACCCGCGTCGTCGAGGGCAACCACTACTTTCCGCCCGAGAGCCTGGTGCGCGAGCACTTCGAGGAGAGCGGCACGCACACGACGTGCCCGTGGAAGGGCGTTGCGAGTTACAAGACCGTCGTGGTGGACGGCGCGCGCAACGCGGACGCCGCGTGGTACTACCCGGATCCGAAGCCCGCGGCCGCCGAGATCCGCGGCTGGTTCGCGTTCTGGCGCGGCGTGGAGATCGTGCCGTGAGGCGGCTCGCGCGGCTCGCCGGCGGGCTGCTCGCCGCGCTGCTGCTCGTCGCGCTCGCGACCTACCTGGCCGGCGAACAGGTGGAGGTCGCGGTGCTGCGCACCGTCGACGACACCGGAGCGCGTCACGACACCAAGCTCTGGGTGGTCGACCACGACGGCGCGCCGTGGGTGCGGGTCGCGCGCCCGGAGCGCCACTGGTTCCAGCGCCTGCAGCGGCATCCGGAGATCGAGATCGTGCGCGGCGGCGGCGCGCCGCAGCCCGTCGTGGCGAAGCCCGACGCGTCGCCCGAGGCGAAGGCCGCGCTCGACGCCGCCTTCCGCGCGAAGTACGGCGCGACGGACTGGTGGTACGGCGTGCTGCTGCGCCGCGCGGCGGTGCCGGTGCGGCTCGAGCCGCGCGCGGAGTGAGCGAACCCATGGGCGCACCCGTCGAGTTCTGGTTCGAGTTCGCGAGCACCTACTCGTATCCCGCCGCGGAGCGCGTCGAGGCGGCGGCCGCATCGGCCGGCGTCGCGCTCGCGTGGCGGCCCTTCCTGCTCGGTCCGATCTTCCGCGCGCAAGGCTGGAACGACTCGCCCTTCAACCTGTATCCCGCGAAGGGCCGCTACATGTGGCGCGACCTCGAGCGCACCTGCGACGCGCTCGGCGTGCCGTTCCGCCGCCCGAGCGCCTTCCCGCGCAACGGCCTGCTCGCCGCGCGCGTCGCGTGCCGCTTCGCGGACGAGCCGTGGTGCCCCGCGTTCGTGCGGGCGGTGTACCGGGCCAACTTCGCGGACGATCGCGACATCGCGGATCCCGCGGTCGTCGGCGCCTGCCTCGAGGCGGCGGGTCAGCCCGCGGCCGAACGACTCGCGACGGCGGGCGAGGACGCGAGCAAAGCGCTGCTGCGGGCGCAGAGCGAGCGCGCCGCCGCGCTCGGGCTCTTCGGCGCGCCGAGCTTCACGGTCGGCGACGAGCTCTTCTGGGGCAACGACCGCCTCGAGGCCGCGCTCGCCTTCGCGCGTCGCGCGGGCTGACGCGCGCGTGTCGGATGGCCGCTAGTCGAGATCCAGCTCGAGCACGATCGGCTCGAAGCGGCGCGGCGCGAGCGCGCCGGTCGCCTCCCAGCTGCGGTCGCCGCGCGCCGCGCGCACCGCGAACGGCGCCGGCGCCGACTCGCCGCACGAGCGCGGATGATCGACGCCGATGCGGTAGCGGCCGGCGAGCGGAGTCGCGAACACGACTTCCTCGATGCGCGGCGCGGGCGCGTCGCAGGCGAGATCGGCGCGCAGCTCACCGCCGCTGCGCGTCGGCGAGAGCGCGAAGTACACGGTTTCGGTGAGCGGGTCGGTGACGTAGAGGTCGAGGTCGGCGCGCGCGTCGAAGGCGAGCCGCACGACGAGCGCTTCGCCCGCCGCGGCGGGCGCGCTGCGCAGGGCGCGCGCGAGCGCGTCTGCCTCGGCGCCGCCTGCGAGCCGCT
>QEVM01000121.1 GCA_003576805.1 Pseudomonadota bacterium | reverse complement strand
GCGCGCAGCGCGCGCTCGGCGGCGGCGGGATCCTCCGCGACGCGCAGCCGGCCGACGAGCGCGTGCGCCCCCGCGTGTCCGGGCTCGAGACGCAGCGCTGCGTCCGCGTGCGCGAGAGCGCCGTCGCGATCGCCGCGTCGCGCGAGCGCCGTCGCGAGCAGCGACTCGAACGCGGCGGTCGGCTGCACGAGCCCGCTGCTGCGCGCCGCGACGAGCTCGCGCACCGCGTCGTCGGCCCAGCCCATCTCGAGCAGCGCGAAGGCGAGCCGCTGGCGGATCGCGCCGTCGCGTGGGTCGATCTTCACGGCCTCACGCCAGTTCCAGATCGCCGCGTCGCGCTGGCCCTTGTGCCAGAGCGCCTCCGCGAGGCCCGCGCGCGCGGCGGGCCAGCGCGGCTCGATGCGGACCGCCTCGCCGAGGTGGTGGAGCGCCGCGTCGGCGTCGCCCGCCGCGAGCCGCGCGCGTCCGAGCTTCTCGTGGGCGACGAAGTTGTCGCGCGTCACGGCGAGCGCGTGCGCGAACAGCGCTTCGGTGTCGCGCCAGTGGGCGAGCTGCGCGCGCGTCGCGGCGAACAGCGCGATCGCCGCGGCGGCGGCCGCCGCCGCGAAGACGGCGCGGCCGGCGCGCAGGCTGCCGAGCCAGCGCCAGGCCTCGCAGGCCAGCGCGAGCTCGAGGCCGATCATCGGGAGATAGGCGTAGCGGTCGGCGTGGGCCTGCATGCCGACCTGAACGAGCCCGATCATTGGGACGAGCGTGCCGAGGAACCAGAGCCAGCCGACGAGCAGCCAGGGCCGTCGCCGCGCCGCCGCGAGCGCGACGGCCGAGATGGAAGCGAGCAGGCCGGCGGCGCCCGCGAGCGCGCGCGCCGGCGGCATCGCGTGCGGGTGCGGATGGAAGACGGCGAGGCCGGCGGGCCAGAACGCCTTCTCCAGGTACCAGACGTACGACACGAGCGCGTGGCCGAGCCGCACCGGCGCCGGCACGCGCGAGAGCGTCGCGACCGCGCCCGTGTCCTGCTGCGCCGCGAACGTCGTCGCCGCGACCGCGGCGGCGAGGGCGAGCATGGGCAGCTTCTCGGCGACCGCGCGCGCGATCGCGGCGCCGCTCGCGAGCCGCCCGAGCGGCCAGAAGTCGAGCAGCAGCAGCACGAACGGCAGCGTCACGCCGGTCGCCTTGGACGCGAGGCTCGCCGCGAGCAGCGCGAGCGCCGCCAGGTAGCGCGGCGCGCTCGGGCGCCGTCCGTACGCGAGCCACGCCCCGACCGTCGCGACGAAGAAGAAGCCCGAGAGGACGTCCTTGCGCTCGGTGACCCACGCCACCGACTCGACGCGCAGCGGATGCAGCGCGAACGAGAGCCCGACGAACGCGGCGGGCGCCGCGCCGACCGCGCGCGCCAGCACCGCGAACAGCAGCGCCGCCGTCGCGGCGTGCCAGAGCGCGTTCGTCATGTGATAGCCGCCGGCGTCGAGACCGAAGAGCGCGTGGTCGACCGCGAGCGAGATCCACGTCAGCGGGATCCAGTTGCCGTAGTACGGCTCGAAGGCGAGCCGCAGCGACGCGAGCGAGAGGCCCTGCGTGACCGCGGGATTCGACGCGATCGCGCTCGAGTCGTCCCACGCGACGAAGTCGAAGGCGCGCGCCGGCGCGTACGCGGCGAGCGCCACGCCGAACAGCGCGGCCGCGATCGCGAGCGCCGCGCGTCGCTCTCCGCGCGCATCGGACACGGCGCCGACGATAGCCCGCGCGCGGAGCGGAGCCGCGCGCCGTTCCTGAGCTACGATGCGGCCTCCCACCTCTCCGCAAACGCCCCAACGATGAACGGGAGAACCGGCGCCCGTGGTCGCCCCTCTTCTCGCAGATCGCATCCTCGAGGGACTCAATCCGGAGCAGCGCCGCGCGGTCGAGATCACCGAAGGGCCGCTGCTCGTGCTCGCGGGCGCGGGCTCGGGCAAGACCCGCGTCCTGGTGCACCGCGTCGCCTATCTGATCGGGGCGTGCGGCATCCCGCCCGAGCAGATCCTCGCGGTGACCTTCACCAACAAGGCCGCCGGCGAGATGCGCGAGCGCGTCGAGAAGCTGCTCGGCCCCGACGCGCAGGGCCTGTGGGTCACCACCTTCCACTCCGCGTGCGTGCGCATCCTGCGCCGCGACGCGAGCCACCTCGGCTTCTCCCGCGGCTTCGCGATCTACGACGAGGACGACTCGCTCTCGGCGGTGAAGGACGCGCTGCGCCGCCACGGCCTCGACCCGAAGCTCCACGATCCGCGCCGGCTGCGCTGGCGCATCGACCAGTGGAAGAACAAGGGCTGGCTGCCCGCGCGCGCCGCGGAGGCCGCGCACGACCTCGAGACCGAGCAGGCGGCGGACCTCTACGCGACGTACCAGCGCATCCTCGCCGAGTCGAACGCGCTCGACTTCGGCGACCTGATCCTCCAGACCACGCAGCTCTTCGAGCGCTTCCCCGAGGTGCTCGCCCACTACCGCCGGCGCTGGAGCTACGTGCTGGTGGACGAGTACCAGGACACCAACCGCGTGCAGTACGAGCTGGTCGAGCAGCTCGTCGCGGAACACCAGAACGTGTGCGTCGTGGGCGACCCCAACCAGTCGATCTACGCCTGGCGCGGCGCGAACGTGCGCAACATCCTCGACTTCGAGCGCGACTACCCCGACGCGCAGGTCGTGAAGCTCGAGCGCAACTACCGCTCGACGCGGCCGATCCTGGAAGGCGCCTCGCGCGTCGTCTCGCACAACGAGACGTCGGGCGACCTCCAGCTCCAGGCGCAGCGCGAAGGCGGCGAGCGGATCCGCTACTTCGAGGCGTCCGACGACCGCGAGGAAGCGGCGTTCGTCGTGCGCAACGTGATCGGCGCGCTGCGCCAGGGCGGCCGCTCGCCGCGCGACGTCGCGATCTTCTACCGCACCAACGCGCAGTCGCGTTCGTTCGAGGACGAGCTGCTCCGCTACGACGTGCCCTACACGATCGTGGGCGGCATGCGCTTCTACGAGCGCGCCGAGGTGAAGGACGCGCTCGCCTACCTGCGCGTCGCGGTGAACCCCGCCGACTCGGCCGCGCTGCGGCGCATCGTGAACGCGCCGCCGCGCGGGATCGGCAAGACGACGCTCGAGCGCGCCGACGCGATCGCGCAGCGCGACGGCGTCACGCTCCTCGAAGGCCTGCGCCGCCTCGCGGCCGAGGGCGGCGCCGCGCGCGCGGCGCAGCCGATCCGCGAGTTCGGCGCGCTGCTCGACGACCTCGCGCGCGAGGTGCGCGCGCAGCCGCCCTCCGAGGCGATCGCGCACGTTCTCCAGCGCACCGGCTATCTGCGCCAGCTCGAAGCCGACGGCACGCCCGAAGCCGAGGCGCGCCTCGAGAACCTGCGCGAGCTGGTGTCGGCGGCGGAAGACTTCGCCGTCGAGAGCGCGGCGCCCGACGAGGAGCGCTCGGCCACCGAGCTGTTCCTCGACCAGGTCGCGCTCGTCTCGGACGTCGACGGCTGGGACCGGCGCGCCGAGCGCGTGTCGCTGATGACCGTGCACTCCGCGAAGGGGCTCGAGTTCCCGGTCGTGTTCCTCGTCGGGCTCGAAGAGGGCATCTTCCCGCACGCGGTGTCGTCGCGCGACGCCGCCGGCATCGAGGAGGAGCGGCGTCTTTTCTACGTCGGCATGACGCGCGCGATGGAGCGGCTGATCCTCACCAGCGCGCAGGAGCGGCGCCGTTACGGCTCGCGCACCTTCGGGGTGCCGTCGCGCTTCCTGCGCGAGATCCCCGAGTCGCTGCTCGAAGGCTCGCTGCCGTCGGCGCGCCCGGCCGCCGCCGAGCCCGCGCTCGACTACGACTACGCGCACACCGAGTACGACGACGGCGGCGGCGAGATTCCGAAGGGCATGCGCGTGCGCCATCCCGTCTTCGGTTTCGGCACGGTGCTCGACGTGACGGGCCGCGGGCCGTCGCAGAAGCTGCGCATCCGCTTCGACCGCGTCGGCGTGAAGACGCTGCTGCTGCGCT
This sequence comes from Pseudomonadota bacterium, assembly GCA_003576805.1. Lineage (GTDB taxonomy): Bacteria > Myxococcota_A > UBA9160 > UBA9160 > PR03 > PR03. The sequence goes on along the minus strand of QEVM01000121.1, from coordinate 9,816 downwards.
TCGCGAACCTGGAGCCGGCGTCGTGACGTCGATCTTCGAGGCGGCGCGCCACGGCCGCGCGCTCGCGCAGGCGCTCGACGCCTTCGCGGTGGTGCCGCTGCTGCGGACCGGCATGCGGCTCGGCCTGTTCGAGGCGCTGCGCACGCCGCTCGCCGCCGAAGCGCTCGCCGAGCGGCTCGGGCTCGCGCCCGACCTGGTGTCGGCGTGGGCGCGCAATCTCCACGCGCAGGGCTGGCTCGGGAAGAAGGGCGACGCCTACCGGCTCGCGCCCGCGACGGCGTGGCTGCTCGACGCGCCCGAGGCGGCGTCGCTCCAGGCGCTGCTCGACCACGCCGTCGACACGATGGCGTCGAGCCTCGGCGCGCTGCCCGATCTCTTGAAGGGCGCCGAGCGGCCGGTCTTCGGGCGCGGCGACGAGGCGCGCCGCATGGCGGCGATCACGCGCCTCGTCGAGCCGCGCGCGCTGCGCGTGCTCGAGCAGATTCCGGGCGCGCGCCATCCGCAGCGCGTGCTCGACGTCGGCTGCGGCCGCGGCGACTACCTCGCGGGCCTGCTCGAGCGCTATCGCGACGCCATGGGCCTCGGCATCGAGATCGAGCCCGCCGTCGCGGAGGAGGCGCGGCGCCGGCTCGCGGAGGCCGACGTCACGCGCCGCGCGGAGATCCTCGTCGGCGACTTCCGCACCATGGAGCTGCCGCGCGGCACCTTCGACCTCGTGCTCTTCAATCACAACCTGCACTACTTCGCGCCGGCCGAACGCGCGCTGCTGCTGCGCCGCGCGAAGAGCCGGCTGGTCGACGGCGGCGTGCTGGCGGTGCAGACGCTGGTGCTGACCGAGGGCATCCTGCCGTCGCTGTTCGGGCTCCAGGCGGGCGCCGCGCTCTTCGATCTGCTGCTGCGCTCGCATCGCAACCTGCACGGACTCCCGGAGGCCGCGGAGGTGCACCAGGCGTTGCGCGACGCCGGCTTCGACACGACGGGTGAGGTCGCCGTGGTGCCGGGCGGCGCCGTGCGCTTCATCTGGGGCGCGTCCGGGCGCGTGGCCGAGGCCAAGCCCGGCCCCTAGAATGCGCGCTCCCGTTTTCCGGGAGCGCACGATGAAGCCCGCCGCGAAGCCTCAGCGACCGCAGTTTTCGTCCGGACCGTGCGCGAAGCGGCCGGGCTGGAGCCTCGCGGCGCTCGAGCAGGCCGCGCTCGGCCGCTCGCACCGCGCCAAGATCGGCAAGCAGCGGCTGCAAGACGTGATCGAGCGCAGCAAGGCGCTGCTCGGCATGCCGGCCGACTGGAAGCTCGCGATCGTGCCGGCCTCCGACACCGGCGCCATCGAGATGGCGATGTGGTCGATGCTGGGCGAGCGGCCCGTCGACGTGCTCGCGTGGGAGAGCTTCGGGCAGGAGTGGGTCACCGACGTGACCAAGCAGCTCCGCCTCGACGCGCGCGTGCTCGACGCGCCCTACGGCGCGCTGCCCGACCTCGCGTCGGTGGACTTCGCGCGCGACGTCGTCTTCACCTGGAACGGCACGACGTCGGGCGTGCGCGTTCCGAACGGCGACTGGATCCCGGCCGAGCGCGCGGGCCTCGTCCTGTGCGACGCCACCTCGGCGGTGTTCGCGATGGACGTCGCGTGGCCGAAGCTCGACGTCGTGACGTGGTCGTGGCAGAAGGTGCTGGGCGGCGAGGCCGCGCACGGGATGCTGGCGCTCTCGCCGCGCGCCGTGGCGCGGCTCGAGTCGTTCGCGCCGCCGCGCCCGCTGCCCAAGATCTTCCGCATGACCAAGAAGGGCAAGCTCGACGCCGCGCTCTTCGAGGGCGCGACGATCAACACGCCGTCGATGCTGTGCGTCGAGGACGCGCTCGACGGGCTCGCGTGGGCGGAGCGCATCGGCGGGCTGCCCGCGCTGATCCGCCGCTCCGAGGCGAACCTCGCCGCGATCGCCGCCTGGGTCGAGAAGACGCCGTGGGTCGAGTTCCTGGCGCGCGATCCCAAGACGCGCTCGTGCACGTCGATCTGCCTCCAGGTCGTCGACCCCTGGTTCGCCGCGCTCGCGCCCGAGGCGCAGCAGAAGGCGGTCGCGGCGCTCGCCGCGCTGCTCGAGCAGGAAGGCGTCGCGTACGACGTCGGCGCCTACCGCGACGCGCCGCCGGGCCTGCGCGTGTGGGGCGGCGCGACCGTCGACACGAGCGACGTGGAAGCGCTGCTGCCCTGGCTCGACTGGGCCTTCGCCGAGATCCGCTCGCGCTGACGGCGCGCGCCAACCTCGAGGAGACGTCCGTGGACGTGCGCCACGTTCCCGTCGGCCAGCTCGACGTCATCAGCGCGAAGCTCTACGGCGAGCACGGCTATCCGCACGACGCGTGGCGCCGGCTGCGCGCGGAGTCGCCGGTCACGAAGCTCGCGCCGCCGGGCTACGAGCCCTTCTGGGCGATCACGAAGCACGCCGACATCATCGAGGTGTCGAAGCAGCCGCACCGGTTCCGCAGCGCGGGCCGCTTCATCCTGTTCCCGCGCATGACGGAGGGCGCCGGCCCGGACCTCGCCGAGGCGCCGCCGCTGCGCATGCTCGTCAACATGGACCCGCCCGAGCACCGCGACTACCGCCGGCTCGTGTCGGCTTGGTTCACGCCGCGCGCGGTGCACAAGCTCGAGGCGCGCCTCGAGGAGATCACGCGCGACCTCTTCGACGAGCTCGCGGGCGACGGCGGCTGGCGCGAGCTCGACTTCGTGCCGGAGGTCGCGGCGCTGCAGCCGCTGCGCATGATCACCGAGATGCTCGGCATCCCGCGCGAGCGCGAGCAGTGGGTGCTGAAGATCACCAACCAGAACTTCGGGCTCGAGGATCCCGACTTCGCGCTCGCGGGCGAGACGCGCGAGCAGCGCCTCGCGTTCCTCACCGAGGCCGCCGCGTACATCAACGCGTTGATGGGGGAGCGCCGCAAGCACCCGACGGGCGACGTCACGTCGGTGCTCGCGCACGCGACCCTGGACGGCCAGCCGGTGCCGGCCTTCGAGCTCTTCTCGCTCTACTTCCTGATCATGGTCGCCGGTCACGACACCACGCGGAATGCGATCTCGGGCGGGCTGCTCGCCTTCCTCCAGCACCCCGAGCAGTTCGCGAAGCTCCAGAAGGACCCGTCGCTGGTCGGCCTCGCGGCGGACGAGATCGTGCGCTGGACCACCCCCGTGAACCACTTCTCGCGCACGGCGACCGAGGACACGCTGCTGCGCGGCCAGCGCATCGCGAAGGGCGACTCGGTCGCGCTCTTCTACGCGTCGGCGAACCGCGACGAGGACGTCTACGCCGACCCGTACGCGTTCCGCATCGAGCGCGACCCGAACCCGCACCTCGGCTTCGGCGTGGGCGAGCACTTCTGCCTGGGCGCGCACCTCGCGCGCATGGACCTGCGCGTCTTCTGGCGCCAGTTCGCCGCGCGCTGCGTCGCGCTCGAGCCGGCGGGCCCGCACGAGTTCCTGCACGCGAGCTTCGTGGGCGGACCGAAGCGGCTGCCGATCCGCGTGAAGCTGCGCCCGAAGTCCTAGTCGGCCAGGCGACCGCCACGGCGGCCGCGCGGCGCGTGGGGCGGCCACCGGCGCGCCCCTATAGGATTGGCCCCGCTCCGAGCCCCGGCGCGACGCCGAGCTCCGCAGGAGGCCGCCTTGCCGCTCGTGCACTCGCATGCGCTCTTCGGACCGCGCTTCGTCCGCCATCTCGGCCGGCTGCTGCGCATCTACTGGCAGTCGCCCGACGCGCCGCGCGCGGGGCTGCTGCTCGCGACGATCGTCGCGCTCGAGCTCGGGACGGTGTTCGGCAACGTGCTGCTCTCGGACGTGCAGCGCCGCATCTTCGACGCCTTTCAGGATCGCCAGATGACGCCGTTCCTCGAGGCGATCGGGCTCTTCCTCGCCACCGCGGGCGGCTTCGTGCTGGTCGCGACGTTCCGCATCTACCTGCGCGGCGCGCTCGAGATCCGCTGGCGCAAGGGGCTCACCGGACACTTCCTCCAGCAGTGGATGAGCGCGCAGACCTACTGCCAGATCGAGCTGCACCGCAAGGCGACCGACAACCCGGACCAGCGCATCCAGGAGGACGTGCGCGACTTCGTCGCGAGCGCGCTCGGCCTCTCGCTCTCGCTGCTCTCGGCGATCGCGACGCTGGCCTCGTTCGCCGCGATCCTGTGGAACCTCTCGGGCCGCTGGGAGATCCCGCTCGACGGCCGGAACGTCCACATTCCCGGCCTGATGATGTGGGTGGCGATCGCCTACGCGCTCGTCGCGATCTGGATCACGCACCTCGTCGGGCGGCCGCTGGTCGGGATCCAGTTCGACCGGCAGCGGGTCGAGGCGGACTTCCGCTTCTCGATGGCGCGCTTTCGCGAGAACGTCGAGGAGGTGGCGCTCGCCCACGGCGAACGCGGCGAGCGCCGCAACTCGCTGCGCCGCTTCGACTCGGTGGTGCGCAACTGGTGGGATCTGATCCGCGCCCAGCGGAACCTCTCGCTGCTGACGGGCGGCATCGGGCAGGCGAACTCGCTGGTGCCGCTGCTGATCGCCGCGCCCGGCTACTTCGCCGGCCACTTCACGCTCGGCTCGGTGATGCAGACCCGCATCGCGTACGGCGAGGTGACGGGCTCGCTCACCTGGTTCGTCAACGCCTACCAGGAGATCGCGCGCTGGCGCGCCAACATCGAGCGCCTCGTCACGCTGCTCGAGGAGATCGAGGCGACGCGCACGGAGCTGGCGCAGACGGAGCGCGTGCAGATCGTGCGCTCCGAACAGGACGCGCTGCGGCTCGAAGGAGTCAGCATCACGCGCCCCGACGGCACCGTGCTGATCGACCACGCCGAGGCGGCGGTCCGCCCCGGCGACCGCGTCGTCGTGTTCGGCCCGACCGGCTCGGGCAAGCGCATGCTGCTGCGCGCCGTCGCCGGGATCTGGCGCTTCGGCAAGGGACGCATCGAGCTGCCGCGCGGGGCGCGCACGCTGGTGCTGCCCGAGCGCCCGTACCTGCCGATCGCGACGCTGCGCGAAGCGCTCTCGTATCCCGAGCTGCCCGACACCTACACCGACCCGCGTTTCCGCGAGGCGCTCGAGCTGGTCGGTCTCGGTGCGCTCGGCGGCCGGCTCGACGAGGTGGAGCACTGGAGCCAGCACCTCTCGGGCGGCGAGCAGCAGCGGCTCGGCATCGCGCGCGCGCTGCTCCAGGAGCCGGACTTCCTGTTCCTCGACGAGGCGACCTCGGGCCTCGACGAGGACACCGAGCGGCGCATGTACGAGCTGCTGCGCGAGCGGCTCCCGCACAGCGCAGTGGTGTCGATCGCGTACCGGCCGCAGGTCGCGCGCTACCACGAGCAGCGCTGGCGCATGGCGCCGGGCCCGGCGGGCATGCTGTTGCAGACGAGCTGACCGGCGTCGCTACGAGAATCGCGTCGGCGCGGTCCAGTAGCTCTGCCGGTGGCCGCGCGCCTCGAAGCGCGCCGCCATCGCCTCGGCCTCCGCGCAGGCGAGGCCGCGCGCCATCTCGACCTCGTTGCCGTGGTCGTCGCGGCGCCACACGCTGGTCGGGAGCCAGCGCGCGAGCGGCTCGAACGCGGCCGGCCATGCGAAGCCGTCGCCGTCGCGCGGCGGCGCCGCGCACCGCGTCGAGGTTCAGCGGCCCGTACAGGTGCGGGAAGAGGGCGCCCGTCTCCAGATGGCGCGTGCCGCCGCCCGCGATCGGCGCGGGCGCCTCGAACACGAGCCGCGCCGTCAGCTTCGCGGGATCGACGTCGAGCACGACGAGCGGCTCGCCGACGCCGGCGAAGTAGTCGCCCGCCACCTGGAGCACCCGCTCGCGTCCGGCCGTGCAGTGCACGAAGCCCTCGCTCGCGAGCGACGGCGGCGCGTAGCCGTCGGGTCCGATGCAGCGCCGCAGCAGCGACGCGGGCGCGAGGTGATGGATCGACGCGCCGCGCGCGCCGCGCGCACCTTCCAAGTCAGGCGGCGGCCCGGGCCGGCCCGTCTTCCGGGAGGCGGCGCACCTTCACCGCGGCGACGCCCGGCACGCGGCCGCGCGCGAGCGCGACGAGCAGCAGCGGCAGCTCGATCACGAAGCCGAGCGACGCGAGGAAGAGCACCGCGCCGCGCGCAACGCGCGTCGCGAGCAGGCCGTCGGGCAGCAGCGCGTACACGAGCCACACGAAGAGGCCGGTCACGACGAAGCCGCCGAGCGACATCACGACGAACTGGCGCAGCGTGCTCGCGTCCGCGTCGAAGCTGAACAGGAACTGCGAGCGCAGGTCCGCGTTGATGCGCATCCGGCCGCCCGCGGCGGCGCCCGCCAGCAGGTGGCCCCACTCGTGCGAGACGGCGGCCGTGACGCCGACGAGCAGCCCGGCGACGACGCCCGTCAGATCCGCGAGCGCGCCCGCGCCGCCCGAGTGGCGCGCCGCCAGCAGCCACACCGCAGTGGCGGCGAGGGCGATGGCCGCGTCCCGGATCGCGAAGCGGAGCAGCATGGCGAGCAGGCTACCACGCCGGCGGTGTCACGACCGCGCCGGCCCCTTCAGCTCCACGACGTTGCCGTCGGGATCGCGCACGTACATCGAGGGGCCCGATCCCTCGGCGCCGAAGCGCTCGGCGACGTCGCCGGGCGCGACGCCGTGCGCCTCGAGGTGCGCGCGCAGCGCGGCCTCGTCGAACGAGGCGAGCGCGAGCGCGAGGTGGTCGAGGTTGCGCGCCTCGGCGCCCGGCGCGGCGCCGCCGAGCTTGCCGAGCGGGCCGTCGACGGGCACGAGGTCGATCAGGCTCTCGCCCGCGCGCAGCTGGTGCAGGCCGAGCGCTTCGCTCTCGCGCTCGACGCGGCAGCCGAGCACGTCGCAGTAGAAGCGCTTCGACGCCGCGACGTCGCGCACGCGCAGCACCAGGTGGTCGATGCGTCGGATCTCGATCGCGCTCATGCGCATCTCCTCTGCGGCGCGCTCAGGGCGCCGGTGCGACGGCCGCGCGCGGCGGCGGCTCGTCGGGCACGGGCTCGACGCCGCGCGCCTCGAGCCGCCGGATCGTGCGCCGCATCCAGCGCGCGTCGTGGTGCTCGGGCGCGATCCGCAGCGACTCTCGCAGATCGTGCAGCGCCTCGCCCAGCCGCTTCTGGCGCAGCCGCACGCGTCCCAGCAGGTGACGCACCTGTGCGTCGTTTGGCGCCACCGCGAGCGAGCGCAGGTAGCTGTCGGCGGCGCCGTCGAGGTCGCCCTGCTTGTGCAGCTCGGCGCCGAGCCCCGTCCAGCCGGTGCGGCCCTCGGGATAGGCGATCGTCGCCTCGCGGTAGAGCCGCACGGGATCGCCCCACTTCTTGGCGCGGCCGTGCGCGAAGCCGGCGAACAGCACGACGACGAGCGCGACGACGCCGAACAGCGTCTGCTGCGCGCCGGTTCCGCGCCGGCGCGCGAGCCGGTCCACGACGTCGGCGGCGAGCCAGAGCGCGCCGGGCAGCGCGACGTACGCGTAGCGGTCGGCGAAGAGGTTGGCCATCGGCACGATCTGCAGCACGGGCAGCAGCATCGCGACGAACCACGCCGCGAACAGCCAGCGCTCGCGGCGCAGCAGGCACGCGCGCACCACCAGCAGCGCGACGGCCGCGAGCGCGGCGAGCGGCCAGACGAAGCGCTCGTCGCCCCAGCCCGCGATCGGCGCCGGGTGCACGCCGTGCACGAGGTCGAAAGGCGCGAACGAGATGCGCACGTAGCGCCACGCGAGCCACGGCAGGATCTGCGCGGTGCCGAGCGGTCCGCCGCCGAACCACGGCGCGACGCCGCCTTGCGCCGACTGCGCCGCGAGGCCGAGCGCGAAGGCGATGCCGGTCACGACGGCGAGCGGCACGAGGTCGACGAGCACGCGGCGCAGCGTGCCGCGCTCCGCGTGCGTCCAGGCCGCGAGCGCGAGCAGCGCGGGCAGCGCGACGACGGCGGGCTTCGCGAGCACGGCGAGCGCGCCGGCGAGCGTCGCCGCCACGAGGCGCCGGCCGCCCGGCGCGCGCAGCCACGCCAGCCAGCGCTCGAGCGAGAGCAGCGCGAAGCCGAGCGAGAGCAGCGTCTTCGACTGGTTGATCCAGCCGACCGGCTCCGCCGCGATCGGGTGGACGAGGAACACGCCGCCCGCCGCGATCGCGGCGCCGCGCGAGAGGCCCGCGCGGCGGCCGGTCGCGGCGACCGCGATCGCGACCGCCGCGTGCAGCAGCGCGTTCACGACGCGGTACGGCAGCGGGTTCGCGCCGAACAGCCGCCACTCCGCGAGCAGGAAGAGCTGGTGCACCGGCGACCAGTTGCCGAGCACGTACTCGAAGCCGAACGCGATCCGGCCGAGCGCCGAGAGCAGCGGCAGCGAGAGCGTCGGATCGTGCTCGAGGTAGAGCACGTCGTCGGAGATGAACGGGCCGCGGAAGCCGGGCGCGTGCAGCAGCAGCGCGACCGCACACGCGCCGAGCACGAGCAGCGCGCGCGCGCGCCGCGAGAGCGGGCGCGCAGGCTCGCGCGGCGCGTCGCGCTGGTGCGGCTCGTCGCGCCGGCGCGCCGCCTCGTCCGGCCCGCCGGCCGCGTCTTCGCCCTCCACGCGCCTCCTCCGCGCCCGCGGCCGTCGCTCGATCGTCCGGGGCGGCAGCGCCGGAATCTACACGCTGCGTCCCCGCGCGCAGCCTCGCGGGAGGCTCGCGCGGCGCGAGGCGGGTACCATCCGCGCCCCATGCCGGTCGACGCAGCGCCCGCGCGACGAGTCGATGCCGTGACGCTCGCGCTCGTCGCGATCGCGTACGGCGCGCTCGCCTTCGCCGCGCTGCAGCCGGCGCTGCGCGGCAGCTTCGTCTCCGACGACATCGGCTACGTGGCGGGCAATCCGTGGATCCACGAGCTCTCGCTCGCGAACCTGCGCGCGATCCTCCACCCGACCGGCCCCGCCGCGGCGCACACCGCGAACTACGCGCCGGTGCACCTGCTGCTGCACGCGGGCGCGTGGTCGCTGTTCGGGAGCGACACCTTCGGCCACCACGCGCTGAACGTCGTGCTGCACGCCGTCGCGTCGGCGCTGCTGGTCGCGCTCTTCGCGCGCTGGGGCGTGCCGTTCGCCGCCGCCGCGCTCGCAGGCGCGGTGTTCCTGCTGCACCCGGCCAACGTCGAGGCGGTGGCGTGGATCTTCCAGCTGAAGTCGATCGTGGCGCTCGCGCTCGCGACGGGCGCGCTGCTCGCCGAGCCGCGCCGGCCGATCGCGGCGACGGCGCTCTTCGCGCTCGCGCTCTTCACGAAGATCCAGGCGGCGTTCGCGATCCCCGTGCTCGCGGTCGCGATCTTCTGCGCGGCGCCGGCGGGCGCGCGACCGCCGCGCGTGCGGCTCGCGGCGCTCGCCGCGTGGGCGGCGGCGCTCGCGCTCGCGTGGGCGCCCGAGATGCTCGCCTTCGAGCGGCTCGGCCACGCCGACGCCGCCGCGCCGGCGTCCGCCGGCGAGCGGCTGCGCGCGATCGCGAGCTACGTCGGCCGCTATCTCGAGATGGCGTTCACCGCGCGCGGCGTGTCGGCCTTCCACCAGCCGGACCCGCCCGCGAGCTGGCTCGATCCGTACTGCGTGCTCGGCGTCGCGGGGACGCTCGCGATGGCCGCGCGCGCGCTCTTCACGCTCGCGCAGCGGCGCGCCGAGGCGGCCTTCTGGGCGTGGGTCGCGGGCGGCTTCCTGCCCGTGTCGCAGGTGCTGCCGTTCCTGTACCCGATCGCCGATCGCTATCTCTACTTCCTGCTGCCCGGCCTGCTGGGCGCGGGGCTGCTCGCGGCGCGCGCGCCGCTCGCGCGGCTCGCCGCCGC
>QEVM01000120.1 GCA_003576805.1 Pseudomonadota bacterium | reverse complement strand
CAGCCGATCGCGCACCGCCGCCGGCGCGGCGACCACCGGCCGCGTGGCGGCGAGCAGCGCGAGCTCGCTCTCGGCGCGCGCGACCGCCGCGCGCACGTCGGGCCCGCCCGCCGCGAGCCATGCCTCGACCTCGTCGCGCTCGGCGCCGTCGAGCGCGTCGGCGAAGTAGAGGAAGACGAGGTCGTCGCGGTCGCTGTCGTTCACGACGACCCCTTGCGCTCGTCGAGCGCGCGCAGCGCCTTGCGCAGCGTGAGCAGGCCCTGGCGGATCCGCGTCTTCACGGTGCCGAGCGGATCGCCGAGGCGCTCCGCGATCTCGCGGTGCGAGAGGCCCTCGAAGAAGTTCATCTCGACGGCGCGCCGCGACGGAGCCGGCAGCTCCTCGAGCGCGCGGTCGATCGCCGCGCGCTGCTGCTGGGCGCTCGTGTCTTCGAACGGGTCGGTGCCTTGGCCGGTGGCCGCGGGCTCGACACCGCCGTGCGACGGGAGCGCGACCCACACGCCCTCGCGGCGGCGGCGGAAGCGCAGCCGGTCGAGCGCCCGGCTGCGGGCGAGCGTCATCAGGTAGGAGAACGGAGCCGAACGCGACGCGTCGTAGCGCTCGCGTCGCGCCCACAGCTCCCAGAACACTTCCTCCAGCACCTCTTCCGCTTCGGCGCGATCGCGCAGGATGCGCAGGCAGAGCGCCAGCACCGTGGCGCCGTAGCGGTCGTAGAGCCGCCCCAGCGCATCCGCGTCCCCACGGGTCAGCGCATCCATCGCGGTGGCGTCGTCGGGGTGCGGGCTCAACGGGCGCAAGAAATCCTCGTCGGCTGGCAGTCTATCCCAGTCGATCTCGCGGAAGGCGGACGATCGCCGCCGCGCGTGCCGTGCGGCGGAGCCGGCGGAGGCGAGCATGGCGCTCCCGGTTCGAGGCCCTCCATCCACTACGCGCGCCGCACCGCGCCGGATCGGGCGGTCGCGGCCGTCGCGCGGCTGAGAGAGAATCGGCGCATGTGCGGGCCCGTCGCGACGGACACGATCCCGGGTCGGAGCGCCGCGGTCGGACGCGAGGACCTGGAGCTCCGCCTCGCCCGCCTGCGCGCCGAGGTCCGCGATCCGCGCGCCGGTCTCTTCGGCCCCGACTCGAAGCTGTGGGAAGTCAACAAGCACTCGATCGCGTTCCTCGGCGCGGGACGCGCTGCGCTGCTGCAGCTCGCGCACCCGTGGGTCGCGACGGGCGTCGACCGGCACTCGCGCACGCGCGACGATCCGTTCGGGCGTTTCCAGCGCACCTTCTTGCACGTGTTCCGCATGGTGTACGGCGACCTCGACACGGCGCTGCGCGCCGGGCGCGCCGTGCACCGCATCCACGAGCGCATCACCGGCGAGCTGACCGAGGCGGCCGGGCCGTTCGCGCAGGGCTCCGCGTATCGCGCCAACGATCCCGACGCGCTGCTCTGGGTGCACGCGACGCTGTGGGACACGTCGGTGCTGTGCTTCGAGTCGGTGGTGCGCCCGCTGGCGCTGGCCGAGCGGCGCGCCTACTACACCGATACGCGTCGATTCGCGGCGCTCTTCGGGATCCCGGACGACGTGCTGCCGCAGAGCTGGGAAGCGTTCGACGCGTACGTGCGGCAGATGCTCGAGAGCGACGTCCTCACCGTGACCGAGCCGGCGCGGCGCATGGCGGAGTTCCTGTTCCGGCCGCTCGTGCCGGGCAGCGGCGCGCTGATGGAGCGCTATGCCGAGCTGACGGCGTGGCTGCTGCCCGCCCGCCTCGCCGAAGGATTCGGCCTCGACCGCGGCGGCGCAGCGGGACGGCGCCGCACCGACGCGACGCTCGCGCGGCTGCGCCGCGTGTGGCCGCACCTGCCGCGCCGCCTGCGCTACCTGCCGCCGTACGTCGAAGCGCGCCGGCGCATCGCGGGACGCAGCGGCCCGGATCCCGTCGGCGACCTGCTCGGACGCCTCTTCGTGGGGCGCGCGCGCTCGCTCTAGTCGGTCGGCTCTTCGCTGCGGACGACGTCGCCGCGCACGCGCCAGCCTTCCTGCCCGTAGAGGAACGGCACGGACACCCACCAGTGCTCGACCTCGGCGTTGAGCATCAGGTTTCCCCCGCCGCGCACGAGCGCCGCGTCCACCGCGTCCTGGAGGACCGGCGGACGGGTGCGCGTCGGGATCCACAGAATGGTGTGGGTCACGACCTCGGCGGCGACGTCGGGCACGATGCGCGCGCCTTCGATCGGATAGCCGAGCGCGTAGACGGACTGGCTGGAGAGCGCGGCGAAGCGCCCCGACGTGCCGCCGCAGCCCGCCAGGACGAGCAGCGCGAGCGCGGCGGCGGCCCGCCGGACGCTGCGGCGCATCAGCGCCGCTCCGGCAGGTCGACGACGGTCCCGCGCACGGTGAGCGTCTCGACTCCGACGAGCAGCCAGAACTTCCGGGTGTGGACGCGCGCGCGGGTCAGCACGTCGCCGTGGCCCTTCGCGAGCGCGTCTTCGACGGCCGCGTCGAGGCGCGGGCCGGTGAAGGTCGGGACGAACAGCACGCTCGTGACCGCGGTGTGGCGGCCCTCGACGTCGCGCACCGCCGGGATGCGGTCGACGTCGAGCTCGCGCACGTCGAGCGACACGGGCTCGGTGGCGGCGAGGCTCAGGTAGCCCTGCTCGGTCGCGCAGCCGGGCAGCAGCGCGCAGGCCGCGATCGCACCGGTGATCCATCGCCCCCGCATCGCGGCGATTCTAGGTCGGCGCGAGCTCACGGCGCCAGCGACCACGCGATGACGACGTCGATGCCGAGCTCGAGCTCGCCCGGCGCGATCGGCGTCGCGGCCGCGGCCTCCATGCGCGCGTACGCGACCGGACGCGGAAAGCCGCCGCCGCCTTCCTCGAGCCGGATCACGCGGCCGAGCGCGACGCCGGCTTCGCGCGCGTAGAGCTCCGCCTTGCGGCGCGCGTCGGCGACCGCCTGCCGGCGCGCCTGGTCGAGCAGCGGCGCCGGCTCGGCGACCTCGAACGAGATGCCGCCCACGTCGTTCGCGCCCGCCGCGACGAGCGCGTCGAGCACCGCGCCGACGCGCTCGACGCCGCGCACTTCGACGCGCACCTGGTTCGAGACGCGGTAGCCGACGATCTCGGGCATCGCGCGCGGCCGCCCGGCCGTGTCGGCGTAGACCGGGCCCACGTCGAAGCGCGCCGTCTGCACGTACTTGCGCTCGATGCCGGCACGGTCGAGCGCGGCCAGGACCTTTTCCATGGCGGCGTTGCTGGCGGCGATCGCGTCGGCGGCGCGCGGCGCTTCGTGGACGACGCCCGCCGCGATGCGCGCGACGTCGGGCGCGGCGCGCACCTTGCCGGAGCCGGTGACCGTGAGCGCGGGCGGCGGCGCGTCGGCGCGTGCGGGCGGCGGCGCGAGCCACGCGAGCAGCGCGGCCCCCGCGAGCGCGAGGCGGGCGAGATCGGAACGCGACATCCAGGGCGACCCTCCCGCGGCATGGAACCAGAGTGCGGTGCGATCGTCACGCGGCCGCTTGCCGCGCGCGCGCCCGGCGACCAGAATCGGCCGCATGCCGCACGCGCCGATCGCCCGCCCGCTGCTCGCCGCCGCGCTGCTCGCGTGCGCGCTCGGCTGTGCGAGCGTCGAGGCGACGCGGCTCTACGAGAGCGGCAGCGCCGCGCTCGACCGCGGCGACGCGGCGCGCGCCGTGGCCGATCTCGAGCGCGCCGCCGCGCTCGCGCCGGGCGCGTCTTCGATCCACAACCACCTCGGCATCGCGTACGAGCTCGCCGGCCGCGGCGACGACGCGCAGCGCGCCTACGAGCGGGCCGTCGAGCTCGACTGCGACAACCACGCGGCCGAAGCGAACCTCGCGGCGCTGCGCGAGCGCCGCAGCGCGGCGGCCGCACGATGAGCGGTCGCGACGGCGACGGTGACGGCGACGAGCGCGGCGAGCGCCCCCGGCTCTCGTGGAGCGAGCTCGACCGGCGCCGCGACAAGCCGCGTTCGGCGACGCCCGAGCGGCGGCCGCGCGGCGCCGCGGCGGAGGCGCGCTCGCGCAGCGCGACGCAGTCGTATCTGAAGAAGCTCGATTCGCAGCTCTTCGGCAAGGGCGGCCAAGGCGGCAGGGACGGCGGCGCAGCGAAGCTCGCGGCCGCGGTGCGCGATGCGCTCGGGACGGCGGCGCTCGCCGACGCCTGCCGTGCGTATCTCGCGCAGTGCGGTCCGCCGCGCGACGCCGCGCTGCTCGCGGCGTTCCTCGACGCGCGCGATCGCGACGTGCAGCTCGCCGCGCTCGGCGCGCTCGAAGAAGAGATGCGAGCGGACCGGATCGCGCCGTCGGCGGGGCTGCGCTCGCAGCTGCGCGTGCTCGCCGAGGGATCCGACGACGAGCTCGCCGAGCGGGCCGAGAATCTGCTTTCCCCGCGCTGAGGCACGCCGCTACACTCGCCCCATGCCGCATGAGGTCGAGCGCGAAGCGCTCGCGCGCTATCTCGAAGACCACAGCCTCAAGCGCACCAAGCAGCGCGAGGCGATCCTCGACGTGTTCCTCGACGTCACGGGCCACATCTCGAGCGACGAGCTGTTCCAGCGCGTGCGCTCGCTCCATCCCGGCATCGGCTTCACCACCGTGTACCGCACGATGAAGATCTTCTGCGAGGCGGGTCTCGCGGTGGAGCGCGCCTTCGAGGACGGCGTCACGCGCTACGAGATCCCGCACGAGCACCACGATCACCTGGTCTGCGTGCGCTGCGGGCGCATCGTCGAGTTCGAGTGCTCGATGATCGAGTCGGCGCAGGATCGCATCGCCAACGAGTACGGCTTCCGCCTGCTGCGCCACCGCCACGAGCTGTACGGCCACTGCGAGAGCTGCCGCGACTCGTGAGCGTCGGCCGCAATCCCTGGAAACGGCTCGGGTCGCGCCCGATCTACGCGACGCCGTGGTTCAGCGTCCGCTGCGACGACGTCGTGCGTCCCGACGGCGCGCGCGGCACCTACAGCGTCGTGACGGCCGAGCGGCTCGCCGTCGGCGTGGTGCCGCTCTGGGACGACGGCACCGTCACGCTGGTGGGTCAGTGGCGCTATCCGCTGGCGGAGTACTCGTGGGAGCTGCCCGAGGGCGGCGGCGCGCTCGGCCGCGACCCGCTCGAGGCGGCGCGCGCGGAGCTGCGCGAGGAGGCGGGCCTCGAGGCGCGCTCGTGGCAGTCGCTCGGGCGCTGCCACACGTCCAACTGCTGGACCGACGAGGTCGGACACCTGTTCGTCGCGCGCGATCTCGTGCAGGGCGCGCCGCAGCCGGGCGGCGACGAGGAGATCGCGACGCGCCGCGTGCCGCTCGCCGAAGCGCTCGCGATGGCGGACGACGGCCGCATCACCGACGCGCTCAGCATCGTCGCGCTGTTCCGTCTGGCGCGGCGCCTCGAGCAGCGCTGAGCCGGCGCCCGATCGCATCCGCCCGGCCGATCGCGGATACTCGCGTCCCGTGAGTGCGAGCGACTCAGCGCGGGCGCGGCATCCGGCGCAGCTCCACGTCGAGCGCGGCGCGGGCGAGACGCGCATCGCGCTCGCCGGCCGCCTCGACGTCGACGCGGTGGGCGCGATCTGGACGCCCGCCGTGGACGCCGCGCGCGCGGCGCGCGGCGGGCGGCTGGTGGTGGCGGCGGGCGGCCTCGAGTCCCTCGACGGAGCGGGCGCCGCGCTGCTCGCGACGCTCGAGCGCGAGGCGCAGGGCGCGGGCGCCCGCGTCTCGATCGAAGGTCTGCGCGCGGAGCTCGCGGCGCTCGTCGCCATGCTGCGTCCCTCGCCGGGAGCGGCGGTCGCGCCGCCGCACGAGCCCGGCTTCTTCGCCGACCTCGGGCGCGCCACGCTCCAGGTCGTCGCCGACCTGCGCGCGCAGGTCGCGTTCATCGGCGAGCTCACCGTCTTCTTGGCGCGCACCCTGCGGCGGCCGGGCACGCTGCGCTGGCGCGACGCGATCGCGATCGCGGACCGCGCCGGGATCGGCGCGGTCCCGATCGTGGTGCTCGTCGGCTTCCTGCTCGGCCTGATCCTCGCGTTCCAGGGCGCGATCCCGATGCAGCGCTTCGGCGCGCAGATCTTCGTCGCCGACCTGCTCGGCATCTCGATGCTGCGCGAGCTCGGCGCGCTGATGGCCGCGATCCTGCTGACCGCGCGCTCGGGCTCCGCGTTCGCCGCCGAGATCGGGACCATGAAGGTGAACGAGGAGCTGGATGCGCTGGGCACGATGGGGCTCGAGCCGGTGCGCTTCCTGGTGGTGCCGCGCGTGCTGGCGGCGATCGCCGTCGTGCCGGCGCTCACCATGCTGACCAACGTCGCGGCCATGCTCGGCGGGCTCGTCGTGTTCGTGCAGCTCGGCTTCCCGCCCGTCACGTACTTCACGCGCCTGCTGGAGGCGGTGACGCTCTCCGACTTCGTGTCGGGACTCGTGAAGGCGGGCGTGTTCGGCGTGCTGGTCGCCGCGATCGGCTGCCTGCGCGGCATGCAGACGGGCACCGGCGCCCAGGCGGTGGGCGCCTCCACCACCAGCGCGGTGGTGAGCGGGATCGTGCTGATCGCGATCACCGACGGGATCTTCGCCGTCGTGTACTACGTGCTCGGGATCTAGCGTGCCCGCCGCGAACGACCCGATCATCCGCGTCGAGAACCTGACCGCGCGCTACGGCGCGCGCCGCATCTTCGACCGCATCTCGTTCGAGGTCCTGCGCGGCGAGGTGTTCGTCATCCTCGGCGGCTCGGGCTCGGGCAAGAGCACGCTGCTCAAGCACATGATCGGGCTCTACCAGCCCGCCGAGGGCCACGTCTGGATCGACGGCGAGGACATCACGCGCGCCGAGGGCGACGCGCGCCGCCGGCTGCTGCGCAAGATCGGCGTGATGTACCAGAGCGGCGCGCTGTTCGGCTCGATGACGCTGCTCGAGAACGTGCGCCTGCCGCTCGAGGAGTTCACCGACCTGCCGCGGCCCGCGCTCGACGCGGTCGCGTCGAGCAAGCTGCGGCTCGTGCAGCTCGAGGGCTTCGAGAGCTTCTACCCGGCGGAGCTGAGCGGCGGCATGAAGAAGCGCGCCGCGATCGCGCGCGCGATGGCGCTCGACCCGGAGATCCTATTCCTCGACGAGCCTTCCGCGGGCCTCGACCCCGTGACCTCGGTCGAGCTCGACGAGACCATCCTCGCGCTCGCCGGCACGCTCGGCGTCACGTTCGTGGTCGTCACGCACGAGCTGGCGAGCATCTACAAGATCGCGGATCGCGTCATCATGTTGGACCAGCGGACGCGCGGCATCGCGGCGAGCGGACCGCCCGAGGTGCTGCGCGACGCCGCGCGCGACGAGTGGGTGCGCCGCTTCTTCCGCCGCGAGGCGGAGCCCAAGGACGCCGGAGGGAGACAGGCATGAGCGAGGAGGCGCGCTACGTCCGCGTCGGCGCGTTCGTGTTCGGCGGCATGGCGCTCGTCGTCGCGGGCGTGCTCCTGTTCGGGGGCGGGCGGCTGCTGGCGCGCAAGCCGGTCCTGGTCGAGACGATCTTCGAGGAATCCGTGCAGGGGCTCGACGTCGGCTCGCCGGTGAAGCTGCGCGGCGTGCAGCTCGGCACGGTGTCGGAGATCACCTTCGTCGGCGACGTCTACGACGTGTCGGACGCGCCGAATCCGCTCCAGGAGGGCCGCCTGGTGCTGGTGCGCATGGAGCTGCGCCCGGCGAGCGACCACCCGGTCGCGGAGGAGCACCAGGAGGAGCGCTTCGCCCGGCTCGTCGACGCCGGCATGCGCCTGCGCATGACGCCGCTCGGCATCACCGGGACGTTCTTCCTGCAAGCCGACTTCCTCGACCCGGCGAAGTTCCCGCCGCGCAAGCTCTCGTTCGACCCGGACGGGATCTACGTCCCGTCGGCGCCGAGCACGCTCACGCAGATCTCGGGCGCCGCGGAGCGGCTCATCGCGCGCATCGACGCGCTCGACGTCGAAGGGCTGCTGACCAACTTCGACACGCTGCTCGTCACGCTGAACGAGACGATCGGCAAGGCCGACGTCTCGGGCGCGCGCGCGACGCTCGGCGATCTGCTCGCGGACCTGCGCGAGACGAGCGCGACCGCGCGCCGCGCGGTGCAGTCGGCGAACCTCAGCGGCACGACCGAGGAAGCGCGCCGCGCGCTCGACCAGATGACGGCGACGCTCGGGCGCCTGCAACGCATGGCGGACGCCAGCGGCGACGACCTCGCGGTCACGCTCGACAACCTGCGCGCCGCGTCGGAGAACCTGCGCGAGGCGTCCGAGACGGCGCGCGCGTATCCGTCGTTCCTGCTCTTCGGCGAGCCACCGCGCCCGCTCGGGGAGGACGACTGATGTCGCGCCGGAGCTGCGCACGGCTGCTGCTCGGCGTCGCGCTCGCGGCGGCGCTGTGCGCGCCCGGCTGCGCCGCGTTCCGCCGCAACCCGCCCGAGAAGCAGCGCTTCATGCTGGTGGGCGGCAGCCCCGAGCCCGCGCCGCGCGGTGCGGCGGGCATCGTGCGCGTGGACCTCGTGCGCGGCTCGCCGCTCGTCGCGAACCGCGGCTTCGTGTACCGCGTCGGCACCGAGCAGATGTCCACCGACTTCTACCACGAGTTCGTCGCGCCGCCCGGCGTGCTGCTGCGCGAGCGCCTGATCGACTGGCTGCGCGCGACCGGCGCGTTCACCGCGGTGGTGCGCGGCAGCAAGGCGCAGATCGACTGGATCCTCGAGACGGACCTCGACCGCTTCCACGCCGACGTGCGCGATCGCGCGGCGCCCGAGGTGAAGGTGGAGGTCGAGGTGCGCCTGCTCGACACGCGCGAAGGCGCGCCGACGCTCGCGATGGAGCGCCGCTACGAGACGAGCGCGCAGGCGGCCGGCATCGCCGCGCCGGAGCTCGTCGACGCCTGGAGCCGCGCGACCAGCGAGCTGCTCGACCGCGTCGCCGCCGACGTCGCCGCCGCGGCGCGCGGCGCCGCGCCGTCCGCCGCACGCCGCTGAGCGGTCCGCGCCCGGGAGAGCGCCTGGGCTAGCTTCGCGCGGCGCTGCGGAGGATCGCGCGATGTTCGAGGCCGCCGAGATCGGCAACAGCGTGGCCAAGGCGGACTACGACGTCCGCGTGCCGGCGCTGCGCGTCGATCTCATCAACGCGCAGTACGACCTCCGCCACGCCGAGTTCTCCGTCGTCGTCGTGCTCACCGGCGACGACCGCGCCGGCGTCAACGAGACGCTGAACGTCCTGCACGAGTGGATGGACCCGCGCTGGATCCGCACGCGCGCCTTCGACGCGCCGAGCGCGGAGGAGCGCGAGCGGCCCGGCTTCTGGCGCTACTGGAAGGAGCTGCCGCGCCGCGGCCAGCTCTCGATCGTGATCGGAGACTGGTCGACGCGCGCGATCCTGGCGCGGCTCTCGGGCCGCGTCTCCGACGCCCACTGGGCGCGCACGCTCGAACACATCGAGAGCTTCGAGCGCATGCTCGCCGACGACGGCACGCTGCTGCTCAAGTTCTGGCTGCACCTGCCCAAGAAGGAGCTCAAGCGCCGCCTCAAGCGCGCGCGCACGGACGACGGCGCGGCGCTGCGCGTGGACGCGACCGACCGCCTGCTCTACGAGCACTACGACGACGCGCAGCCGGTCGCGGAGCAGGTGCTGCGCAAGACCAGCACCGCGGCGACGCCGTGGACGGTCGTCGAGAGCACCGACGCGCACTACCGCGACCTCACCGTCGCGGGCGGCGTGCTGGCGGCGCTGCGCGCGCGCCAAGCGAGCGGCCGGCCGCTCGCGCCGCCCGCCGTCGCATCCGCCGCCGACGCGGATCCGCACACCACGGTGCTCGGCTCGGTCGACCTCGCCGCGCTGCTCCCGTACGACGTCTACCGGGCGCGCCTCCTCGAGCTCCAGTCGCGGCTGCGGGCGCGCTCGCGCAAGGCGCGCAAGAAGGGCGTCTCCAGCGTGGTCGTGCTCGAAGGCTGGGACGCCGCGGGCAAGGGCGGCGTGATCCGCCGCATCGTGCGCGGGCTCGACGCGCGCGACTACCGCGTGGTGCCCGTCGGCGCGCCCACGGAGGAGGAGTCGGCGCACCACTACCTGTGGCGCTTCTGGAAGCAGCTCCCGCGCGCCGGCAAGCTCGTGATCTTCGACCGGAGCTGGTACGGCCGCGTGCTCGTCGAACGCGTCGAGGGCCTCGCTTCGGCGCGCGAGTGGCGGCGCGCCTACTCCGAGATCAACGACTTCGAGGACCAGATCGTCGAGCACGGCAGCGCGCTCGCGAAGTTCTGGCTGCACGTCTCGCCCGACGAGCAGCTGCGGCGCTTCGAGGCGCGCGAGAAGACGCCGTACAAGAAGTACAAGATCGGCGCCGACGACTACCGCAATCGCGACCGCTGGGACGAGTACGTGGCGGCCGTCGACGAGATGGTGGCGCGCACGGGCGGGGTGGAGGCGCCTTGGCACCTGGTGCCCGCGAACGACAAGCGCTTCGCGCGCGTGGCGGTGCTCGAGACGCTGTGCGGCGTCCTCGAGCGCGCGCTCGACCGCGCTTGACGGCGCGCCGCTGCGCGTCGCGCGCGGCGTTCGCCGTCGCGCTCTCGTTCGCGACGCAGCTCCTCGCGTGCGCGGCGCCGGACGCGCGCGACGCCGCCGAGCCTCCGCCGCGCGCAGTCCGCGACGTGCGCATCCTGCGCGACACCTGGGGCGTGCCGCACGTGTTCGGGCGCACCGACGCGGACACGGCGTTCGGGCTCGCGTACGCGCACGCGGAGGACGACTTCGCGACGATCCAGGAGACGCTCTTCCGGGTGCGCGGGCGCTACGCGTCGGTGCGCGGCCCCGAGGCCGCGCCGGGCGACTACGTGGTCGCGCTGCTCGGGATCTGGGCGGACGTCGAGCGCGGCTGGGAGACGCAGCTCGAGGCGCGCACGCGGGCGCTGCTCGACGGCTACGCGCAGGGCATCGAGCGGTACGCGGAGAGCCACCCGGAGGAGGTGTGGGACGGGCTCCTGCCGGTGCGCGGACAGGACGTGCTGGCGGGCTTCGCGCTGCGCGCGCCGTTCTTCTTCGGGCTCGACCAGACGCTGCGCCGCGTGTTCGAGGGCGGCGGCGCCGACGGCGCGGCGGCGCAGGTCGCGTCGGCGCCGTGGAGCGCGCCGGGCGCCGGGTCCAACGCCTTCGCGGTGTCGCCGCGCCGCTCGGCCGACGGCAAGACGCGCCTCGTCGTGAACTCGCACCAGCCGTGGACGGGACCGGTCGCGTGGTACGAGGCGCACGTGCGCAGCGACGAGGGCTGGGAGGCGGTGGGCGGCGTCTTTCCCGGCGCGCCCGTGATCCTGCACGGACACAACCGCCAGCTCGGCTGGGCGTTCACGGTGAACCGGCCGGATCTCGCCGACGTGTACCGGCTCGAGATCGATCCCGGCGATCCCGGCCGCTATCGCTTCGACGGCGCCTGGCGCACGCTCGAAGTCGGTCGCGTCGCGCTCGCGGTGCGCTTGTTCGGGCTCCTGCCGTGGACCGTGCACCGCGAGGTGCTGCGCTCGGTGCACGGGCCCGCGCTGCGGCTGCCGCACGGAACCTTCGCGCTGCGCTGGGCGGGCATGGGCGACGTGCGGCAGGTCGAGCAGTGGTACCGCATGAACCGCGCGGCGAGCTGGGACGAGTGGCGGGACGCGATGCGCATGCAGGCGATCGCGTCGCTGAACGCCGTCTACGCCGATCGCAGCGGCCGCATCCACTACCTCTACAACGCCCGCGTCCCGGAGCGCGCCGCGGGCTACGACTGGTCGGGCACGCTGCCGGGCGACACGTCGGCCACGCTGTGGACCGCCTATCGCCCGTTCGAGGCGTCGCCACAGGTGACGGACCCGGCGTCGGGCTTCGTGCAGAACTGCAACAGCTCGCCGTTCGAGACGACGAGCGGCGCGGGCAATCCCGATCCCGCGGCGGCGCCCGCCAGCGCCGGCATCGAGACGCGCATGACGAACCGGGCGCTGCGCGCGCGCGAGCTGTTCGAAGCCGACGCGTCGATCACGGCCGACGAGCTGAAGGCGATCAAGTTCGACGTCGCCTACTCGGAACGCTCGGCGGCGTGGGACCATCTGCAGCGCGCGCTGGCGGCCGCGGCGGCGGACGCGACGCCGCTCGAAGCGCGCGCCGTCGCGCTCGCGCGCGGCTGGGATCGGCGCGCGACGGCGGACAGCCGCAGCGCCGCGATCGCGATCCTCACGATGGTGCCCGCGCTCGCCGCGCGACAGGCCGGGCTGCCGGAGCCCGAGCCGCGCGCCAGCCTGCGCGCCGCGGCCGCGATGCTCGAGAAGCGCTTCGGCCGCCTCGATCCCGCGTGGGCCGAGGTGAACCGCATGCGGCGCGGCGCGCTCGACCAGGGCCTCGCGGGCGGGCCGGACCTGCTGCACGCGGTCGAGGGTCCCGTCGTGGACGGCGTCGTCGAGGCCGACTCGGGCGACGGCCTGATGTACGTCGTCACCTTCGACGCGGACGGCGTCCGCTCCGAGAGCCTGCACCAGTACGGCAGCGCGACCGGGCGTCCGGACTCGCCGCACTACGCCGACCAGGCGCGCCTGTTCGCCGCGCAGCGGCTGCGGCCGGTGTGGCTCGACGAGGCGGACGTGCGCGCGCACCTCGCGCGCGAGTACCGGCCGGGCGAGGAGGCGCGCTGACGCGCGCCGACGCGATCGCGTGTCAGCCGACGCCGAGCAGCGCGCGCAGCGCCGCGTGCGAGTCCGCGACGCGGTCCGCTTCGGGCAGCGCCGCGGGGTCGTCGTAGACGGCGCGCAGCCGCACGCTCGTCATGCCGACGCCGCGCGCGCCGGCGACGTCGGTGCGGCGCAGGTCGCCGACGTGCACCGCGCCCGCCGCGTCGATGCCGAGCGCGCCGAGCGCCGCGCGGAAGATGCGCGCGTCCGGCTTCGGGACGCCGACCTCGTCCGAGAAGAGCTGCGCGCGCAGGCCGTCCAGCATGCCGAGCCGCGCGAGGTGCTCGCGCACGACGCGGCCCGGCGTGAGTCCGGTGTCGCAGATCAGCGCGGCCGGCACGCCCGCCTGCGCGAGCGCGGCGACCGTCTCGACGGCGCCGTCGAGCGGCACCACGCGGCTCGAGTGCGACGCGTGCTCGAAGTGCGCGACGAGCAGCTCGAAAGTGGCGCCGTGCGTGAGCGCGGCGAGCTCGTGCATCGCCCAGTGCGCGACCTCGCGCGCGCCGCTCGCGACGCCGTCGACCCAGAGCTCCATGTGCCGCCGCCAGGCGCGGTCGAAGGCGGCCGACGCCTGCTCCCACTCGGCGCGCGCGCCCGTCTCGCGCGCGGCGTGGAGCAGCGCGTCGACGCGGCGGCGGTGCGCCTCGTGCCAGTCCTCCTCGCGCAGCAGCGTGTTCCAGCAGTCGAAGGTGACGGCGGTCGGCTTCACGCGCCGCGCTCCGGCGCGAGCGCGACGCCGCGCAGCCACTCGCGCCGCGGGCGGCCCGTGTCGACGCGGACGTGGCGGCCCGGCTCGTCCGGCTGCGGCGCCTGCCAGCGCTCGCGCAGACCGCGCGCGATCGCGCCCCAGCTGCCGTGCGCGATGCCGTCGCGGCGATCGCGGCGGCGCAGCCGCGCCTCGACGTCCGCCTTCGGCGCGACGCACTCGAGGAACACGAACGGCACGCCGTGCCGCTGCGCCAGCGCGGCCGCGCCGCGCCGCTGCGCGGGCTCGGCGAAGCAGCCGTCGAGCACGACGGGCCGGCGGCTGCGCAGCACGGGCTCGGCGCGCGCGAACATCGCGCCGTACACGCGCTCCGCGAAGTCGGGCTCCCACACCAGCTCGTGCGCGACACGCTCGGGGATCGGGTCGAGCAGCACGCGCTGCACGCGATCGGTCGCGATGCGCGGCGCGCCGAGCCGGCGCGAGATCTGCTTCGCGAGCGTGCTCTTGCCGGTCGCGACCGCGCCCGCCGTCGCGACGACGAGCGGCGCCGCGAGCGCGGCGGGCCGGGCGGCGCGCAGCCAGGCCGCCGGCGCCGGC
>QEVM01000407.1 GCA_003576805.1 Pseudomonadota bacterium | reverse complement strand
AGCGCGCGCGTCGCGCGCGACGCCTGGCTCGCGCAGCTCGCCGCCGCGCCCGACCCCGGCGCCGAGCCGTGGCCCGACGACGCGGACGCGATCGCGGTGCTGCTCTTCACGAGCGGCACGACCGGCGCGCCGAAGGCCGCCGTGCTGCGCCACCGCCATCTCGTCTCGTACGTGCTCGCAGCGGTCGAATTCGGCGCGGCCGCTGCGGACGAGGCGGCGCTCGTCGCGGTGCCGCCGTATCACGTCGCGGGCATCGCAGCGGTTCTTTCTTCGGTGTATGCCGGGCGCCGCATCGTGCAGCTCCCGCACTTCGACGCGCGCGCCTGGCTCGACGTCGCGGCGCGCGAGCGCGTCACCCACGCGTTCGTGGTTCCGACGATGCTGGCGCGCATCGTCGAGGCGCTCGAGCAGCGGCCCGCGCCGCTCCCGTCGCTGCGCGCCCTCGCCTACGGCGGCGGCCGCATGCCGCGCCCCGTAATCGAGCGCGCGCTCGCGCTGTGGCCGCAGGTGGACTTCACGAATGCGTACGGGCTCACCGAAACCAGCTCGACGGTCGCGCTGCTCGGGCCCGACGATCACCGCGCCGCGCACGCGAGCGGCGACGAGACGCTGCGGCGCCGGCTCGCATCCGCCGGGCGCGCGCTGCCCGGCGTCGAGATCGAGGTGCGCGACCCGGACGGCAAGCCCGTCGCGGCGGGCGTCTCCGGCGAGGTGTGGGTGCGCGGGGAGCAGGTCGCGGGCGAGTATCTGGAGCGCGCCAGCGCGCTCTCGCCGGACGGCTGGCTCCCGACGCGCGACGCCGGGCACCTCGACGCCGACGGCTACCTCTTCCTCGAAGGCCGCCTCGACGACGTGATCGTGCGCGGCGGCGAGAACCTCGCGCCCGGCGAGATCGAAGACGCGCTGCGCGCGCACCCCGCGGTCGCGGACTGCGCCGTCGTCGGCGTGCCGGACGCGCAGTGGGGCGAGGCGGTGGCGGCGGCGATCGTGCTGCGCCCGGGCGCGGACGCGGGCGCCGACGCGCTGCGCGCGTGGGTGCGCGAGCGGCTGCGCTCGTCGCGGACGCCCGCGCAGATCGCTTTCTGCGACGCGCTTCCCTACACCGAAACGGGGAAGCTGCTGCGGCGCCGCGTGCGCGCCGAGCAGTTCGGCGCGGAGCCGCGGCCGTGACGCCCGTGCTCTCGCTGCGCGACGCGCGCGCGCAGCTCCGCACGATCGACGTCGCGGAGCGCTACTCGTCGGTCGCGGGCGCGCCGCTGCTGGCCGTCGCGCTCGACTCCGACGCCGCTGACGACGCGGACGCCGCGCGCGCGCTCGCCGCGCTGCCGGCGCCGGCGGTCGCGCTGCTGCCGCGCGGCGCCGCGCACTCGTGGGCCGCGCGCTTCGACGCGGTCGTCGCCGACGAGGCCGCGCTCGCGCCGCTCGCGACGGCGATCCGCAAGGCGCCGCTCGCCGCCGCGGCGCTCGTGCAGCTCCTGCGCGGCGCGGACACGCGCTCGCTCGAGGAGGGCCTGGTCGCCGAGTCGCTCGCCTACTCGACGCTGCAGGGCGGTCCGGAGCACCGCGCCTGGCTCGCGTACCGCGCGCCCGTGCACGCCGCGGACGAGCGCGCGCCGGCCGCGGAGGTCGTGCGCGACGGCGACGTGCTGCGCGTCACGCTGGCGCGGCCGAAGCGCCGCAACGCGTGGTCGGCGGCGATGCGCGACGCCGTCCACGAGGCGTTCGCGCTCGCGCTCGCGGACGCGACGCTCGAGCGCGTCGTCTGGGCGGGGCGCGGCGTCGCGTTCTGCGCGGGCGGCGACCTCGCCGAGTTCGGCAGCGCGCCCGATCCCGCGACCGCGCACGCCGTGCGCACGACGCGCTGCGTGGCGCGGCTCGCCGCCGCGCTCGGCGACCGGCTCGAGGCGCGCTTGCAC
>QEVM01000119.1 GCA_003576805.1 Pseudomonadota bacterium | reverse complement strand
CCGCACTGGCGCGCGGCGTGGGCGGCTGCGGGCGCCGCGTGCGCCGCGCTCGCGCTCAGCGCGGGGGCGTCGCGCGCGCGCCGCGGCGCGTGAAGAGCCAGTAGAACGGCAGCCCGATCGCCAGCGTCGCGAGCCCGATCCCGCACTCGCGCGGCCGCTGCACCAGCATGTTGCCCGCGATCGCGGCGTTGGCCGCGATGTAGAGCGCCGGCACCCACGGATAGCCCCAGGCGCGATACGGGCGCGGCCTTGCCGGCTGGCGGACGCGCAGCGCGTAGAGCGCCGCGGTGTCGGCGATCGTCGCGAGCAGGATCGCGAAGGTGGTGTAGTCGAGCACGCTCGGAAAGCTGCGCAGCAGCACGACCAGCACGAGCGAGGCCGCCGCCAGCACCGCGATCGCCATCGCGGGCGTGCGGTACTCGACGTGGACGCGGTCGACGCCGCGGAAGAAGAGCCCGTCGAGCGCCATCGCGTAGGCGATGCGCGGCGTCGTCAGGATCGTCGCGTTCAGCGTCCCGAGGATCGACGTCAGCACCAGCAGCGCGACCAGCGTGCCGCTCACGGGACCGAAGAGCGCGGCGGCCGTCGCCTCGCCCGCGTTCGCGACGTGGCGCAGCTCGGCGAGCGGCAGCGCCCACAGG
Organism: Pseudomonadota bacterium; assembly: GCA_003576805.1. Taxonomy (GTDB): domain Bacteria; phylum Myxococcota_A; class UBA9160; order UBA9160; family PR03; genus PR03. Next base: position 13,571 of record QEVM01000119.1, on the reverse strand, counting down.
TAGAGCGCGTTCACGGCCAGGTAGATCGCGACCACGACGGCGAGGCCGACGAAGAGCGAGCGCGGCACGTTGCGCGCGGGATCGCGGATCTCGCTCGCCACGTACACCGACGCGTTCCAGCCGAGATAGCTGAACAGCACGGGCGAGAGCGCCAGCCCGAACGCGGAGAAGCCGATCGCCGCACTGCCGGCGTCCGCCGCGGCGAGGCGCGCCGCGTCGCCGCGACCGGTCGCGAGCCCCGCGCCGACGAAGAGCAGCAGCGCGCCGATCTTGAGGATGCTCGTCAGGTTGTTGGCGCGCGCGCCGTGGCGCACGCCGCGGTAGTTGAGCAGCGAAGTCGCGATCACCAGCGCCACCGCGAGCCCGATCTGCTCCGCCTCGGAGAGCGGGACCAGCTGCGCGAAGGCGGCGGAGAAGCCGGTCGCGAGCGTCGCGACGGTGCCCGCCTGGATCACGAAGAACGAGAGCCAGCCGACCAGGAAGCCGGCGGCGGGATGGAACGCCTCGCGCAGGTAGACGTAGTCGCCGCCCGCGCGCGGGAACATCGCGCCGAGCTCGGCGTTGGCGAGCGCGCCGGCCAGCGACAGGAGCCCGCCCGCGACCCACACCGCGAGGAACCAGCCCGCGTGCGGCAGCAGGTCCGCGATGCGCCCGGGCGTCAGGAAGATGCCCGAGCCGATCACCGACGCGACGACGAGGAAGGTCGCGTCGGAGAGCGAGAGCTGCGGCAGCAGGCGGTCGCGCGGATGGCGCGCGCCGTCGTCGCGCTCGCCGCCCGCCGAAGCGGCGTTCACGCGAATCCGCCCGAGGCTCGGACTAGGCCAGGAACGGAATGATGATCAGCGCGACGATGTTCACCAGCTTGAGCATCGGGTTGATCGCGGGGCCGGCGGTGTCCTTGTACGGATCGCCGACCGTGTCGCCCGTGACCGACGCCTTGTGCGCCTCGGAGCCCTTGCCGCCGTGCGCGCCCGACTCGATGTACTTCTTCGCGTTGTCCCACGCGGCGCCGCCCGTCGTCATCGAGAGGCCGACGCACAGGCCCGACACGATCGAGCCGATCAGCAGCCCGCCGAGCGCCTGCGCGCCGAGCAGCAGGCCGACGAACACCGGGATCAGCGCGGGGATCAGCGCCGGCGCCACCATCTCGCGCAGCGCGGTGGCGGTCACGATGTCGACGCAGGTGCGGTAGTCCGGCTTGCCGGTCCCGTCCATGATGCCCGGGATCTCGCGGAACTGGCGGCGCACCTCCTCCACGACCTTGCCGCCCGCGCGGCCCACCGCGTCCATCGCGAGCGACGCGAACAGGAACGGCACCATGGCGCCGATGAACAGGCCCGCGAGCACGGAGGTGTTCGAGAGATCGAAGCTCGTCTGCACGCCCGCGAGGTTGCGCAGGTCCTCGATGTAGGTGGCGAACAGCACCACGGCCGCGAGGCCGGCCGACGCGATCGCGTAGCCCTTCGTCACGGCCTTGGTGGTGTTGCCGAAGGCGTCGAGCGGGTCCGTCACCTGGCGCACGGCGTCGCCCATCTGCGCCATCTCGGCGATGCCGCCGGCGTTGTCGGTGATCGGGCCGTAGGCGTCGATCGCGACCACGATGCCGGCGAGCGAGAGCATCGCCATCGCCGCGGTCGCGACGCCGAACAGGCCCGCGAGCCAGTAGCAAGCCAGCATCGCCGACACGATCACGAGCACCGGGATCACGGTCGCCTGCATGCCGACCGCGAGGCCGCTGATGATGTTGGTCGCGTGGCCGCCGACCGAGGCGTCGGCGATGCGCTTCACGAAGCGCGAGCCGTCGCCCGTGTAGACGTCGGTGATCCACATCATCGCGGCGGTCACGATCCCGCCGATCGCGGCGCACAGCCACAGGCCGAAGCCCGAGATCTCCGCGCCGGCCGCGGTCCGCTCCGGGATGTCGACGAAGAAGTTCACCACGAGGAGCAGGCCGAGCGTGATCGCCGTCGCGACGCCGAGGCCCGTGTACATCGCGCGCATCACCGCGGGGCGCTGGCCCTGCGGCGGCTCGTCGATCGTGACGAAACGCAGCGAGACGATGCTGCCGATGATCGCGACGGCGCCGATCACCAGCGGGTAGAGGAACATGGTCTCGCTGTCCGGGAACGAGAGGTGCGCGATCAGCATCGCGGCGATCGCGGTGACGAGGTAGGTCTCGAAGAGGTCGGCCGCCATGCCGGCGCAGTCGCCGACGTTGTCGCCCACGTTGTCCGCGATCACGGCCGGGTTGCGCGGATCGTCCTCGGGGATGTTGGCCTCGACCTTGCCGACGAGGTCGGCGCCGACGTCGGCGCCCTTGGTGAAGATGCCGCCGCCGAGGCGGGCGAAGACCGAGATCAGCGAGCCGCCGAAGCCGAGGCCGATCAGCGCCTGGAGCTGCGCGTGGCCGAGCTGGGCGAAGTCGTCGGGGATCAACAGCTCCGCGAAGATCGCGAGCGCGAACAGGCCCGCGCCCACCACCATCAGGCCGGTGACCGCGCCGCCCTTGAAGGCGAGGTCGAAGGCGGAGCGGAAGCCCTGCTTGGCGGCCTCGGCGACGCGCACGTTGGCCTGCACCGAGACGCGCATGCCGAGGATGCCCGCCGCCGCGCTCGCCAGCGCGCCGACCGCGAAGCCGAGCGCCATCCAGCCGCTGAACGCGATCCACAGCACGAGCGCGATCGGGGCGCCCACGATCGCGACGGTGCGGTACTGGCGGTTCAGGAACGCGCTCGCGCCTTCGGCGATCGCGTTGGAGATGTCGAGCGCGCGGGCGTCGTTGGCCGGCGCCGAGCGGACGGAGCTGTAGAGCATCATCGCGAAGCCGAGCGCCACGAGCGCGGCGATGGCGGAGAAGAGGATCATCGATTCGCTCTCCCGAGAAGGTCGATCGACTGGGCGGAGTGCCTGGATGCGACCGGATGGAGTCGTGTCCCGACTGTGTGCAGACGACTTCGTGTGCAGACGACTGGTTCGGACCGGCTGCGGACCGCGTGGCGGATCGAGCGGGAAGACGCCCGTCCCCTGCGGGGCAGGCCGGCCGGCGGCACAACCTAGTGGGAAGGTCCGGCCTCTGCCAGCCCGCGCGAAAGCGCGTCGCGACGCCTGCGGGCGTCGCGCCGGACGCTCGTCAGGCGGCGCGCCCGAGCAGCGCCACCATCTCGGATCGCTCGGGTCCCTGCGCCTCCGCAGGCGCGCGCTGATCGCGCTCGCGCCACGCCGCCAGCACGCGGCCGACCAGGTTCGGGTCCTTCATCAGCAGGTCGGGCGGCGCCAGCAAGTTGAACGCGCGCATGAAGGCGCGCACGACCTGGATGTCGGTGCGCAGCGCGGGCAGCAGCCCGTCGCGGAACACCGAGCGCATGAACGCCTTCGGATCGATCACCTTGCCGGGCTCGCTCGAAACCGCGGCGTCGAGCGACTCGCCGCGCGCCTGCGCCTCCGCGATCTCGCGCGCCTCGCGGTCCTGGTCGCGCGCCGCGCGATACCAAGGTTCGATCTCGCGCCGCGTGCCCTCGTCGAAGGCGAGCGCGAGTCGCTCCAGATCGCCGCCGCTCGCCGCGATCGCCGACTCCAGCTCCCAGGCGTGCACGAACGCGAGCGCGCAGCCGCGCCCGTAGAGCGGGTTGCTGCAGATCGCGGCGTCGCCGAGCGCCGCCACGCCGAGCGCGAGCGGACGACCGTCCACCACGAAGCGGCGGCGCCGGTTCACGAGCTTCGCCATCGCGCGCACGGGCGTCACCGGCGCGGAGCGCGCCGGGTCGACCCACTCGCGCGTCGCGGGGAAGGCGCGCGCCGCGGCCTCGAACGGCGCTTCGTGGAGGATCGCGCGCAAGGGATCGTCGGAGAGCGGCGCGGCGAGCGTGATCGAGAAGATCCCGCCGTCGCCCGGGAAGATGCCGAACTTCATGTAGCCGAGGTCGGCGCCCACGACGCCCTGCCGTTCCGGCGGCGCGGCGCCCGGCAGCAGACGGTAGAAGCGCGAGCAGTAGAAGATCCCGCACTCCTCTTCTTCTTGCTCGACGGGCGCGCAGCCGAGCGCGGCGAGCCACTTCGGCAGGCGCGAGCGGCGGCCGCTCGCGTCGACCACGAGATCGGCGGGCCAGACGGCGTCTCCGGACGGTGTCGCGACGCGCGCGCCGACCACGCGCGGCAGGCCGGTCGCCGCGTCGCGCTCGGCGACGAGGCCCTGCGCGGCGACGCCGCCGTGCCAGCTCACCGCGGGCGACGCCTCGACGCAGCGCCGCAGCACCCACTCGAAGGTGATGCGCCGACACGCGAAGAGCGTCAGGTCCTCGTCGCCGGGCGCCGGCGTGCGGTCGGTGAGCGTCGGCGGCAGGTAGTCCTGGAAGCGCAGGTCGTAGGCGCCGTGCTCGTGGAGCGCCTGCATCACGTCCGGGGCGCGTGCGACGAGCCCGCCGCGCAGCCGCGCCAGGAACGCGTGCGAGTGCCACACCTGCGGCGCGCCCGAACGGTCCCAGTGCTCGAACGCGTCGACCGGACTCGCCGGCAGCGGCGTCGCGTCGCGCTCCGCGATCCGCACGCGGTGGCCCGCGCGAGAGAGCGAGAGCGCGGCCGCCAGCCCAGCGACACCACCACCGATCACGAGCACCTGCATCGTCCTGCCTCCGGTCGCGGGCAGCTTAGCGTCCGGTCATTTGACCTCGCCGCTCGCCTTCGGCTCGCTACGCGCCGTCCTCGTGATCTCGCCGCTCGCCTTCGGCTCGCTACGCGGGAACGGGCGCTCGGGTTCGGTCGGTGCTCCGAGCTCGCGTTCATGGCCGCTTCGGCCCGAGCCGGAACGAGGGGTCGGAGATGCGTTCGCTGCGGCAGCGGGGGCAGCGGCCGGGGGCGTGGAGGTGGCGGCTCTCGCGGCCCTCGAAGGCGAAGCCGCACGCGAGGCAGACGGGCGGCGTCACGTGCAGGCGCTGGCCGGCTGCGCGCGCGCTGCGCTCGACGTGCCGGAGCTCCTCGTCGAGCGCGCGCACCGACAGCCCGAGCAGCGAGCGCAGCGTGTGGAACGAGAGCTCCTCGCGCAGCAACAGGCCGCGCAGCTGTTGGCGCACCGTGCGCCGTGCGCCCATGCCCGCCGGGTCGCGCTCGCGCGCCAACGCGCTACGCCGCCACACCCAGCCACAACACGGCTGCGGTGCCCAGCCAGAACGCGCGCAGCGCGACGGCGGCGCCCGGTCCGACCCGCTGCGCGAGCGCGCGATCGGACGCGTCGGCGCCGAGCGCGAACGCGATCGCGAGGACGGGCACGAGGCCGAGCAGGTACGGCGCCTTCGCCTGCCCGAAGTAGGGAAGCTCGAGCGTCAGCGCGATCATCGCGAAGCCGAGCGCGCCGCCGAGCGCCAACAGGAACGACCACGCCGCGCGCCGGCTGCCCTCTCCGTGTGCGAACGCGAGCCGCCACGCGCGCGCGAGGCCCCACAGCAGCGCGACGCTCGCGGGCAGCGCGAGCCAGTAGCCGATCGCCATGAAGTCCCAGCTCCAGATCTCCGTCGGGAAGGCGGCGCTCGCGCGGCCCGCGATCCAGCCGTCGCCCCAGAAGCTCGAGTAGAGCGCGTCGGCGAAGGAATGGAAGCCCGCGAGCACCGGACGCCGCAGCGACTCGCCGAAGCCCGCGTAGTAGGCCGGCGTGTGGAAGCCCGGCTGCGACCACCACGGCAGCTCGGGCAGGTCCCAGTTGCCCGCCAGCGGCGTGCCGTAGAGCCGCACGTTGCGCGCGTAGAACCAGCCCGAGAGCGCGGCGATCGGCGCGGCGTAGGCGAGCCCGAGCGCGCCGAGCCGCAGCGGGCGCACGCCGTCGCGCTGCACCGCGCGCGCGAGCAGGAAGGCGGGGGCCGCGGCGGCGACGACGAGCGCCGTCACCTTCGCGAGCAGCGCGAGCCCGACGGCCGCGCCGACGCCCGCGGCGTCGGCGACGCGCACGCGCGGGCGCAGCAGCGCGCGTACGCACAACAGCGTCGCGAGCGCGAAGAGCGCGGCGTGCAGCGGCTCGTTCGAGAGGTACGCGGCGGTGTAGACCGAGAGCGGCAGCACGCCCGCGAAGAGCACCGCGGTCGCGACCAGCTCCGGCCGCCGCGGCAGCAGCGCGCGCGCGAGTCCGAAGGTCGTCCACACGAGCGCGAGTCCCGCCGCGAACGACGGCAGCTTCGAGGCGATCTCCCGCGCGCGCACGCCCGCCGCGCCGACGCTCTCCTGCAGCGCGGCGACCAGCGCGTAGTAGAGCGGCGGGTGATAGGTGGACCAGCCGTCGGTCGGCAGCGGCACCGCGCGCGTGCGGCGCAGCAAGTCGACGTACACGAGGTGGTTGCTCGCGTCGAAGCCGGTCGTCAGCGGCAGATCGACGAGCTTGCCCGCGAACAGACCGAGCCAGCCGGCGTGCACCGCGGCCAGCGCCGCCCACGGCAGCCGCTCGCGACGGCGCGCCAGCGCGGCTCCGCCCGCGAAGAGCGCGACCGCCGCGCAGAGGAAGACGCCCGCGACCTCGGCCGCGCGTGCGCGCAGCGCGCGCGCCGGGCGCGGACTCGCCGCGGACGACGGGTGCAGGCGCGTGTCGTCGGGCACGACCGCCGCCACCGGCGCGCCGCCGTCCACCGACACGCGCCACGCGACGTCGCTCTCGAGCGGCGCCGCGAGTCCGTCCAGGCGCGCGCGCAGGAGCGGCGGCCCGCGCGGATTCCACACCTCGATCGCGAGCTCGTTCGCGCCGGCGGCGAGAAGCGGCGCGACGTCCCGCGCGCGGCCGCGCCGCCAGGCCGGATCGGGGTCGTCCGATGCCCACGCGAGGCGCCCGTTCAGCCAGACGCGGTGTGCGCGCGCCGCTTCGACGCGCAGCGCCGCGTGCGCGGGGACGTGCGGCACCTCGAAGCGGCGCACGAAGCGCGCCACCGGCACGCGCGGCTGCTTGTACTGCTGCACGCGCGCGTCGACGGGCCGCGGATCGGTGATCCAGCCCGCGCCGGCGAGGAACGCGACGTCGGGCGCGCACGCGCAGCGCACGCCGAGCGCGCCGACGAGGCACGCGACGGCGAGCGCCGCGCCGAGGCGCTGCAGCGACTCGGCGCGCGCACGAGGAGCGGACTCGGTCGCGAGCGGACGCAAGGCGCGCAGCATACCCCGTCCCCCGGGATATACTGCGCCGCTTCGCGCACCGAGGAGCGGATGTCCGAGCCCCGCGACCCCGAGCTCCGCCGCGCCGGCACACAGTGGCCTGCGCTCTTCCTCGTGTTCGCGCTGCTCGGCGTCGCGGTCTACGCGCCGAGCTTCCCGGGCGGCCCGATCTCCGACGACATGGCGTACCTGATGAACCCGTGGGTGCGCGGGCTCTCGGCGCGCTCGCTCCCCGAGCTGTTCGACCCGCGCAGCCAGGCGACGCTCTCGCTCAACAACTACGCGCCGGTGCGCCCGATCCTCCACGGCCTGCAGTGGAAGCGCTTCTACGACGAGAGCGACGTGCCCGCGACCAACCGCGCGTACCACGCGACCAACGTCGCCCTGCACGTCGCGGCCTCGGGGCTGCTCGCGCTGCTGCTCGCCCAGGTCGGGCTGCCGTTCGCCGCGGCGGCCGCGGGCGGCGCGCTCTTCTTGCTGCACCCCGCCAACGTCGAGTCGGTCGCGTGGCTGTGCGAGCTGTGGACCTCGGTCGCGCTCGCGCTCGGCATCGGCGCGCTGCTCGCGCAGCGCCGGCGCCCCGCCCTCGCGCTCGTGCTCTTCGCGCTCGCGCTGCTCTCGAAGCCGCAGGTGGTGTGCGTGCTGCCCGTCGCGCTGCTGCGCCAGTGGGCGTGGTCGCGAGGCGCCGCGCCCAGCGCCCCCGCCGTGCGGCGCGGCTGGCTCTGGATGGCCGGCTGGCTCGCCGTCTTCGCCGCGATCACGGCCGCCGAGCTCGTCACCTTCTTCGAGTCGGCGTCGGGCGCGCGCGAGCCGCTCCACCCCGACGCCTTCGTGCAGGCGCGCACGATCGTCGCGTTCGCGGGGCGCTACCTCGCGATGGCGGCGACCGGATACGGTGTCGCCGCGTTCCAGCAGCCGCCGCCCGCGCTCTCGTGGCTCGATCCCTGGTGGCTGTTCGGGCTCGTCGCGACGGTCGCGATCACCGCGCTCGCGCTGCGCGCCGCCGCGCGCGGGCGCGAGGAGGCGGCCTTCTGGGTGTGGGGACCGGCGGCGTTCCTGCCCGTCTCGCAGATCTTCCCGTTCCTGTATCCGTTCGGCGACCGCTACCTCTACTTCATGCTGCCCGGCCTGCTCGGCGGCGTGCTGCTCGCGGGACGCGAGCTGCTCGCGCGCGCCGTGCCCGCCGCGTCGCGGCCGCACGCGCGCGCCGCGCTGCTGGCGGTCGCGGCGCTCGCGTGCGCGTGGTTCGGCTGGCAGAGCCATTCGCGCGCCGCGATCTGGGTCAGCGAGGACCGCGTGTTGCTCGACGCCGCGCGCCGCTGGCCGGACGGCGTGCCGGCGCACCTCATCGCGGCGCGGCGCGCGGCGCTCGCGGGCGATCTCGACGGCGCGATCGCGCACCTCGAGCTGTGCCGCGCGCGCGGCTGGGACTACTACGGCCACCTGCAGCAGCACCCCGCGTTCGAGCCGATCCGCTCCGCGCCGCGCTTCCAGCGCCTGATCCGCGACTTCGCGGGCGATCTCGTCGAGCGCGCGTCGAAGACGCGGCGCCACACGCAGCTCGACCTGCGCGACATCGCCGAGGCGCACCGCCTGCGCGGCGAGATCCCGCAGGCGCTGGCCGCGCTCGAGCAGGCCGTCGCGCTCGGCGGTCCGCTCGATCGCGACCTGCGTCCCCAGCTCGTGTCGCTGCGCGCCCAGGCCGCGCGCGCGACCGCCGCCCAGGAGAGTCGATGAAGTTCGTCACGTTCGCGCACGCCGGCGCGACGCGGATCGGCGTCGCCGTCGCCGGCGGCGTGGTGGATCTCGCCGCCGCCGAGCCGTCGCTGCCGCGCGACATGATCGCTTTCCTGGCGGCGGGCGCGCCGGCGGCGGACGCCGCGCGGCGCGCCGCGTCCGACGCGGGCGCGCGCCTTCCGCTGGACGCGGTCGTGCTGCGCGCGCCGGTCCTGCGCCCGCCCAAGTTCCTGGCGATCGGGCTCAACTACGCCGACCACATCGCCGAGGCGCGGCCCGCCGGCTACCAGGCCAGCGAGGCCCCGATCTTCTTCAACAAGCAGAGCACCTGCGTGGTGGGGCCCGGCGCAGCGGTGCACGTGCCGCGCGTCTCGCACCGCCTCGACTACGAGGGCGAGCTCGCGTTCGTGATCGGCCGGCGCTGCCGCCACGTGCCGCGCGCGCGCGCGCCCGAGGTCGTCGCGGGCTTCACGATCGTGAACGACGTCTCGGTGCGCGACTGGCAGCGCCGCACGCCCACGATGACGATGGGCAAGAGCTTCGACACGCACGGGCCGATGGGACCGTGGCTCGTCACGCCCGACGAGATCGGCGACCCGCACGCGCTCGCGATCCGCACCTGGGTGAACGGCGAGCTGCGCCAGGACTCGAGCACCGAGCACCTGATCCACGACTGCTGGGCGCAAATCGAGCACCTGACCACCGCGTTCACGCTGGAGGTGGGCGACGTCGTCTCGACCGGCACGCCCGCCGGCGTCGGCGGCGCCATGAAGCCGCCGAAGTGGCTCGTCGCCGGCGACCGCGTGCGCATCGAGGTCGAACGCATCGGCGTTCTCGAGAACCCGATCGTCGACGAGCCCGCCCACACCGACCGCATCTAGGGGACACGCCATGGACGTCGAAGGCAAGGTCGCGATCATCACGGGCGGCGGCACCGGCGTCGGGCGCGCGACGGCGCTCGACCTCGCGCGCCGCGGCTGCGCGGTGCTGGTGAACTACAGCCGCTCGCGGCAGGAGGCGGAGGAGACCGCCGCGGAGGTCGAGCGGCTCGGCGCGCGCGCGCTGCCCTGGCAAGCCGACGTCGCCGACGACGCCGCCTGCCGCGCGATGGTGGACGCTGCGGTGAAGCAGCTCGGCCGCGTGGACGTGCTGGTGCAGAGCGCGGGCACGACGGTCTTCGTCGCGCACGCCAACCTCGACGCGGTCACGCTCGACGACTGGCACCGCATCCTCGACGTGAACCTGATCGGCGCCTTCCAGATGGCGCGCGCCGTGAAGGGCCCGATGGAGGCGGCCGGCGCCGGCGCGATCGTCAACGTGTCGAGCGTCGCCGGCATCGCGGGCATCGGCTCGTCGATCCCGTACTGCGCCTCGAAGGCCGGCATGAACGTCCTCACCGTGATCCTCGCCCGCAATCTCGGCCCGAAGATCCGGGTCAACGCCGTCGCGCCCGGCTTCATCACCGGGCGCTGGCTCGAGCAGGGGCTGGGCAAGGGCTACGAGGCGATCAAGGGCGCGATGGAGCAGCGCTCGCCGCTGAAGCGCGTCGCGACGCCCGAGGACGTCTCCGCCGCGATCCTGTCGCTGATCTGCGGCAGCGACCTCGTCACGGGCACGATCCTGCCCGTGGAGGGCGGGATGCTGATCTCGGGCTAGCGGCCGCCGCCCAGGTTCATCGCGGCGCTCGCGATCGCAGCCTGCAGCCGGCGCGGCGTGAGGCGCATCGAGAACGCGGCGAGCGCGTTGGAGACGCCGGGCGTGACGCTCGTCTTGCCGCGCAGCATCGCCTTCACGGCGCTCCGCACGACGGCGGGGCTCTGCATCATCATCATCCGCTGGTAGAGCGACGTCCGCTGGCCCGCGACCGCGAGGAACTCGGTCGCCGTGACGCCCGGGCAGACGGTGCAGACGCGCACGCCGTGCGGGCGCAGCTCGTGCGCGATCGCCTCGCCGAACGAGAGCACGAAGCTCTTCGCGGCCGAGTAGGTCGCGTAGGTGGGCGTAGGCTGGAAGGCGCCGATCGACGCGACCTGGAGGATCCAGCCGGTGCCGCGCTTCGCCATGCCGGCGGCGAAGAGCTTCGTCAGGTGCACGAGCGCGACCACGTCGAGCGCGAGCATCTGGCGCTCGCGCTCCCACGGGAGCTCGAGGAACGGCCCGAACACGCCGAAGCCGGCGTTGTTCACCAGCACGTCGACGTCGATGCCGTCCGCGCGCATGCGATCGGCGAGCGCGGGCGGCGCGTCCTCCGCCGCGAGGTCCATCGCGACGACGCGCGTCGCGACGCCGTGCGCGCTCTCGAGCGACGCGGCGAGCGCCTTCATCGGCTCCTCGCGCCGCGCCACCAGCACGACGTTCGCGCCGCGCCCCGCCAGCTCGCGCGCGAAGTCCGCGCCGAGCCCGCTCGAAGCGCCGGTCACCAAAGCCCATCGACCGCGCAGATCCGTCATCGCGTGTCCCTCCATGGACCGCTCGATTGTCTCACCCCACGTCGGCGAGCGCGAGCCTCGCGCCCCAGCGCAGCTCGACGGCGCGGCGCAGGACCGCGTCGCGCGTGAGGCCGGGGTCGCGGCGCACGGCGTCCTGCGCCGCCTGGCGCGCGACCGGGATCAGGCGCGCGTCGCGCACGAGGTCTGCGAAGCGCAGGTCCGGCAGCCGGCCCGACTGGCGCGTGCCGAGGAACTCGCCCGGGCCGCGGATCGCGAGGTCGGCCTCGGCGATCGCGAAGCCGTCGGTGGTCTCGAGCAGCGCGCGCAGGCGCGCCTCGCTCTCGGCGGTCGAGCCGCGCGCGACCAGCAGGCAGGTGCCGGGCTTGGCGCCGCGGCCGACGCGGCCGCGCAGTTGGTGGAGCTGCGCCAGGCCGAAGCGCTCGGCGTGCTCGATCACGACGAGCGTCGCGTTCGGCACGTCGACGCCGACCTCGATCACCGTCGTCGAGACCAGGATCTGGCTCTCGCCGCGCTCGAAGCGCCGCATCGCGGCGTTGCGCTCGGCCGGCTCGAGCCGCCCGTGCACGAGATCGACGCGCGCCTCCGGGAAGGCGCGCGCGATGCGCTCGGCGCGCTCGGTCGCGGCGCGCAAGTCGACCAGCTCCGACTCCTCGACCAGCGGATACACGACGTACACCTGCTCGCCGCGCGCCAGCGTGCGGCGCACCGCGTCCACGACGCGCGCGCCCTCGCCTTCGCGCAGCAGGTCGGTGGCGATCGGCGTGCGGCCCGGCGGCAGCTCGTCGAGCACCGAGACGTCGAGCTCGCCCGAGAGCGTGAGCGCCAGCGTGCGCGGGATCGGCGTCGCCGTCATCACGAGCGCGTGGGGCGAGCGCCCGTCGGCGCGCTTGCCCGCCAGCGCCTGGCGCTGCAGCACGCCGAAGCGGTGCTGCTCGTCGATCACGGCGAGCCCGAGCGACGCGAAGCGCACCTCCTCCTGCACCAGCGCGTGCGTGCCGACGACGAGGTCGACGTCGCCCGCGGCGAGCCGCGCGCGGCGCTCCTTGCTCTCGGCCCGCGCGACCGACGCCGTCAGCAGCGCGATGCGCAGCGCGGTCGCCTCGCCGCCCGCGGCGGCGAGCCGCGCGAGCGAGCGCTCGTGCTGCTCGGCGAGCAGCTCGGTCGGCGCCATCAACGCCGTCTGGTGTCGCGCCTCCGCGGCCGCGAGCGCCGCGAGGAACGCCACCGCCGTCTTGCCGCTGCCGACGTCGCCCTGCAGCAGCCGGTTCATCGGGTGCGGCTGCGCGAGGTCCGCGGCGATCTCGGCGACGACGCGCCGCTGCGCGGCGGTCAGGCGGAACGGCAGCGCGTCCTGCGCGGCCGCCGCGCGCGGGCCGCTCGGGATCGCGACGCCCGGCTCGCGCTCGCGGCGCTCGCGGCGCAGCGCGAGCCCGAGCTCGAGCAGGTAGAGCTCCTCGAGCACGAGCCGCTCGTGCGCCGGCGTGCGCCGCTCCGCGAGCGCGCCCGGCTCCACGTCGGGCGCCGGGCAGTGGATCTCGACGAGCGCGCGCGCCGCGTCGGGAAGGCCGCGACGGCGCGCGAGCTCGGCGGGCAGATGGTCCGCGACGAGATCGCCGTACTCGGCGAGCGCGCGCTCGACGAGCCGGCGCAGCGAGCGCGGCGGGATGCCCTCGAGCGCGGCGTACTCCGGCACGACCCGCGGCAGCGCGGCGGCCGGCGCGTCCGCTTCCGCGGCCTCGGCCTCGTCCGCGGCCGCCGGCTCGAGCACCTCGACCTCGGGGTGCAGCAGCTGCTTCGAGAAGCGATAGCGCCGCACGTCGCCCGTCACGAGCACCTGCGCGCCCTTCGCCAGCATCGGCGCGATCGCGTCGCCGCCGCGGAACCACTTGAGCTCGATGCTGCCGGTCTCGTCCGACACGATCGCGTGGAGCGCCTTGCGGAAGCCGTGGCGGCCGCGCGTCGGCACGAACTCCGCCGTGCGCACCTGCGCGCTGAAGGTCGCGCGCCGGCCGACCTCGAGCTGCGCGATCCGCACCAGGTGGCGGCGGTCGTCGTAGCGGGCGGGCAGCCGGAACAGCAGATCGGCGACGCTCGCGAGGCCGCGGCGCTCGAGCGTGGCGGCGCGCTTCGGGCCCACGCCGGCGAGCGCCGACACCGGCCGGCCGAGCGCCTGCTCGCGCCAGAGCGGACTCGCGAGCGGCTCGAGCTTCGCGAGCGACGCCGCGACCGCGCGCGCGCGCTGCGCCGGCGCGAGCGGTTCGCCGA
>QEVM01000118.1 GCA_003576805.1 Pseudomonadota bacterium | reverse complement strand
CGCACCGCCGCGACCCACGGCAGCGCGCGCGCCGCGCGCGCCGCCTCGCGCGGCGCCGCGCTCCACGCGCGGTAGAGCTCGATCGCGGCGTGCTCGCGCAGCGCGTCCGGCGTGCCGGTCGCGACGAGGCGCCCGCTCTCCAGGTACACGAGGCGGTCGCAGTGCGCGGCCTCGTCGACGTAGCTGGTCGCGAGCACGACGAGCGCGTGCGCGCGGCGCTCGTCCAGGATCTCGAGGATCTCGGCTCGCGCGAGGACGTCGACGCCCGCGGTGCACTCGTCGAGCACCAGCAGCGCGGGGTCCGGCAGCAGCGCGTTCGCGATCGCGAGCTTCTGCTTCATGCCGCCCGAGAGCGCGCCCGCCGGGCGGTCGGCGAACGGCGCCAGCGCCGAGCGCTCGAGCAGCTCGGCGGCGCGCGCTTCGAAGGCGGCGCGCGGAATCCGGTGCAGGCGCGCCGTGAAGCGCAGGTTCTCGATCACGCTGAGATCGCGGTTCAACGCGAAGACCTGCGGCACGTAGCCGACGGCGCGCTTGAGCTCGCGCACGTCGCCGCGCAGGTCGTGGCCGAGCACGCTCGCCGCCTCGGCCTCGACCTCGAGCAGACCGGCGAGCGCTCGCAGCAGCGTCGTCTTGCCCGCGCCGTCGGGCCCCACGACGCCGACGAGCTGCGCGCCCTCGATCGCGAGGTCGATGCCGGCGAGCGCGCGCTTGGCGCCGAAGCGCTTGCGCAGCCCGCGCAGCCGGATCGCGGGCGCGCCGGCCGCTCGGGCGAGCGAGAGCGCGCCGCTCATCGCCTCGCCGTCTCGACGCCGTCGCCGCTCAGGTAGACGTTGCCCTCGGTGCCGGGCTGGAACTGCTCGACGTCCTCGAGGATGCGGACCTTGGCGCGGTACACCTGCCCGAGCCGGTCGCTGCGCGTCTCGATCTTCTCGGGCGTGAAGTTGGCCTGGTCCGCGACGAAGCTGACCTCGCCCGGCACGCGCCGGCCCGGCGCGCTGTCGAGCTCGATCGCGACGCGCGTGCCGACGCGCACGCGGTCCGCGTCGGCGACGGGAACGTAGATCTGCACGTACTTGTCGAGCGGGTCGAGCACCGAGACGAGCGGCGTGCCCGGCTGCGCCAGCTCGCCGGGCCAGACGAGCTGCGCCTGCACGACGCTGTCCGTGGCGGGCGCCCGCACGGTGTACTTGGCGCGCAGCACCTCGAGCTCGCCGAGCTGGGCGCGCGCCAGCGCGAGCTGCTCCTCGAGCACCGCGAGCTGGCTCTTCGCGACCGCGATCTCGCCTTCCATCGCGCGCGCGCGGGCCAGCACGTCGCGCGCGCGCTCGACCGCGCTCTGCGCGGCGTCGCGGGAGCTGCGCGCCTCGTCGAGCCGCTGCGGCGACGCGACGCCTTCCGCTGCGAGCTTGCTCTGACGCCCGTGGGTGACGGCCGCGAGGCGCGACTGCGCCTCCGCCTGACGCAGCTCCGCCTCGCGCGCCGCGACGTCGCGCCGCCACGTCGACTCGGTGAGCGCCACCTGCTCGCGCTGGCGCGCGATCTGCGCCTCGAGCACGCCGAGCTCGCGCCGCTTCGACTCGATCCGCGCCGCGACGTCCGCGTCGTCGAGACGCGCCACCACCGCGCCGGCCGGCACGACGGCGCCCTCCGCGAACGGGACTTCGAGCACGCGTCCCGCGACCTCGGCGCGCACGATGCGCTCCTCGCCTTCGACGAAGCCGGTGTAGTGCAGCTCGCCCGTGTCGCGGCCGAGCCACAGCCAGGCGCCGGCGCCCGCGAGCACGACGAGGGCGATCGCCGCGATCCGCAGCCGCGGGCTCATCGCGTCCTCCCCTTTGCGCGCCGCGCGGGCGGCTGCGCGCGCTCGCGCTCGAGTTCCGCGAGACCGCCGAGCGTGAACGCCACGACGTGGTCCGCGACGGCGTCGCCGAAGCCGGCGGGATACCGACTGCGCTTCATCAGCCGCAGCAGCGCCGGCCGGTGCGTCAGGTAGAACGACACCTGCCCGACGACGCTGTGCACGCTGCGCCGGAGCGACGCCTCGTCGAGCGACGGCGCGAGCTGCGCGAGCAGGCGCATGGTGTCGCCGTGCAGCGGCTCGATGAAGCGCTCGACGATGAACGGCAGCACCTCGCTCGGGTCCGAGAGCTCGCGCAGCATCAGCGTCGGGTGCACGCCGCCCGGTTCGAGCAGCGTCGCGATCATCGTGGCGAGCCGCGCGCGGAGCTGCGCGATCACCTGCTCGCGCGGCGGCGCGCTGCGCCGCGCGTCGCCGACCGCGCCGCCGCGCTCGGCGAGGCGCGCCTCGAGACGCTCGAACTGCGCGGTCACGACCGCGCGGTAGAGCTCGAGCTTCGAGCCGAAGTGATAGTGCGCGGCGGCCAGGTTCGCGCCCGCCCGGTCGGCGATCTCGCGCATCGTCGCGCCGCGGTAGCCGCGCTGCGCGAACACGGCGGCCGCCGCGTCGATCAGGCGGTCGCGCGTCGGGCGGGCGCGGGAGGCGCGGGCGGGAGCGGCCATCGAACGGATGTTTCAATCATCCGTTTGACTCCGCAAGGGGCGGGCTACCGCACGCGCCAGATCCGTCCGGTCGAGAGCTGCGAGAGGTACACGTCGCCGAAGCCGTCCTCGGAGATGGCCGCGATGCCGGCGAGGCTCTCGCTCGCGAGCCGCGTCGTCAGCTCGACGCGCGAGCCCCCGCGCAGCGCCCAGACCCGGCCCGAGCAGAAGTCGGCGAACAGGTAGTCGCCGGCGACGAAGCTCGACGAGCCCCGGGACACCACGCCGCCGGTGATCGAGCAGCCCTCGGCGTGCGTGTACTGCGCCACCGGGAACGCGTAGCGCGTGGGATTCGCCGGGTCGTCGCAAGGGTGCGTCGCGTCGGGCTGATAGCACGCCGTGCCCTCGTGCGTCGGCCAGCCGTAGTCGCGGCCGCCCGCGCCCGCCGGCTCGTAGTCGATCTCCTCGACGGCGTTCTCGCCGACGTCGCCGATCCAGAGGTCGCCGTTCGCGCGGTCGAACGAGAAGCGGAACGGATTGCGGAAGCCGAACGCCCAGATCTCGTCGCGCACGCCGTCGGGGCCCGCGAAGGGATTCGTCGAGGGAATCGCGTAGCCGCTCGCGGCGCCGCCCGACACGTCGAGGCGCAGCATCTTGCCGAGCAGCGAGTTCGGGTCGCGCGCGTTCGCGCGGTTGCCGCCGTCGCCGACGCCCACGTAGAGGTATCCGTCGGCGGGCGAGAACGCGATCGTGCCGCCCTTGTGGTTGGTGCCGGGCGGCACGAGCGTGAGCAGCACGCGCTCGCTCGCCGGGTCGGCGCGGTTCGGGTCCGTGCTGCTGCGCACGAAGCGCGAGAGCACCGAGCGGCCCGCCGTGTTCGAGTAGAAGACGTAGAACTGCCCGCTGTTCTCGTAGTTCGAAGGAAACGCCAGACCGAGCAGCCCGCCTTCGCCGGTCGTGCCGACCTGCGCGCGGATGTCGAGGAACGGAGTCGGCAGCACCACGCCGTTGTGGCGGATCGCGATCGTGCCGGCCCGCTGCACGATGAACAGGCGCACGTCGCCCGCCGGCGCGGTGACGTACATCGGCGCCTCGAGATCCTGCGCCACGACGTAGGCGCGCTTGGCTTCCTGGCAGCTCGTCGCGATCAGCACGTACGCCGCGAGCATCGACAGTCCCGCGCAGCTCCACTTGCGCATGCGTTCCTCCCTCTTCCATCCCGTTCCGTCCCGTTCCATCCCGTTCCGTTGCTTCGGTTCGCGCGACTCGGTTGACGCTCCCCGCGGGCGCGCCTACCTTCGCCGCCGATTTCGAGGCCGCTCCGTTCTTCCTGTAGCGGCCGTGTCTTGCGGGGCGATTTCCGGCGCTTGCAGGCCCCCCGAGGATCCGCCTCGGAGCCCCCCGCCACTGCTAAGCGCCTCACGCGACGAGCCACGACACGATGAGCGAGCGGCGAACGCCTTCGGACCCGCCCAGCGCGACGGGATCCTCCACCCACCCCGAGCGCTCCGACGGCACGCGTTCCGTCCACGGCGGCGAGCGCGAGGATCGCGCGAGCGACGCGCTCACCGTCCCGATCTACCAGACGTCGACGTACACGTTCGTCGATTCCGATCAGGTGCGCGCCTACCAGGAAGGCAAGCTGAGCCGCGACGAGTACGGGCGCTACGGCAACCCGACCTGGCGTGCGGTCGAGCGCAAGCTCGCGGAGCTCGAATGCACCGACGACGCGGTGCTGTTCGCGTCGGGCATGTGCGCCGCGACCACCATGTTCCTCGCGATGCTGCCGCAGGGCTCGCACCTGGTCGTGACGAGCGACTGCTACCGCCGCACGCGCCAGTTCATCCGCCAGTACCTGACGAAGCTCGGCGTCGAGACGACCGTGATCGAGCCCGCCGATCCCGCGAAGCTGGAGAGCGCACTACGCCCCGAGACGAAGCTGTTCTTCACCGAGAGCCCGACCAACCCGTACCTGCGCGTGATCGACGTCGCCGAGGCGGCGCGCGTGTGCCACGCGCGCGGCGTCAAGGTCGTGATCGACTCGACCTTCGCTTCGCCGATCAACCACAAGGCGATCGCCGACGGCGCGGACCTCGTGATCCACAGCGCCACCAAGTATCTCGGCGGCCACAACGATCTCCTCGCCGGCGCGGCCGCCGGCCCCGCGCCGGTGATCTCGGCGCTGCGCGACGCGGTCGGCGTGCTGGGCGGCGTCCTCGACGCGCACGCCGCGTGGCTGCTGCTGCGCGGCCTGAAGACGCTCTCGTTGCGCATGGAGCGCCACAACGCCAACGGCCTCGCCGTCGCGCGCTGGCTCGAGGCGCACCCGAAGGTGCGGCGCGTCTGGTACCCGGGCCTCGCGAGCCATCCCGATCACGCCGTCGCCGCGCGCAGCATGCGCGGCTTCGGCGGCGTCGTCACCTTCGAGCTCGAAGCCGACTTCGAGGGCACGCAGCGCTTCCTCGACGCGGTGCGGATCCCGTACATCGGTCCCAGCCTCGGCGGCGTCGAGTCGCTGATCGAGATGCCCGCGACGATGTCCTACTGGGACCTGACGCGCGACGAACGCTACGCGCTCGGCATCACCGACTCGCTCGTGCGCCTCTCGCTCGGCGTCGAGGACACGGCGGACCTCGTCGCGGACCTCGCGCAGGCGCTGGCGAAGGCCTAGCGCCGCGCGCGCCGCTTGCGCGGCGCGAACAGCGCCCACGGCTCGTAGCCCGTCGCGCGGCGGAACAGCGCCGTCGCGGCGAGCGCGGCGACGGCGCCGGCGAACGCCCAGGTCATGTCGCGCTGCGCGTCCCACTCGTCGCCCTGCGTGCCGAGGTAGGCGGTGCCGAGCTCCGGGTCCACGATCCACGCGACCCACGCCTCGATCAGCTCGTAGGCGCTGCTCGCCGCGAGCACCGCGAGGAGCGGCACGAGCCAGCTCCAGAGCGGACGCACGCGCAGCACGCGCAGCGCGATCTCGCGCAGCGGGTACGTCAGCAGCAGCCCGAAGCCGAAGTGCACGACGCGGTCGTAGTGGTTGCGCGCGAAGCCGAAGGCGTTCTGCATCCAGTACCCGATCGGCGTCTCGGAGTAGGTCGAGTGCGCGCCGATCGCGTGCAGCGCGAGGAAGAGCGCGATGCACAGCCACGAGAAGTTCGAGAACACGAAGTGCCGGTGCGTCGCGGCGAGGCCCGCCCCGGAGAGGAACACCAGCGCGTTCTCGAGCAGCCAGTCGTCGCGGTACTTGGGCGCGACCGCGAGCGCGAGCCAGAGCGCGCCGTACGCCGCGGCGATCGCCTGGAGGAAGCGGTTGCGCGCGATGGGCAGCGCGGCGGGCGGGCGCGACACGGCCGCAGCGTACGCGATCGCGGCTGGCGTCGGGAGCGCGCCGCGCTCAGTCCGGCGCGAGCAGGTCCGCGAGCGTGCGCCGCATGCGCTCCACGTGGCTGCCCTCCCAGTACACGCGGTCGCAGCGCGGGCAGAGCCAGAAGCGGTCGTTGCCCGCGAACACGCGCGGCGGAACGCGCGCCGCGGCGCGCTCGCGCGCGAGCGGCTCGAGCGGGGCGTTGCAGCGCGTGCAGCGCGCGAACGGCCGCACGCGCCCGCGCAGCGCGAACGCCTCGACGATCTCGCGCAGCTGCTCGTGCGGGTCCTCGGACGCGACGAGGTGGACGCGCGGAACGCGCCACTCGTCGAGCAGCCGGCGATCGCGCGTCAGGATCCAGCGCGCCTCGTCCTGCGCGTCGCGCACGAGCTCCGCGTCGGGGACGCCGGCGCGCCAGGTCGCGTCGAGTCCCAGCACGCGCAGCCAGCGCGCGAGCCGCCCGAGCATCGCGTCCACCGCGAAACGCGGCTCGGGTTCGCCGCCGGGCCGCGCGTCGCGCACCGGCTCGGCGCCGATGCGGCGCCCGCACGCGCACCAGAACGTGCGGCCGAACGCGAAGCGCTCGTCGGCGTAGGCGCGACCGCAGCCGGGACAGGCGACCGCCATGCGGCGAGCCTACTCGACCGCACGCGCCGCTCGGCGCGCTACTGGTTGCCGGCGCCGGTCGGCAGCGAGAGGTCGATGTCGCGCGCGACGGCGGCGTCGCCCTCGCCTTCGTACTTGACGCGCACGCCGCGGCCGGGCTGGAGCGTGGAGAAGTCCATCTGCTTGCGGCCTTGGCGGATCCGCGTCTTCCCGTCGACCTTGAAGGTGGTGGCCTGCGACGCGCCCGTCTCCTCGACGGTGAAGGTCTTCGCGTCCGGGTCGGCCGCCGCGACGTTGCCGATCAGCGTGCCGTCCGCGGATGCCGATCCACCGAGGCCGAGGAGCAGCAGCCCCGCTGCCGTAGCCGTCCAAACTCGATTGCGCATGAGATAGAACCGCCGAATGGGCGAGGCGGGAGAATCCGCCAGGTCTCGGCACGCTAGCGCGCCTGCTCCGAATTCCCTGAAGCTGCGAGTGCGCTCAGCGCGGCGGGCGGCCGCGCCAGTGCAGCATGCTCGTGTTCACGCGCAGCAGCGCGGCGACGCGATAGAAGAGCCGCAGCGGCGCGACGCCCTTCAGGACGGGCGTCGCCTGCGCGAGCCACGGCATGCTGACGCGCGGCCGATTCGCGAGCACGGCGGCGACGGTGCGTTCGGCGACGCGCTCGGCGGTGAGCAGGCGCGTGCCGACCGGCGGCCGCGCGCCGTCGAAGAGTCCGGTCGCGACGTAGCTCGGACACATCGCGGTGACGTGCACGTGATGGTGCCCCTCGAGCTCCATCTCCAGCGCGAGCGACTCCGAGAAGCCGAGCACCGCCCACTTGCTCGACGCGTAGGTCGCGCCGTACGGCAGGCCGATGAAGGCCGACGCGCTCGCGACGTTGACGACGTGGCCGTCGCCGCCCGCGACGAGATCGGGCAGGAACGCGTGCGTCATCGCCACCAGCCCGAGCGTGTTCACGCGGTAGGTGGTCATGTGCTGCTCGAGCGGAACGTCGAGGAACGCGCCGCCGAAGACGAGGCCGGCGTTGTTGACGAGCACGTCCACCGGTCCGCCGCCCGCGTGGATCGCCGCGCGCAGCGCCGCGATCTGGCCGGCGTCGGTGACGTCGACGACGTGCGTGCGCACGGGCGCGCCGCTCCGGCGCAGCGCTTCGGCGGCGTCGTCCAGCGCCTTCTCGTTCCGGTCGGCCAGCTCGAGGATGGCGCCGGCGGCGGCCATGCGTTCGGCGATCGCCCTGCCGATCCCGGACGCGCCGCCCGTCACGAGCACGCGCTTTCCCTGCAACGTCTTCATCGCGCGTCTCCTACAGCAGCGAGCCCTGATGGCGCGCGGACTGCTCCATCGCGAGCAGCCGGCGCTTGAGCGGAAGCCCGCCGCCGTAGCCGCCGAGCTTGCCGCCCGACTGGATCACGCGGTGACAGGGCACGATCAACGCAACGGGATTCGCGCCGTTGGCGGCTCCGACGGCGCGCACCGCGCCGGGATTGCCGACCGCGCGCGCGACGTCGAGATAGCTGCGCGTCTCGCCGTACGGGATCTCGAGCAGCGCGTGCCAGACGCGCTGCTGGAACGGCGTGCCGCGCAGGTCGAGCGGCAGCGCGAAGTCGGTGCGCTTGCCCTCGAGGTACTCGACGACCTGCCGGATCGCGTCGCGGTTCGGCGCGAAGGCCTCCTCGCGCCGCACGCCGGGACCGAGCCGCGCGAACCAGCCCGCGAAGCCGCTGCCGCCCGCCGCGGGCAGTCCGAGGAACGCGACGCCGCGCCGCGTGGACGCGATGCGAAGCGCGCCGATCGGCGAGTCGAAGGATGCGCACAGCACGCCGTCCATCGCATCCACCATACCACCGCCCTCCGGCAGCCGGCGTCGGCCGCGCGTCGCTGCGCACGGCCTAGTCCGCGCCGGCGTCCTTCATGCCGAGCCGCTTCATCATCTTCTGCAGCGACTGGCGCGGGATGCCGAGCCGTTCCGCGGCCTTGCTCTTGCTGCCGGTGTCCTCGAGCGCCTGCCGGATCAGCTTGCGCTTGAGATCGTCGACCGCGGCGGTCATGTCCGACGACTCGGTCTCCGCCGAGTCCGGCGACTCGTCCTGCGCCGGGCGCCCGCGCACGTGCTCGGACAGCATGTCGACGTTGATCGTGTCGGCGTCGCCCGCGAGCGCGACGATGCGCTCGATCTCGTTCTCGAGCTCGCGCACGTTGCCGCTCCACTGGTGCGCGACGAGCCGGTCCATCGCGGCGTTGGTGAAGCCCTTGATCTGGCGTCCCATGCGCGCGATCGCGTCCTCGAGGAAGTGGTGCGCGAGCGCGGGGATGTCCTCGCGGCGCTCGCGCAGCGGCGGGATGCCGATCTCGACGACGCGCAGCCGGTAGTAGAGGTCTTCGCGGAAGCCGCCGTCCTGCACCATCTTGCGCAGGTCGCGATTGGTCGCCGCGATCACGCGCACGTTCACCTTGCGCACGTCGGAGGCGCCGAGCGGGCGGATCTCGCCGTCCTGCAGCACGCGCAGCAGGCGCACCTGCATACCGGGGTTGGTCTCGCCGATCTCGTCGAGGAAGATCGTGCCGCCGTGCGCCAGCTCGAAGAGGCCCTTCTTGTCCTCGTGCGCGCCGGTGAAGGCGCCGCGCTTGTGGCCGAAGAGCTCGCTCTCGAGCAGCGTGTCGGGGAGCGCGCCGCAGTTCTGCGCGACGAAGCGCGCGTTCTTGCGCGCGCCGGCGTAGTGGATGGCGCGCGCGACGAGGTCCTTGCCGGTGCCCGTCTCGCCGGTGAGCAGCACCGTGGCGTCGGTCTGCGCGACCTTCTCCATCACCTCGAAGACGCGCAGGATCGCCGGGCTCGAGCCGATCAGGTTCTCGAAGGCGTAGCGGCGCTCGACCTCGCGGCGCAGGTACAGGTTCTCCTGGCGCAGGCGTTCGTTGGCATCGCGCAGCGCCGCCGCGAGCGAGGCGTTCTCGGTGGCGAGCGAGTAGGACTCGAGCGCGCGCCGCACGTTGACGCGCAGCTCCTCGGGCTCCCACGGCTTCGGGATGTAGCGGTAGATGCGGCCCTCGTTGACCGCGCGCACGATCGACGCGACGTCGGCGTAGCCGGTCAGCATCATGCGGATCGCGGTCGGCCGGCGCTCGATCACCTTCTCGAGGAACTCGACGCCCGTCATGCCGGGCAGCACCTGGTCCGCGATCACGAGCGCGATCGGCTCGCGCTCGAGGATCTCGAGCCCTTCCTGCGCGTTGCGGGCGGTGAAGACCCGGTAGTCGTCGCCGAGCGTCAGCTCGAGGCTCTCGCGAATGCCTTCTTCGTCGTCGACGATGAGGATCGCGTACGGTCCGCCGCTCGAGTCGATCGGCGCAACGATCGGGGCGCGCGGCGGGTCGGAGCGCTGCGGGTCGGAGGGATCGGACGCCACGCGCCTACGATAACCCGTGCGTCATCGCGGCGGGGCACGGCGGGGGCAGGCCGGGCGCACGGCCCGGCCTGCCACGCGGGCTAGCGGCGTGCGCGCCGCGTCGACTTGCCGCGACCGCTCGCGGTGCGGCGCGGCGCGCGCTTGGCCGGGCGGCGCGCCGTCGAACGGCGCGAGCCGGGCCGCGCCATTCTCGTCTTCGCGACGTCGCCGTCCTTGTCGACGAAGTAGAGGAAGCCGTCCTCGCGCTTCACGCCGATCTTCGCGATGCGCTGCGGCTTGCCCTTGGCGCCGCGGGCTCCGCCGCGCGCCATCTTGGTGCGACTCACGTCGCCGTTCTTGTCCAGGTAGTAGAGCCACCCGCGCTCGCGGGTGATGCCGGTCTTGGCGATCTTCGTGGCCATGCGGCCGTCTCCTCGAGGTGATTGCCGCGGATGCGGCAAGGCCCGAACCCGTCGGGCACGCGTTCTTCGCGGAGGAGCCGACAGCCGCGCCGGGGCATCAGGCGCGCGGAGTCGGCGCAAGGATGCCCCCGGACCCCGGGGGTGTCAAACGATTTCTCGCGTGTTTAGATGATGGATCTGCTGATCAGGACGCCGCTCAGGCGGGCCGGCGCGCGTTGGCGCGCCGCTCGGCGGCCTCGATCACCTGGTGCTCGAGCCGCACGCCTTCGAGCGCATTGATCTCCTGGATCCCGGTCGGGCTCGTCACGTTCACCTCGGTGAGGCGGCCGCCGATCACGTCGATGCCGACGAAGAAGAGGCCGTCGCGCTCGAGGTGGGGACGCAGCCGCTCGACGATGCGGCGGTCGTCGTCGTCGAGCGGCGCGCGTGCGGGCGTGCCGCCGACGTGGAGATTGGCGCGCGTCTCGCCGGCGGCGGGCACGCGCAGCACCGCGCCGATCGGATCGCCTTCGAGCAGCAGGATGCGTTTGTCGCCGCGGCGCACCTCGGGCACGTAGCGCTGCGCCATCGCCCAACGCGTTCCGAAGCCGGTCACCTGCTCCAGGATCGAGAAGAGGTTGCGATCGTCGTGACGCAGATGGAACACGCCTTCGCCGCCCTTGCCGCCGAGCGGCTTCACGATCATCTCGCCGCCGAGCTTGGCCAGGAAGTCGACGAACTCGGGGATGCGCCGCGACACGCGCGTCGCCGGCATCAAATCCGGGAACTGCACGGCATACAGCTTCTCGTTGGCCCAGATCACCGTGTCGGGGCGATTGAGCACGATCGCGCGGCGACACAGCGCCAGGATCTGCGTGGCGGTGACGTAGTCGGTGTCCACCGGCGGGTCCTTGCGCTGGAACACGACGTCGACGGCGTCGTCGATCGCGAGCGTGCGCGGCTCGCCGAGCGTCGCGTGGCGGCCGCGCTCGCGGCGCAGCGCCGCATGCCGCAGGCGCGCGACGGGCTTGCCCTCCTCGACGGAGAGATCCGCGAGCTCACAGAAATGGACGTGATGCCCGCGCTCCTGCGCCGCGAGCATCAGCACGAACGTCGTGTCCTTGTCGACGTCGATCGCGTCGATCGGGTCCATGACGAACAGGAGCGAGAGCGGCTGTTGCACGGCGGAACTCCGGGCGCGCGGCGAAGCTTCGGTAGCGCAGCGTCGAATCCGGCGCAGCGAAACGCCTGCGCTAGCCTGCCCCGGACCCCCTGGAGCCTTCGATGAGGTCCTGGCCGTCGCGCATCCTGCTCGCGCTCGTGGGCTGCGTCGTGCTCGTGGTGGCCGGCGCGGTCGGGACCGCGCTCGCGCTCTACTTCGCGATCGTGAGCGACCTGCCGGACCTGCACGGCATCGAGGACTACCGGCCCCCGCTGGCCTCCACCGTGTTCGACCGCGACGGCCAGCCGATCGGCGAGTTCTTCGACGAGCGACGCCGGCTGGTCCGCCTCGAAGAGATCCCCGAGCACGTCGTGCTCGCCTTCGTCGCGGGCGAGGACGACAGCTTCTTCCAGCACAGCGGCATCGACTGGCAGTCGATCGTGCGCGCCGCCTGGGCCGACATCCAGGCGCGCGAGATCGTGCAGGGCGGCAGCACGATCACGCAGCAGACGGTGAAGAGCCTGCTGCTCACCCCCGAGCGACGCTTCGACCGCAAGCTGAAGGAGATGATCCTCGCGCGGCAGCTCGAGCAGGAGTTCACGAAGGACGAGATCCTCGCGCTCTACCTGAACCAGATCTACTTCGGCGGCGGCGCGTGGGGCATCGGCGAGGCGGCGCGCACCTACTTCGGCAAGCACGTCGGGGAGCTGACGATCTCCGAGGGCGCGATGCTGGCCGGCCTGCCGAAGGCGCCGTCGCGCTTCTCGCCGCTCGGCAACTACAAGGCCGCCGACGTGCGCCGCACCTACGTGCTCGGCCGCATGCGCGCGCTCGGCTTCGTGGACGAGGCCACGTACCAGCGCGAGCTCGCCGCCGCGCCGGCGATCACCGGCCCGCGCGAGCGCGCCGACTTCGCCGCCGCCACGTGGTTCACCGAGGAGGTGCGCCGGCACCTGTTCGAGCGGGTCGGCAGCGACCTCGTCTTGCGCGGCGGCCTGCGCATCGAGACCACGCTCGACCTCGACTTGCAGCGCTCCGCGGAGAAGGCGCTGCGCCGGGGCATCGAGTCGCTCGACCAGCGCCAGGGTTGGCGCGGACCGGTGCGGCGCGTGCCGCGCGGCGAAGTCGCGGCCGAGGTGCGCCGCGTCGCCGCCGAGAACGGGCTCGATTCGGAAGCGCAGCTCACGCTCGCGTCGCTCGATCTCGCCAAGCCGTGGCTCGGCGTCGTGACCGCGCTCGACGGCCCGCGCCACACGGCGCGCGTGTCGTTCGCGCCGGGACTCGCGGCCGACGTCCACCTCGCCGACGTGGCGTGGGCGCGCGAGCGCAACCTCGAGCGCGAGTCCGTGCCGCGCACGCAGATCTCGCAGGTGTTCGCGGTCGGCGACGTCGCGCGCTTCCGCGTGTTCGAGCCCGAGCCGGAGGCGAAGCCCGCCGAGCCGCCCGAGCCCGACTCGGAGTCCGACGTCGAGCCGGCCGAGGTGGCCGAGCTTCCGCGGGCGCCCGCTTCGCCCGAGCGGCGCGTCGCGCTCTACCAGTCTCCGGAGGTGGAGGGCGCGGTCGTCGCGCTCGACGTCTCGAACGGCGAGGTGCTCGCGCTCGTCGGCGGCTACGACTACGGCCGCAGCCAGTTCGACCGCGCGGTGCAGGCGCGCCGCCAGCCGGGCTCCGCGTTCAAGCCCTTCGTCTACGCGACGGCGCTGACGCGCGGGCTCACCGCGCTCTCGACCGTTCACGATCAGCCCGTCTCGTACACCGATCCCGCCAGCGGCGCGGTGTGGGCGCCGCAAAACTACGACCACCGGATGCGCGGGCCCGTCCCGATGCGCGAAGCGCTCGCGCGCTCGCTCAACCTCGCGACGATCAACCTGCTGTTCCGCGTCGGGATCCGCTCGGTCGTGAACCTCGCGCACGACGTCGGCATCTCGTCGCACATCGTGCCGTATCCCTCGATGGCGCTCGGCACGAGCCCCGTCACGCTGGTCGAGCTGACGTCGGCGTACGCGGTGTTCCCGGCCGGCGGCCGGCGTGTCGATCCGATCTTCATCCGCCGCGTCGTCGACCGCGACGGCAAGGTGCTGCTCGAGCGCTTTCCGATCGACCGTCCCATCGACGAGAAGCCGCCCACCTGGGAGAGCGCGAAGAAGACGCCCAAGCTGACCGCCGACGGCGTCGCGATGGGCCCCGACCAGGTGATGACGCCGAGCGAGGCGTTCCTGATCACCGACCTCCTGCGCGCGCCGGTCGAGCACCCGGGAGGCACGGCGCGCAAGGCGCAGAAGCTCGGCCGCCCGCTCGCCGGCAAGACGGGCACCACGGACGATCACGGCGACGCCTGGTTCGTCGGCTTCTCGGCGGACATCGCAGCCGGCGCCTGGGTCGGCTTCGACGAGCGCCGCAGCCTCGGCAAGGGCGAGACCGGCGGGCGCGCGGCGCTGCCGATCTGGATCGAGTTCATGGCCGACGCGCACGCCGACAAGCCGGTGCGCGACTTCCCGGTGCCGGAGGGCGTGTCGTACGCGCGCGTCGATCCCGCGACCGGCCAGCTCGCGGGCGAGGCGAGCGCCAACTCGTACATGCAGGCGTTCCCGGCGGGCGCCGAGCCGAGCGAGCGCGCGGGCGGCGGCGATCTCTCCGCAGGCGAGGAGCGCGAGCTGCTCCGCATGGACTTCTGATGCGCGGCGTCCGCGCGGGACCGCCGGCGCGCACCGCCCGGCCGCGCGCCGCACGCGTCGAGCCGGCGGCCGCCGAGGCGCCCGATCTCCAGAGTCTGCTCGCGCACGCGCTCGGCGCGCTGCTCGACG
>QEVM01000117.1 GCA_003576805.1 Pseudomonadota bacterium | reverse complement strand
AGGCGCGACGCAGTAACGCGTCGGCTCAGAACAGCAGGCGCTGGCCGGCCGGCGTCTCCGGACGGCGGAAGTGCGCGGTCGAGAGGGCGCGCGCGTCGTTGCGGATGCCCGCGCGCCGGCAGCCCGTCTCGAAGAGCTGCTCGATCTGCTCGGCGAAGATCCCGGTGCCGCGCTGGCGCACGCTCCAGCGCGAGTCGTAGAGACCGCCGCCGCGCAGCTCGCGCACGCGGGCGAGCACCTTCTCCTTGCGGTCGGGGAAGTCGCGCGCGAGCCAGTCCTCGACGAGCGCCTTGGTGCCGTGCGGCAGGCGCAGCACGACGTAGCCGGCGCGCGTGGCGCCGGCGCGCGCGGCCGCCTCGAGGATGCGCGGCAGCTCGTGCTCGGTGAGGCCCGGCACGACGGGCGCCACCAGCACGCCGACCGGCACGCCCGCCTTCGCGAGCGCCTCGATGGCGGCGAGGCGCAGCTCCGGACGCGGCGTGCGCGGCTCCATGCTGCGGTGCACCGCCGCGTCGAGCGTCGTCACCGAGATCGACACCGCGGCGCAGTCGAGCCGCGCCAGCGCGCCGAGCAGGTCCGCGTCGCGCGCGACCAGGCGGCCCTTGGTG
Organism: Pseudomonadota bacterium; assembly: GCA_003576805.1. GTDB lineage: Bacteria > Myxococcota_A > UBA9160 > UBA9160 > PR03 > PR03. Next base: position 13,632 of record QEVM01000117.1, on the reverse strand, counting down.
ATGATCGCCACCGGATTGCGGAACTCGAGCAGCACCTCGAGACAGCCGCGCGTCAGGCGCAGCGTCCGCTCGATCGGCTGGTACGGGTCGGTGACGCCGGACATCGCGACCACCTGCGGCGTCCACTTGGGCGACGCGAGCGCGCGCCGCAACAGCTCCGGCGCGCGCTCCTTCACGAAGATCTTCGTCTCGAAGTCGAGCCCCGCGCTGAGCCCGAGATACTCGTGCGTCGGGCGGGCAAAGCAGTAGGTGCACGCATGCGCGCAGCCGCGGTACGGGTTGACGCTCGCCTCGAAGCCGACGTCCGGGCTGTCGTTGGTCGCGACGATCGAGCGCGACGGGTCGCGCAGGTACTGCACCCGCGGATCGGGCGGGTCGTCGTCGGGCGCCGGCGCGGCGTCCGCGAAGTCGTGCTCGAAGTCGTAGTGGATCGCCTCGAAGCGATTCGGCGGATTCGAACGGGCCCCGCGCCGCATGGCGAAAACAAAGCGAATCCAGCGCGCCGCCGCTACCGGCGACGTGGCGCGCCGTCATCGCGGCGAGGGCCGCACGCGGGCGAAGACGCGGGTCAGCCGGGAGGTGCGCCGCGCGCGTCGAGCCAGCGCGCCAAGCCCTTGGCGGCGAGCTTGCAGAACGCGGTTTCGAGGTCGAAGCGCTCGAGCGCCTGCTCGACCGCGCGGCCGCCCGTGGGCAGCGGGTGCGCGCGGAAGAACGACGCCACCTCGCGCCGGTACGACGGCCCGAGCGCGGGCGTCGCCTCGACCAGCCGCGCCGCGAGCATCGGCGGCATGCGCCGCACGAGCCGCGACCAGCGCTTGGTCACGAACGCCCAGGCGCGCTCGCGGGCGTCGCGGTTCGAGAGCAGCCGCACCAGCACGAACGCCACGTCCTGCGTCGGCACGCGATCGGTGAGGCAGAGCGCGAGCGCGCGGTCCACCAGCTTCGGCGCGCGGAACTCGGCGAGCGCGAACAGGAAGCGGCGGCGCTCCTGCGGCGTCGGCGCGGACTCGAACGCCGCCAGCATCGCGTCGAAGCGCGCGGCGTCGCCGGCGCGCGCGGCGAGCTGCACGACGGGGTCGGTGAGGTTGGGGTCGATCGCGTCGCGGCGCTCGAGGTAGCGCTCGAAGCGCTCCGCCGCGGCGGCCAGGATCGGCGGCCACTCGGCGACGTCGCCGAGCAGCCCGACCAGCGCCGCGCGCCGCAGCCGGACCTCGTCGGGCTCCTCGGGCCGCGCCTCCCAGCCGAGCTCGACGAAGGCGGGCCCGAAGCGCGCGGCGATCCAGTCGCGCACGCGCTCGCCCGCGCCGGCGCCGGCCGCGACGGCGAGCCGGTCCTCGACGAAGCCGAGCGGGCCGCGCAGCGCGACCAGCACGTCGGGCTCCTCCTCGGCGCCGAACGCGTCGGCGAGGTCGAGGAACGACGCGATCGGCGCGCGGCCGGCGCGCACGAGCGCCCACTGGTGGTCGACGAGGCCCATGCGCTCGACGGCGCTGAGCAGCGGCAGGTGCTCGGCGAGCGCGCGCAGCAGCGCGGGATCGTGCTGTACGCGAAAGAAGCCGCCCTCGTCGGCGTTGCCGTAGACGAAGGCGGGAACGCCCGCTCCGAGATCCACGTTCGCGGTCGCGGCCGTCAGCACGCGGCGCACGGTGCGCACGCGCCCCTTGGCGTCGGCGACGCGCCCGACCCAGGGAATCGGCCAGCGCTGCGACGACCGCGTCCGGCTGCTCTGCGCGTGGCGCGGGTCGGCGTAGAAGCGCTCCTGGCGCAGCGACAGCGCGCTGCGGCCCGCCTTGGTGCTGCGCCGCAGCGACAGCACGGGCAGGCCCTCCTGCTCCACCCAGCCGCGCATGATCGGATCGACCGGCTCGCCGGCCGCCTCGCCGAGCGCGCGCCACAGATCGGCGGCCTTCGCGTTCGACTCGCGGTGGCGGCGGATGTAGGCGCGCACGCCCTTCTGGAACGTCTTCGCGCCGAGGTAGTGCCCGAGCATGCGCACCACCGACGCGCCCTTCTCGTACGTGATCAGGTCGAAGTTCTCGGTCGCGTCCTCGGGCGTGCGCACCTCGCAGTGGATCGGGTGCGTGTGGCGGAGCGCGTCGAGGCGCAGCGCCGCCGCGCGGTGGTGCTGGAAGTCCTGCCACATCTTCCATTCGGGACGCCAGTCGTCGACGATCTGGAACGCCATCCACGTCGCGAACGACTCGTTCAGCCACAGGTCGTCCCACCACGCCATCGTGACGAGGTCGCCGTACCACATGTGCGCCAGCTCGTGGCAGATCACCTCGGCGGCGCGCTTCTGCTCGGCGAGCGTCGCGGCGCGCGCGTCGAGCAGCAGCAGGTTCTCGCGGAAGAAGACCGCGCCGGCGTTCTCCATCGCGCCGGCCTCGAAGTCGGGCACGGCGACGAGATCCAGCTTGGCGTACGGGTAGGGCAGGCCGAACCAGCGCTCGAGGCGCGCCAGGCACTCGCGTGCGGCCTCGAGCGCGAAGCCGGTGAGCCGCTGCTTGCCCGGCACGTGCCAGACGCGGATCGGCGTATCTCCGCACTTGGTCGCGACCGAGTGCTCGAGCTCGCCGACCGCGAGCGCGACCAGGTACGTCGAGAGCGGCGGCGTCTCGGCGAAGCACACGCGCTTGGCGCCGCCCGGGAGCTTCTCCTCGCTCTCGGCCGGCGCGTTCGAGAGCACCGTCGCGTCGGCGCGCGTGGTGACGGTGATGCGGAAGCGCGCCTTCAGCGCCGGCTCGTCGAAGCACGGGAAGAAGCGCCGCGCGTCGGCGGCCTCGAGCTGCGTGAAGGCGTAGCGGTGGCCCTGCGCGGTGGCGCGGTAGAGGCCGCGCAGATTGGTGCGGAGCTTGCCGGAGAAGGCGAGGTGCAGCGTCGCCGGTCCGGGCCCGAGCGGGCGCGCCAGCAGCAGCGCGACGGTCTCCGAGTCGGGCCGCAGCTCGACGCGCGCCGCGACGTCGCCCTGCGCGCTCGTCACGCGGGCGCGTCCGATGCGCAGCTCCGCCGCGTGCAGCTCGATGCGCCGCACGGCCGCGTGCAGGCTCACCGCGATGCGCACCTCGCCGCGGTAGTCGTCGCCTGCTTCGGGATCGACTTCGAGCTGCAGGTCGTAGTGGCTCGGCGCCACCTCCGCGGCGAGTCGATGACCCGCGCGGCGGCGTCCCGCGGCCGGTGCGCGATGGAGCACGTCGAATCCCCCTCCGAGTTCGTGTGCGAAGACCATGATACGCGATGGGTGCACGATCGACGTCCCGGCACGGGGGACTTCCCCCGCGTCGAGGCGGCGGCGTACAATCTTTCTCGCTGCCGAGGAGGATTCCGTCATGGGCCGTCCGCTCCGCCTGCTGCTCGCACTCGCCGCCTTGCCCTTCGCCGTCGCGCCGCAGTGCGGCGGGCCGAAGCAGGTCGCGCTGACGCTCGACGGCCTCGAGGCGCCGGTGCGCGTCCGCGTCGACGGCCTCGGCGTGCCGCACGTGTTCGCGGAGACCGACACCGACATGGCGCGCGTGCAGGGCTTCGTCCACGCGCGCGACCGCTTCTGGAAGATGGACATCACGCGGCGCGAGGTGGACGGCACGCTCGGCGAGGTGTTCGGCGAGTCGCGCCTCGACGCCGACATCCAGATGCGCGCCTTCGGCCTGCACCGCGCCGCCGCGCGCAGCTTCGAGACGCTGACGCCGCGCGAGCGCGAGGTGCTCGAAGCGTACGCGGCGGGCGTCAACGCGTGGATCGCGCAAGTGCGCGCCGGCGCGCGGCCGCTGCCCGCGGAGTACGCGGACCTCGAGCTCTCGGCCGCCTCGCTGCGCGACTGGACCGCGCTCGACACGCTCGTGATCGGCAAGGGCATCGCCGCGAGCCTCTCGCTCGACATCGACGCCGGCCTGGTCGAGCGGCTGGAGGCGTACTGCGCCGCGGGGCTCGCCGCCGATCCGCCCTTCGACGGCGCCGCGCTGCTGTTCGGCGACGTGCAGCGCGTCGCGCCGATGGATCCCGCGGCGACGGTCCCCGACGCGACCGGGACGCGCCCGTACACCGACGCGCCGCCCGAGCCGATCACGTGCGCTTCGGTCGGGCTCGCCGCGCGGGCGGCCGAGCGCTTCCGCGACAAGGCCGAGGCGACGCCCTTCCTCGCGAAGGCGATGGGCCGCCACGAGCGCCAGATCGGCAGCAACGAGTGGGGCCTCACCAAGGACGTGACGGTCGGCGCGGTGCCGATCATCGCCAACGATCCGCACCTCTCGCTCGGCACGCCGCCCGAGTTCTACGAGAACCACTTGGTCGTCGCGAACGACCCGGTCGAGGGGCCGATGAACGTCTCGGGCGTGACCTTCCCGGGCGTCCCGTTCGTGATCCTCGGCCAGAACCAGCACGTCACCTGGGGCGCCACCACCAATCCGCTCGACGTCACCGATCTGTTCCGCGACCGGCTCGTCAAGAACCGCACCGACTGCCGCGACGAGCAGGGGCGGCGCCAGACCTTCTGCATCGAGACGGGCGGCGAGCTGAAGCACGTCGTCGCGGAAGTCGTGCTGCCGTACCTGCTCAACACGCCCGGCGACGGCGAGATCGACAATTTGCAGGACGCGGGGCTGTCGGTCGCCGATCCGGGCGCGGTGGCGTTCACGGTGCCGTTCCGCAGCTACGGCCCGATCGTCGACGTCGAGGACACGGGCATCTTCTTCGGCGGCGCGGTGAACGAGACGGCCGTGCTGACGCTCCAGTACACGGGCTTCCAGGCGACCGGTGAGCTGCGCACGTTCCGCATCTGGAACCGCGCGCGCGATCTCGCCGAGTTCCGCGCGGGCCTCGACGAGTTCGACGTCGGCGGACAGAACTGGGCGTACGCCGACGCCGACGGCAACGTCGGCTATTTCAGCAGCGCCGAGGTGCCGCTGCGCACCGACCTCGAGCAGGGCGCCGTCGTCGGGCTGCCGCCGTTCTTCGTGCGCGACGGCGTCTCGGGCGCGAACAACTGGATCTCCGATCCCGCGCGCTCGCAGGGACAGGCGATCCCGTACGCGATCCTGCCGTACGACGAGATGCCGCAGACGCTGAACCCGCCGAACGGCTTCTTCTCGAACGCGAACAACGACCCGGCGGGCACGTCGCTCGACAACGACCCGTTGAACCAGCGCCGGCTCTCGGATCCGGGTGCGATCTACTACCTCTCGGGCGGCTACTCCGACGGGCTCCGCTCGGGCCGCATCACGCAGCTCCTGCGCGACGCGATCGCGTCGGGCAAGAAGATCTCGGTAGAGGACATGAAGCGCTGGCAGACCAACGTGCAGCAGCGCGATGCGGAGCTGATGACGCCGTTCGTGCTCGCGGCGTTCGCCAACGCGCAGGCGCCCGGTGCGCCGCCCGAGCTCGCGGCGCTCGCGGCGGACGCGCGCGTCGAGGAGGCGATCGGCCGCCTCGCGGCGTGGGACTGGTCCACGCCGACCGGCATTGCGCAGGGCTGGGACGCGAGCGACCAGAACGGCGAGCGCCTCGCCCCGGTGCCGCCCGCCGAGGTGCAGGCCAGCATCGCCGCCACGATCTACAACGTGTGGCGCGCCAAGCTGATCCGCAGCGTGATCGACCCGCGCCTCGCGGCGCTCGGCGTGCCGGGCGTCGGCGGCACCGAGGCGCTGAAGGCGCTGCACCACCTGCTCGCCGCCGCGCCGTTCACGGGCGTCGGCCTCTCGGGCGTCGACTTCTTCCCCGAGCCGGCGGCGCTGCCGGCCGAGGCGCGGCGCGACGCGGCGCTGCTCGGCGCGCTCGAGAGCGCGCTCGACGCGCTCGCGTCCGACGCGTACGCCGCGGCCTTCGGCAACTCCACCGACCAGGACGACTACCGCTGGGGCCTGCTGCACCGGAAGACCTTCGGACACGAGCTCGGCGGGAGCTTCTCGCTGCCGCCCTTCGCCGGCTTCGAGGACGTCGCGCCGGGCCTCGCCGGCATGGCGCGCGACGGCGGCTTCGAGGTCGTGAACGCGTCGGGCTTCAACGCGCGCGCGGACGGCGTCGACGCCTTCCGCTTCGGCGGCGGGCCGGTGCGGCGCTACGTCGGCATGGGGAGCTTCCCGAGCGGCGCGCCCGGCGAGGTCGTCGGCTACAACGCGGTGCCGAGCGTCGTCGGCGATCCGCCCAACACGGCGCAGCTCCGCCAGTGGCTGACGGGCGACCATCACACGGTGCAGATGCAGGAGGCGGCGGTCGCGCAGCAGACGGTGCGCGTCGAGACGTTCACGGCGCCGCCGGAGTAGCGGCGCGGCGCGCTTCCATCATCCTGGGCGTGCACCCCGAGAGGAGGATGGATGTCCGACGAAGACCTGCAGAGCGAGCTCGCGAAGCTCCGCGCGGAGAACGAAGCGCTGAAGAGCCGCACCCAGCGCGGCATCTCGCTGAAGGTGAGCGAGAAGGGCGGCGTGTCCGTGTACGGCCTCGGCCGCTTTCCCGTGACGCTCTACAAGGAGCAGTGGGTGCGGCTGCTCGACATGGCCGACGACATCCGCGGCTTCATCCGCGAGAACGAGCCGAAGCTCAAGGCCAAGGAGTGAACGCCCGCGGCGCCGGCCTCGCGGCCGGCGCCGCTCGGCCCGTCAGTCGTCCGAGCCCTCGTACTTGAACGACACCTTCACCTTGGCGCGATACGCGCGCACCTCGCCGTTCTCGAGCTGGAGGTCGAGCTGGGCGACCTCCGCGATGCGCAGGTCGCGCAGGCTCTTCGACGCGCGCGTCACCGCCGCCGTCGCCGCCTTCTCCCACGATTCGGTGCTGGTTCCGACCAGCTCGATCACCTTGTAGACGCTCTCGGCCATGGGGATCCTCCTCTCGGAGCTCGCGACTCCGGTCTTCCCATCGTACTCCCATTCGCCGATCCGGCTCGCCGCCGCTCAGTCCTGCAGCACGGGCTCCGCGAAGCAGCTCTGCGGGTCCACGTCGCGGTCGAGCAGGCCGAGCTCGCGCAGCTGCTTCGCGAGCGTGGCCCAGCGCTCGAGCGACATCGCGCCGAGGCCGTGCCGGCGCGTGAAGTCGTCCTCGACGAGCGGCGCCTGCGCGGCGGCGCCGAGCCGGAAGGTCTCGGCGTCCATCTCCGTGTTGAGCGCGCCCATCACGGCGTTGGCCGGCGCGGGATCGTCGAGATAGGCGCGCCAGCCCTCCTGCAGCGCGAGCACGAAGTCGCCGATGCGCGCGCCGTTGGCGCGCAGGGACTCGCGGCGCGTGATCACCACCGCGGTGTAGGGGTCGAAGCCGGACTCCGCGACGAGGAACACCTGCGGGTCGGCGCCCTGGCGGCGCGCGGCGATCGGCTCGGCGGTCACGAACACCTGCTGCGCCATCTCCGGATCGCCGAGGAACGGCGCGACGCTGTACGAGTAGGGCACGATCTTCCAGCGCGAGAGGTCGTAGCGCTTCTCGAACCACTTCACGTACGGCAGGCCCGGCTCGACGGCGAGCGTGCCGCCGCGGCTCGCGAACAGCTCCGCGAGCGAGCCGGCGCCGCGCGCGGCGTGCACCATGATGCCCTGCGGACTGCGCTGGTACGTGGCGTACACCGCGACGACGTCGCTGCCGCGGTCGCGCGCCAGCACGACCTCGTCCGCCGCCGCGATGCCGAGCTCCACCTGGCCCGCCTGCACCATCTGCACGACCGGCGCGCCGGGGCCGCCGGTGCGCTCCACCGCGAGTCCGCGTTTCGCGAAGAGCCCCGCGCGCTCGGCCTCGAAGATCCCGCCGAACTCGGGCTCGGGCTTCCAGTTGAGCGCGAGCCGCAGCCCGGCCGGCGCGGCGGCGGCGCCGGCGGGCGCCGCGTCCTGCGTCTCGCCGCCGCAGCCGCCGGCGGCGCACGCCAGCGCGAGTGCGAGCGCGCTGCCCAGCGCGCTGCCCAGCGCGGTTCGGAGCGGGTTCGTCACGCGTCCTTCTCCTGTGTGTGCCAGCGCCGCAGCGTGAGCCGACTCACGGCGTTCACCGCGGCGAAGAGCGCGAGCCCGAGCGCCGCGGCGTGCAACACCGCCGCGAACACGAGGTCGGTGCGCTGCTGGCGCATGGCCTCGAGCACCACGACGCCGAGCCCGCCGCCGCCCACGAACTCGCCGACGATCGCGCCGATCACGGCGAGCCCGGCGGCGACGCGCAGCCCCGTCAGCACGTTCGGCAGCGCCCACGGCAGCGACAGCTTCGTGAGCCGCGCCCAGCCGCTCGCGCCGTAGAGGCGGAAGAGGTCGCGCAGGGCGGGGTCCACCGACCGCAGCCCGGCCAGCGTGTTGGCGATCACCGGGAACACCGAGACGATGAACGCGGCCGCGATCACGGCGCGGATGCCGTAGCCGAACCAGATCACCAGCAGCGGCGCGATCGCGACGATCGGCACGATCTGGAAGAAGATCGCGTACGGGTAGAAGGCGCGTTCCACCCAGCGCGAGCTGGCGAGCGCGATCGCGGCGACGAGGCCGACGACCGTGGAGAGCGCGAGCCCGATCGCGACCGCCTGCGCCGTCGTCGCGAGCGCGGGCCACAGCGTCGGCGCGTGCCGCACGGCGGCGCGCGCGACGGCCGACGGCGCCGGCAGCAGCAGCGGCGACACGCCGGCCGCGCGGATCGCGAGCTCCGCGACGAGCGTCGTCGCGACGAAGGTCGCGGCGGGCGGCAGCACGGCCTCCGTGAAGCGGCTCACGCGGCGGCGCTCGCGTTGCCGCGCGCGAGCGCCGCGTACAGCGCGCGCGTCTCGGCGGCGAAGCGCGCGTCGCCGCGCAGCGCGGCGTCGCGCTCGGCGGGCAGGTCGATCGCGTGCTCGAGCACGACGCGCGCGGGACGCCGCGTCAGCACGATCGCGCGCTCCGCGAGGAACGTCGCCTCGGCGATCGAGTGCGTGACGAAGAGCACCGTCATCCCGGTCGCGCGCCAGAGCGCGCGCAGCTGGTCGTCGAGGTCCTGGCGGGTGATTTCGTCGAGCGCGGCGAAGGGCTCGTCGAGCAGCAGCAGGCGCGGCTCCGTGACGAGCGCGCGCGCCAGCGACGCGCGCATGCGCATGCCGCCCGAGAGCTGCGCGGGATGGCGGCGCGCCGCGTCGCCGAGCCCGACCTGCTCGATCGCGCGCCGCGCGGCGTCGCGGCGCGTGGCGGCGTCGCGGCCCCGCAGCTCGAGCGGCAGCGCGACGTTGTCCTCGACGGTGCGCCACGGCAGCAGGTGCGCGTCCTGGAAGACGTAGGCGAGGGCGGTGTCGCGCGCGTCCCCTTCGCCGACGGCGATCGTGCCCGCGTCCGCGCGATCGAGCCCCGCGATCATGCGCAGCAGCGTGGACTTGCCGCAGCCCGACGGACCGAGGATCGCGACGAACTCGCCCGGCGCGGCGCCGAGATCCACGCCGTCCACCGCGACCACGTCGGGCTCGCCGCGCGCGCGGAACACGCGCCGCGCGCCCTGCACGCGGACCGCGACGCCCGGTGCCGCGCGCTTCGCCTCGGCTGCCGTCATGCGGGCGGGGTAGCCGGGAGCGGGGGATCGCGCCAACCGCGGTCCGGCGCGCCGCTAATCCGCGACGCCCGAGCGGCGCGCCGCGGCGAGCGCGTCGATCGCGTCGATGCGGCGCACGGCGCTCGCCAGCTCGGCCGCGAAGGCGCGGCGCTTCTCGTCGAGCTCGCCGTCGCCGGCGCCGAGCAGCTTGCGGTTCTCGGCCAGCTTGAGCGCGGTCTCGAAGTAGCTCTTCGACACCGACTCGGCGCAGCGGATGCGGCGCTGCAGGCGCCACTGCTTGCCGAGCGCGAGGCTGCGCTCGACCAGCTCCCTCTTGTCCACCGGCTTCTCGGTGCCCCAACGCACCAGCGCCTCGGCCACCACGCGATACGACTCGAGGAAGGGCCGCACCACGCGGTGCGCGCTGAACGGGCGGAAGCGGCGCAGCAGCTCGTAGGTCTCGGCGGAACCGGCCGCGAGGCGCGCCTCCCACTCGGAGTCGTGGAAGGCGGTCTCGCGGCGCAGCTCGGCGAGGAAGCGCTCGCGGTCCGGGAAGAAGAACTCGAACTTCAGCAGGTCGCGCAGCGCGAGCGCCTCCTCGAAGAAGCGCTCGGCGCGGTCGGCGACGCCGTCCGCCGCCGCGCGCAGCAGCGCCAGCTCGGCGATCGCGGGCGTCACGAAGAAGTGGATCACGGAGTTGCGGTAGTACGCCGCGGCGAGCGCCTCGTCCTCGTTGATGCGGTAGACCGTCTCGGGCCCTTCGTCGAAGACCTGCACGACGTCGCTGCGCACCAGCTCGCCGAGCGCGCGCGCGACGCCCTCCTCGGTGCGCAGGTCGAGCTCGCCCATCGTCGGCAGCTTGCGCTGCTCGACGTTGTCGAGCAGGCGCACCAGCGCGCCGCGCACCTCGCCGAGCGTGAGCGCCACGTCGCCGACGCCGAGCAGCGCCAGCGCCACCAGCGAGGTCGCGCTGATCGGCGTCACCTCGTTGATGCGCACGCAGGTCTCGAAGGCGAGCTTCTGGATCGCGAGGTTGTCCTCGTCGGGGTTCGGCTCCGCGTGCGGCGTCGCCGGCCCGAGCGCGCTGGCCAGCGAGAGCGGCTCGCCGAAGCGGATGTGGATCTCGCCGTAGCGGCGCAGGCGGCGCACGATGCCGAGGAACCAGCCGAAGCTCTCCTCCTTCTTCTTGGCGCCGCGCTGCTCGGCCACGTAGTCGCCGACGTCCTGGATCTGGTCGTACGCGATCGAGACGGGGATCAGGTAGACGTCGTCGCTCTTGCCGCGCCGGTAGGCGTCGACGACGTACGCGAGCATCCCGTAGCGGGGCGGCAGCAGCTTGCCGGAACGCGAGCGCCCGCCCTCGATGTACCACTCGAGCGAGAAGCGCTTCTCGATCAGGTAGTCGACGTAGTGGTGCAGGACGAGCTTGTAGACCGGGTCGTCCTTGAAGCTGCGCCGGATGAAGAACACGCCGGCCCGCCGGAACAGCGGGCCGAGCGGGAAGAAGTTCATGTTGATGCCGCCGGCGGTGTGGTTGGGCGGCAGCCCGTTCTCCCAGAGCATGCAGTGCAGCACCGGGTGGTCGAGGTTCGAGCGGTGCGTCGGCAGGAACACCACCGGGTAGCGCTGCGAGAGCGCGGCGACCTGCTCGAGACGCGCGTGGTCGTAGCGCAGCTCGCGGTCGTAGCCGCGCGTGTAGAGGAAGCGGAAGAGCTGCGTCGCGAGGTCGATCGTGATCGGGTTGTGCGCGGCCGCGATCTCGGCGAGGTCGCGCGACGCCTCCTTGGCGACGTCGGCCTCCTTGCGCCCGAGCTCGCGCGCGAGGCGCGCGATGCCGCCGCGGAACGAGGGGCGCGCGAGGATCTCCTCGTGCACGAGGCGCGGCACCTTGTAGCGCGCGCCGCGCAGCCGCCGCTCGGCGCGCTCGAGCGCGAGCTGCGCCTGGCGTGCGACGTACTCCGGCAGCGCCGTGGTCTCGCCCGACTCCGCGCCGCCCGCGCCGCGCCAGCGCTCGCGCAGCTCGGAGAGCGGCGCCGGCTCGCCGATCGCGATGCGGCAGCGCTCGCGTTCGCGCGCGAGGATCAGCCGCTGGCGGCTGCTCGACGGATCGAAGGGATCGCCGCGCAGCAGCACGTCGCGCAGCCGCACGACGCGCGTGCCGTCCGCCTGCTTGCGCGGCAGCCACACCACGCGCAGCGGCTGCAGCAGCGGGTCGTCGCCCTGCAGGATCGCGGTCTCGAGCGGATCGAGCGAGCCGCGCCCGCGCTTGCGACCGCGCGAGGGCGGGATCGCGATCACGTCGACGCTCGCCGCATCCGGGCGATGCCGGCGGATCCAGCCCTCGAGCACGCGCCGCTCGATCGCGGTCGCGGCGTCGAGCAGGAACACGAGCCTGCGTCCGCGCGCGTCGGGCCACGTCGCTTCGCCTTCGAGCGGTCGATCGGGCATGGCGCATTCTATCCCGGCCGTCGGCGCGGCGACGCGGATCGGCAGGCCGCTCGCAGACGGCCGGCGGACAGGAGCGCCGCGCCGCGCCGCGTTATGGTCCGACGAGCCGACGCGCGAAGGAGACCGCATGCCGCCGACCCCGAACCAGCAGAAGGAGCAACGGCCGATCTGGCGCCGCGAGCCGCTGTGGCTGATCGCGGTCGGCCTGCTCTGGCTGCACTACGGCCGGGGCGACGGCTGGCTGACGGGCCTCGCCGCGGCGGTGCCGGGTCTGCTGCTGCTCGGCTCCGGCGTCTCGTCGTGGCTGTGGCCGGGCGATCCGCGCGAGCGCCACTTCGGCGGCGCCGGCGCGCTGCTCGGCGTGCTGCTCGGGCTGGTGTCGTGGACGTGGCTCGGGATCGGCGGCGCGCTGCTGATGAGCGGGGCGTCGCTGTTCGCGGCGGGCGCGGTCGGCTTCCTCACGCTGCGCATCCAGGCGGTCGAGGACCACGTGCCGCCGCCGGCGCGCACCGTGCGCACCGCGCTCGAGGTCTCGCTCGACGAGGCGATCCTCGCGCAGATGACGCTGTCGGCGCCGCCGCGCGCGCTGCAGAGCGACGGCGAGCGCGTCGTCGGCGAGGTGCAAGAGGCGCTCGCGCTGTTCCGCGACCGCGGCCTGCTCGAGAAGCCGATCGGCTACCACGCGACGCCGCCGCCGCTCGACCAGGTGGATCTCACGCCGCGCAGCGTGCGCGGCATCCGCTTCGAGCACCTGCGCTTCGAGAGCGGCTACGAGCCGCCCGAGGGCGATCCCGGGCGCGAGCGGTACCTCTCGTACGCGCCGCCGCGCACGGCGCACGCGTGGGTGCTGCGCCATCGCGAGGGCTGCGAGCGCCGCCCCTGGCTCGTGTGCATCCACGGCTACCAGATGGGCACGCCGCTGGTCGACTTCGGCGCGTTTCGGCCCGAGTGGCTGCAGGAGCGGCTCGGCTTCAACCTGATCCTGCCGGTGCTGCCGATGCACGGACCGCGCAGGATCCGCCGCATGTCGGGCGACGGCATGCTGTCGGGCGACCTGCTCGACACGGTGCACGCGTTCGCGCAGACCGCCTGGGACCTGCGCCGCATCGTCTCGTGGGTGCGCGCGCAGTGCGCGACGCAGATCGGCGTCTTCGGCCTCTCGCTCGGCGGCTACAGCACCGCGCTGCTCTCGTGCTTCGAGAGCGACCTCGCGTGCGCGATCGCCGGCATTCCCGCGACCGACTTCGCGCGCCTCTCGTGGCGCCACGGCCCGCCGGACTCGCTGCGCGCCGCCGAGGAGATGGGCGTCGGCCTGAACGAGATCACCAACCTGAAGAAGGTGGTGTCGCCGCTCGCGCTCGAGCCGAAGATCGCGCGCGAGCGCCGCTACATCTTCGGCGGCAGCGCCGACCAGCTCGTGCCGCCCGACCAGGTGCGCGACCTGTGGCTGCACTGGGGCAGGCCCAAGGTCCACTGGTATCCGGGCGCGCACGTCACCTTCGGCGTGCACCCGCCGGTGCGGCGCTTCATCGAGGACGCGCTGCGCGAGAGCGGTCTCACGACCGGCGGCACGCGGCCGTCCGAGGAGCCCGGCACGCAGCTCCGCGACGCGGGCGTCGCCGTCGGCTAGGAGCAGTCGCCCAGCTAGGGAACCTCTGAAAAAGCCGCCCGGCATGGTAGAAGAGAGCCGGGGGGGATGACGTGGCTCATCAGAGGACGTTCGCGTCGGAGGCTTGGCGGCGG
>QEVM01000003.1 GCA_003576805.1 Pseudomonadota bacterium | reverse complement strand
GCAGCGCGGCGATCGCGAGCGCGCCGGCGAGCGCGACCCCCGCGATGGCGCGCCACGACGGCGCGACGGCGAGCGCCGGCCAGCGGGGCGCGACGAGGCGCGCGGCCGCGACGGCGCCGAGGCAGAGCGCGAAGAGCCGGATCTCGAGCACGTGGAGCCACGCCGCGAGCGCGCACGCGGCGACCAGCGCGACCGCCGCCCGGCGCGATCCCGTCGTGGCCCAGCGGTGGCACGCGAGCAGCGCGACGAGCGCGAGCAGCACCACCAGCGAGTACGGCCGCGCGTAGCGGCTGTAGAGCACGAGCAGCGGCGAGATCGCGAGCAGGACGCCCGTCAGCGCCGCGCCGCGCGCGCCGATCGTGCGGCGCAGCAGCAGCGGCGCGAGCGCGACGGTCGCGATCCCGGCCGCGAGCGCCGGGAGCCGGATCGTCCACTCGCTCCATCCCACTTCGTGGAGCAGCCAGCGCAGGTACAGGTTGTACGGGATCGACGTCGCGCCGGCGGTCATCAGCGTCGCGAGCCGCAGGTACGACTCCTGCGCCGCGGCCTGCAGCCCGTGCCATTCGTCGGAGATCGGGATCTGCGCGGCGAAGCCGTGCACGCGCAGCCAGATGCCGATCGCGAGTGCGAAGAGCGCGTGCAGCCAGAACGATGTAGTCGGCGATGTCGTCGGACGCGACTGCTGCATGCGGGCGCGGAGCGTTGGCCGCCTCTTTCGCTCGTGATAGCCTGTCGCCGTCGTGGCGGGCGCTTCCAGACGATATCTCGGCCGCCGCGCGCGTGCCCTCGGCGCGCCTCGCTCCGCCCTCCCCTTCCTCGTCTTCCTCGTCTGTTGGCTGGCGATCGCCGCGCTCGGCTGCGGCGAGAAGGGGCCGCCGCACCTCTTCCTGATCACCTCGGACGCGCTGCGCGCGGATCATCTCTCGTACAACGGCTATGCCCGCGAGACGTCGCCGCAGCTCGACCGCTTCGCGGCCGCGGCGACGAGCTTCGCCGAAGCCGTGACGGTCATCCCGAAGACCGGTCCTTCGTTCACGTCGATGCTGAGCGGCCTGCATCCGGTCCAGCACGGCGTCGAGGCCAACTACTTCGCGATCCCGCCCGAGGTGTCGCTCGTCGCCGAGCGCCTCGCGGCCGCCGGCTACCAGACGGCCGCCTTCATCGGCAATCCGGTGCTCGAGGCCGCGAACGGCTACGGCCGCGGCTTCCAACGCTACATCGTGTACGGCGCCGGCGATCCCGTGACGCTCGTGAACGCCGCCTTCTTCCGCTGGTCGCGCGAGGTGGACTGGTCGCGCCCGGTCTTCGTCTGGATCCACTACATCGACCCGCACGGCCCCTACACGCCGCCCGCCGAGCTGCTCGCGCCGTTCGCGGACGACGCGCTCGCGCGCGGCGACACGCGCCGCGTCCCGCTCGACTACGAGGTGATGCCCGGCTGGCCGCCCGACTACACGCTCGGCGCGATCCCGCGCTACCAGCAGATCGGCATCGAGAACCGAGCCGCCGCGTACGTCGCGCGCTACGACGCCGAGATCCGTCACATGGACCGCGCCTTCGGCGAGGTGATCGCGCTGCTCGAGGAGCGCGACGTCCTGGACGCGAGCGCCGTGCTCTTCACCTCCGATCACGGCGAGAGCCTCGGCGAGGCGGACTACTGGTTCGAGCACGGCTGGTTCGTGGACGAGCCGTGTCTGCGCATCCCGCTGCTGCTGAAGGCGCCGGGACAGCGCCGCTCCGAGCGCTCGAACGCGCCGGCGTCGGTGCTCGACGTGGCGCCGACGCTGCTCGCGCTGGCCGGCCTGCCGCCCGATCCGCGCGGACCGGGCCGCGACCTGCGGAGCGCGCCGCCGCCCGAGGCGCCGCCGCTGCTCGTCGCCAACGCGTCCACGTACCCGTCGCGCTACTTCGGGCTGCGCACGCCGGAGTGGAAGTACCTGCGCCGGACCGCCGACTCGAACACCGCCGGCGTGCCCGGCGAGCCGCCCGACGAGGCGCTCTACGACCTCAGCGTCGATCGCAGCGACCGACACGAGATCACGTCGCGCCGCCCGGAGCGGGTCCAGGCCCTGCGCGGCGAGCTGGAGGCGCGGCTCGCGGCGCGCGCCGAGACCCCGAAGCCGCTGCGCGCCCCGATCGGCGAGGAGACGGAGCGCCAGCTCCGCGCGCTCGGCTACGCCGAGTGAGCCGACCGCGCTTGTAGATTCGCGCCTCGCGGCGCCGCCCGCGCGCGCCATCCGCGCGTGTCGCTCGGCACCGCGCTTGCGTCACCTCGTCCGAGGACCGGGCGCGGGCGAGGATGCAGGAACGGACGGTCTGGCAGGCGATCTGGCGCACGTGGCAGGAGGACTTCTCCGACCTGCCCGACGTCGAGGGCGCGACGCGGCTCGCGACGCGCCTCGTGATCGCCGCGCTGCTCGGCGGGCTGCTCGGCTGGGAGCGCGAGATGCGCGGCAAGGACGCCGGGCTGCGCACGCACATGCTGCTCGGCCTGGGCGCCGCGCTCTTCGTGTTCATCCCGCAGCAGGGCGGCATGAGCGACGACGGGCTCGCCCGCGTGATCCAAGGCGTGGTCGCGGGCGTCGGGTTCCTCGGCGGCGGCGCCATCCTGAAGCTCAGCGAAGAACGGCGCATCGAGGGCCTCACGACCGCGGCGGGCATCTGGCTCACGGCCGCGGTCGGCGTCGCGGCGGGGCTCGGGCGCGTCGCGACGGCGGTCGCGGGCACGCTGCTCGCGCTCCTGGTGTTGACGTCACTCGCCCGGCTCAGCGCGGCGTTGGACGCGCGCGCGCGGCGCGCGACACAACGCGAGGACGAGCGCCGCGAGACCCCGCGGAGCTGACGACTCCGAGGGCCACCGCGGCACGGCTCTTGCGTCGCGTCGGCACGTGACTCCGCCGCTGCTTCCGTACTGCGGCGCGCCGCCCGCGCCCGCCGACTGGCTCGCCGCCTGGAACCTCGACCCGGTGTTGATCGCGGTCTGGAGCGGCGTCGGGCTCGCCTGCGCCGCGTCGCCCGCGCTGCGCGCGCGCGACGCGGCGGGCCGGCGCACGCGCGCCGCGTTCGCCGCGGGCTGGTCGATCGCGCTCGTCGCGTGGATCTCGCCGCTGTGCGCGCTCGGCGTCGCGCTGTTCGGCGTCCGCGTCGCCCAACACATGCTGCTCGCGCTCGTCGCGGCGCCGCTGCTCGCGGTTGGATTGCCGGCGCGCGCGCCGGGCGCGCGACACGCGCTCGCGGCCGGCCTCGCGTTCGCGGTCGCGACCTGGCTCTGGCACGTGCCCGGCCCGTACGAGGCGACCTTTCGCAGCAGCGCCCTCTACTGGTGCATGCACGCGACGCTGCTCGCGTCGGCCGTCGCGACCTGGCGGGTGCTGCTCGCGCGCGACGCCGGCGTCGCAGCGCCCTCGCTGCTCGCGCTGGCGAGCTGCTTCCAGATGAGCTTGCTCGGCGCGCTGCTCACCTTCGCGCCCGCGCCGCTCTTCGCGCCGCATCTGGCGACGACGGCGGCGTGGGGCCTCTCGCCGCTCGAGGATCAGCAGCTCGGCGGCCTGGCGCTCTGGGTGCCCGGCTGCGCGGTGTTCCTGCTGGCGGGCGTCGCGCCCGTCGCGCGCTGGATCGCGACACGCGAGAGGATCGCGGCGTCCACGGCTTTGTAGAAGGCGTGCCGCCGGCACCGCCTTTGTAGAAGAGGGGGCCGTCATCGACCGCGACCGGGGAACGACGATCGCCCCTCGCCTGCTCGCGCGGCTCGCGTGCGCCGCGGCGCCCGCGCTCGCCGGCTGCAGCGGCTCGCAGGCGGTGCTCGCGTCGCAGGGTCCGCACGCCGAGTCGACGGCCGGCATCGCTTGGCTGCTCTTCGCCGGCGGGACGGCGATCTTCGCGGGCGTCCTCGCCGCGATTTGGCTCGCGGCGCGCGGCCCGGCCGGCGCGCGCGACGTGCTCGCGCGCGAGGGCATGGTGCTCGCGATGGGCCTCGGCCTCCCCGTCGCGACGCTCTCCGGGCTGCTGGTGCACTCCCTGCGCACCAACGCGGCGATCGCGCCGCGCGATCCGCCGGCGCTCGCGATCGAGGTCCAGGGCGAGCAGTGGTGGTGGCGCGTCCACTATCTCGACGACCAGGGCCGGCCCGTCTTCGCGACCGCCAACGAGATCCGCATCCCGGTCGGCCGCTCCGTCGAGCTGCTGCTGCGCAGCGGCGACGTGATCCACAGCTTCTGGGTGCCGCAGCTCGCGGGCAAGCTCGACATGATCCCGGGCCGCACCAACCGGCTGCGCATCCAGGCCGATCGTCCCGGCGTGTTCCGCGGCCAGTGCGCCGAGTACTGCGGCGGCGCGCACGCGATGATGGCGTTCCACGTCGTCGCCGAGCCGCCGGCGGAGTTCGAGGCGTGGCTGCAGCGACAGCGCGAGCCCGCTGCGCCGCCGCGCGACGCCGAGGCCGCGCGCGGCCGCGACGTGTTCCTCGCGAACGGCTGCGGCCTGTGTCACCACGTCGCGGGCACGGGCGCGATGGGACGCTTCGGTCCCGACTTGACTCACGTCGGCGGCCGGCTGCACCTGGTGAGCGGCTGGCTGCCGAACCAGCGCGGCAGCATCGCGGGCTGGATCGCGTCCGCGCAGCACGTGAAGCCGCAGAACCGCATGCCGTCGTTCACGCAGATCGCGGGCGCCGACCTGCGCGCGCTCGCCGCCTGGCTCGAGGGCCTCGAATGAGCATCCCGGCGCTGCATCCGCTGCCGCGGCCGGAGGGCGAGGTCGAGCAGCTCCGCGAGGTCTGGCGGCCGCCCGGCGGCGTGCGCTTCCTCACCGTCGTCAACAACACGTACATCGGGATCTTCTACATCGGAACGGCGCTGCTCTTCTTCCTGCTGGCCGGCGTGCTCGCGCTCGCGATGCGCACGCAGCTCGCGATCGCGGAGAACGACTTCCTCTCGCAGGACGCCTACAACCAGTTCTTCACGATGCACGGCACGATCATGATGTTCCTGTTCGCCGTGCCGGCGGTGGAGGCGATGGGCGTGTACCTGCTGCCGGCGATGCTGGGCGCGCGCGACCTGCCCTTCCCGCGCCTGTCCGCCTACGCGTTCTGGGCGTACTTCGTCGGCGGCCTGCTGTTCTTCTGCAGCCTGTTCTTCGACCTCGCGCCGCGCGGCGGCTGGTTCATGTACCCACCGCTCACGATGAAGGAGTACTCGCCGGGGATCGCGGCGGACTTCTGGCTGCTCGGCATCGGCTTCATCGAGATCTCGGCGATCGCGGGCGCGGTCGAGATCATCGTCGGCGTGCTGCGCACGCGCGCGCCCGGCATGTCGCTCGACAAGCTGCCGATCTACGCGTGGGCGATGCTGGTGTTCGCGTTCCTGATCATGCTGGCGTTCCCGGCGATCATCGTGGGCACCGCGCTGCTCGAGCTGCAACGCGCGTTCGGCTGGCCCTTCTTCGACGCGGCGCGCGGCGGCGACCCGCTGCTGTGGCAGCACCTGTTCTGGTTCTTCGGGCACCCCGAGGTCTACATCATCTTCCTGCCCGCGGCGGGCTTCGTGTCGATGATCCTGCCCACCATGTGCGGCGTCCCGCTCGCCGCGTACCGGCTCGTCGTGATCGCGCTGCTCGCGACCGGCTTCGCGGCGCTCGGCGTGTGGGTGCACCACATGTTCGCGACCGGGATCCCCGCGCTCTCGATCAGCTTCTTCTCCGCGGCCAGCATGGCGGTCGCGGTGCCGAGCGGGATCCAGGTGTTCGCGTGGATCGCGACGCTGGCGCGCGGGCGCGTGCGGATCACGGTGCCGACGCTGTTCGTGCTCGGCTTCCTCTTCATCTTCGTGCTCGGCGGGCTCACCGGCGTGATGGTCGGACTGGTGCCGTTCGACTGGCAGGTGCACGACACCTTCTTCGTCGTCGCGCACTTCCACTACGTGCTGATCGGCGGGATGGTGTTCCCGCTCTTCGGCGCGTTCTACTACTGGGCGCCGACGGCGAGCCTGCGGCCGCTCTCGGAGCGGCTCGGCCGCTGGGTGTTCTGGCTGCTCTTCCTCGGCTTCAACGTGGCGTTCTTCCCGATGCACGTGACGGGGCTGCTCGGCATGCCGCGCCGCGTGTGGACCTACTCCGCCGACATGGGCTGGGAGCCGCTGAACCTGCTCTCGACGGCGGGCGCGTACGGGATGGGCGTCGCGGTCGCGGTGTTCCTGGTCGACCTCGCGCGCAACTTCCGGCCGTTCCACGACAAGGGCGGCGCCGGCGACGTGTGGAGCGCCGGCACGCTCGAGTGGATCGAGAACTCGACCTACGGCGTGCGCAGCATTCCCGTCGTCGACTCGCGCGATCCGCTCTGGGCGCACCCCGATCTCGCCGACTGCACGGAGGCCGGCGCGTACTTCCTGCCGGGCACCGCGACCGGCACCCGCGAGACGCTCGTCACGAGCCCGCTCGACGGCCGGCCCGAGTACGTCGTGCAGCTCCCGGGGCCGAGCTGGAAGCCGTTCGTCGCCGCCATCGCGACGGCGCTCGCCTTCTACTCGCTCACGCTCGAGATGGTGTTGCCCGCGTTCGCGCTCGGCGCGCTGACGATCGCGGCGATCCTCGCGTGGGTCTGGGACAGCGACCGCGGCCCCGCGCGCCCGCCGGTCGACGTCGGCGGCGGGCACGTCGTGCCGACCTACGCGGCCGGGCGCCTCTCGCACGCGTGGTGGGGCGTCGCGGTGCTGGTGGTGGTCGTCGCGATGCTGTTCGCAGCGCTGTTCTTCTCCTACCTCTATCTCCGTCTGGTGTCGCCCGACGTGTGGCCGGCCGCGACGGGGCACGCGCTGCCGGCGCCGGCGTGGCCGATCGCGACGGCGGCGCTGCTGCTCGCGAGCGGTGCGGCGATCGCGTGGGCGGGGCGCGCGCTGGCGCGTCGCCGGCCCGGCCGCTTCGGATGGGACCAGCCCGCGCTCGTGCTGGCGCTGGCGGCGCTCGTTGGCGCGTTCGCCGTCGAGCTCGTCGGGCAGCGCAGCACGGGGCTCGTTCCGCAGCACACGAGCTACGCCGCCGTCGTCTACGCGCTGATCGGCCTGCAGGGCGCGCTGGTCTTCGCGCTGACCGTGATGGGGCTCTACACGCTGGCGCGCTCGCTCACCGGCCGGCTCGGACCGGTGCGGCGCGTCACCTTCGACAACACGCGCCTGCTCTGGAGCTGGGCCGTCGTCCAGGGACTCGTGATGACGGCGCTCCTGCACGGCGCGCCGCGCATCCTCGACTGAGGAGGGAGCGTCATGCACTCGGCCGCGCGCGAGTTCGTCCGCGAGATGCTCGAGATGACGGCCGGCCCGCTCGTCTGGCTGCTCTACCTGCTCGTGATGTACGGCGCCGCGGCGGTGCACTGCGCCCGGCCCGCCGCGGACGCGGCCGATCGCACGCCGCTGCTGATCGCCGGCGGCGCGCTCGGGGCCGTCGCGATCGGGCTGCTCGCCTGGAGCGTGCTGCGCGCGCGCCGCGAGCTCGCGTCCGAGTCGACCTCCGACGCGCGGCGCTTCGTCGACCGCGTCGCGTTCGCGCTCGGCGTCTTCGGCATCGGCGCGATCGTGTGGACCGCACTGCCGGTGCTGCTCTCGCCCGCGTGCGGCGTCGTGACCGACGCGGCTCAGCGCAGCTGGTAGAGATACGCGGCCACGTCGCGCGCCTGCTGGTCGTCGAGGCCGAGCGCCGGCATCGCCGTCTCCGGCACCAGCCGCGGCGGATCCGTCACCCACGCCACCAGGTTCGGCGGCGTGTTCGGGATGCGTCCCGCGATGAAGCTGCGCAGCCCGAACGCCGCGAGCGGCGGGCCGACCACGCCGCGCGCGCCGCGCACGCCGGGAATGCGGTGGCAGACGCCGCACTCGTACGCGGCGACGAGCGCGCGGCCGCGCGCGGGATCGCCGCCCGTCGCGACGGGGGGCGCGTCGCGCGAGCAGCCCGCGAGCGCGAGCGAGGCGGCGGCGAGCGCGGCGGCGGCCCGCTGCGCGTGCATCGAGTGGCGCATGTTCGACTCCTCCGGCGAGCGGGCCGCGCCGCGTCGCTAGCGATCGTCCTCGGCGCTCGGCGCAGGCCTCGTCGCATCGTCGGCGCGGACCTCGCTCGCGACGAGCACCGGCCGCGACTTGAAGACGAGCTCCTGCTCGGTCGTGAGGCGCAGCCAGTCGTAGTCGCGCTCGAGGTGCGCGCGCACGTACGGCCGCACCACGCCGGTCACGGTCACGTTGCTGCCGTCGCGCGGGTTCGGGCCGGCGGGCCCGAGCACGAGGAGATCCGGCCCGGCGAACGCACGATCCTCGTCGAGCGAGAACACCCGCTCGCCGAGCACGTCCTCGACCTCCGCCTTCACGCGCACGTTCTTGCCGTAGTAGCGCTGCGGGTCGGCCGCGATCGCGCCCGGCGAGACGTCCGCCGGCGGCTGCTTCGCCGCCTCCTCGATCACGAGAACCGTGACGTCGGGTGGCTCGGCGCTCGCGTCCGGCTGCGCCTGCTCTCGCTGCTCGCGCTGCTGCTCCTGTCCCGTGCTCGGCGCGGCAGCGGCCAGACAGAGCGCCGTTCCGATCGCGGCGCCCGCTGCGAATCTGCGAATCGCGAAACGTCTCATGGAGTGGCTCCTCTCACCCGTCCCATGCGGTTTGGCGGAGCAAGCGCCGTGCCGCGCGCGCGGCATCGCGATTGCACTCTCGATCTCCGCCAGTCCGATTCGCAGGAGGAGCCATGCTGCCGATGCGCCGCGCGCGACGAGCGCTCCCGGCGAGCCGCGCCGCACGCGCGGCTCGCGCGGTGCGCGCGTGCGGCTGGGCGTGCGCGGCGCTGCTGCTCGCGAGCACGGCGTGCAACGTACACCGCAATCTCTACCTCTCGGGCGTGCCGTGGGTGGGCGTCGCCTTCGACGTCGCGCGCGCCGACGTGCGCGGCCGCTACCTCGACGTCGAGCTGCACGGTCAGGGCACCACGCTGCGCGCGTTCCTGCCGGCGTCCGAGGAGTGCGCCGCCGTCGCGACGCCCGAGACCACCGTCCGCTTCGAGGCGGCCGGCGCGCTCGGCAGGCTGGAGCGCGCCGGCGCGGGGAGCTGCACGCTCGCCGGCATCGGCTCGCTCGAAGACTGGCGCGGGCGCGGCCCGCGCGGCGTCACCGAGAGCCCCGTCCCGCGCGCGCAGGCCGAGTACGACCTCGTCTACCGCGACGCCGACGTCGCACTGCTGCGCGGCCGCTTCCCGCTCGTCGGCGAACTCGGCTGGACCGGCGCGAGCGACACCATCGCCGTCGTCCCCACCGATGCCTCGTGCGCCGCCATCCTCGAACGCGACGTCGCCTCGATGGAGTACCGCCCCGCCGGCGGCAACGTTCTCACGCTCGTGTCGGGCGACGGCCTCTGCCGCATCGAAGGTTTGATCCGCCCGCTCGCGTGGGCGGGAGAATCGCGCTGAAGCTCGGTCAGTGTCCGCCTCACATCGGGGTCTGACGTGGAGACTTCGACACCACGCCGGGAATCCGCCCCGTCCCCTTCTCCTGCGCATGACCAGCACGAATTCTCGATACACCGCTCGGTGAGCTGCCACCGATCTACAATTTTCTCCACCTGTTACTCCGTATGCTGGAGCTTGCATGCAGCCAGACGGGCTGTGATGTCGCAATGGATGGATCCGCGGACCTAGGATCCAATCGGACACGCGTCGCACTCGGAACCAAGGCCGAGACCCTCGCGAGACTCAAACCACTCTTAAGCAAGTCGAGGATTCTTGACCTCGTCTACTTCACGGCGTCGGAGTGGCGCGCCGATGAACGGGCATTACTGCGTCGCATCCGCGAATCGTTCGCGGGATGCCGACTGGCGATCCGGAGCAGCGCGCTGATCGAGGACACGTCGGACGCGTCGATGGCTGGCGCGTTCGAGACGAGGCTCGGCGTACCGTGCTGCGATGTGGACGCGATCCGCGATGCGGTACTCGCCGTGCTCGCGTCTTATCAAGGCGACCCGGCGAACCAGGTCCTGGTGCAACCGCAATTCGAAGGGTCATCCGTCGCCGGTGTCGTGACTACCCGGGACGTTGAGTTCGGCGTCCCCTACTACGTCGTCACGTATGACGACCAGTCCGATTCCACTTCGTCCGTCACTGCGGGGGCGGGAGACGTCTCTACCCTCCGCGTGCACCGAGCAGTGCCCGACGTCGGATCCAAGCCACCCTTCCTCTCCGCTCTCATCCACGCCGTGCGAGAGATCGAGCGAGTTCTCGATCGATCGGACCTCGATATCGAGTTCGCGATGGACGGGCCCCACTCGGTCGTGATCTTCCAGGTGCGCCTGCTGGCGACGAAGCGGACCTGGAAGAGTTCGACCATCGCCGATGTATCGAGGGGCGCTCTCGCTCTCCGATCGACGATTGGAGCACTGCTCGATCGCCGAGATGCGGGGATCCACGGCAGCCGAACGGCGCTTTCGAACATGGCCGACTGGAACCCAGCGGAGATGCTGGGCGCCACGCCACGACCGCTGGCGATCTCACTCTACAGGCGGTTAATCACCCAGGGCGCATGGCAGGATGCCCGGCGGTGGGTCGGCTACCAGCGGATGCCGAGACGGGACCTCATGGTGATCGTGTCAGGCCGTCCCTACATCGACGTTCGATTGAGCCTGAACTCGTTCCTACCGCAAGGCGCGGGATCCAAGGCATCTGGAACGTTGGTCGAGGAATGGATATCGCGCCTCTCGGTGATGCCGGATCAGCACGACAAGATCGAGTTCGCGGTGGCGCTCACCTGCCTCGACTTCTCCTGGCGCGATCGCCTAGCAAGCCACCCCGAGTCCTGCGCAAAAATGGACCGGTTCGTCGACGCGCTGCGGTCGTTGACGGCTCGGGCGCTTGACACCACCGCCGCCGGCTCTTTGGCACAGGCCGAAGATGCGATCCGCCCGCTCGCCTTCTCGTCTTGGTCGTCTGGGCTTCCTTCGCGTGAGCACGCATCAGCGGCTCGCATCGAAGCGCTGCTCCGGATTTGCGAGGCTCGCGGCACACGCCCGTTCGCGGTGTTGGCGAGACATGCCTTCATTGCCGAATCGTTCCTACGCTCTGCTCGCGAGCGTGGCGCAATCTCGCCGGAACGCACCGACGCGTTCCGGCGATCTCTCGCGACGGTCAGTCAGCGGATGGCCCGCGATTCTTGCGCGGTGCTCCATGGCCACCTCGCACCCGAGGCGTTCGTCGCGGATTATGGCCATCTGCGGCCGAGCACTTACGACATCAACTCCCCTCCGTTGGCGAATCGTGAGCCCGCCGAGTTCATGCCGACATCGGCCCGCGACGACGGCTGGCCCGAACCGTTCCACCTCACGAACCGTGAATCGAGAGGTCTCTCGCTGCTTTTGCGGGAGAACGGTCTAGCCCCGCGCTGCGCAGAGCAACTCCTCGCGTATGCACATCGATCGATCACTGGTCGCGAGCACGGGAAGTTCCTCTTCACCCGCGTGGTGAATGAGATCCTCGAGACCATCGCATTCCTCGCAGAACGAAAAGGCGCCACGCGCGACGCGATCTCGCACCTCACCGTCCAATCCATCCTCGATCTCGATACGCATACCGATGCGAGCCGCCTGGCTGACTTGGTCCAAGCCGGCCGCCGCCTCCACGAGGTCGCGCGTGCGACACCGCTCCCCTCCGCGATTTTCGCGGCAACGGACGTAGATGTCGTCCTCGAGGATCTCGCCACCCCGACCTTCGTCGGATCGCAGACGGTGAGTGGGGAGGTGGCCGTGTTGTCGCCGCTGCACAGCCCCGGGAACATCTGCGGGAAGATCGTGGCGATCGAACAAGCGGACCCTGGCTACGACTGGATCTTCCCCCACGGTCCGATCGGCTTGGTGACGCGGTTCGGCGGCGCGAACTCGCACATGGCGATCCGCTGCGTCGAGCACGGTCTGGCGGCTGCGATCGGCTGCGGCGAGCGCGCGTTCACGCGCATTGCGAGATCGCACCGAGCCGTGATCTCCCCCGCGACTCAGTCGTTGATGCCCCTCGATGCCGGCTGAGATCTTCGCCGTCTCCGCCAGGAGATCCGTGCAGCGAGGCGAGACGCGCGACTCGGTCGACCGACGCTGGTGGCGTTTCTTCGCGGAGCTCACGCCCAACGCCGTGTGCTTCGGGGCGCCGAACGAGCCCCGCATGGCGGAGCGCCTCCTGCGTACGGTTCCCGTTACCGCGTTGATCTTGACGGGAGGTGATGACCTTGGCTCCGACCCCGATCGGGACGCGGCAGAGGAGAGGCTTTTTCATTCGGCCGTTGCATGCGGTGTTCCGATCGTAGGCATCTGCCGAGGCCTGCAGCTCATTCAAACCATTTTCGGGGGACCCCTCGAACGATGCGATCCCGACCGTCACTGCGGGACGCCGCATGAGGTCGGCCCCACGAATGCGTCCCACGACTTCGCCGACATCCTTCGCGCCATGGAAAACGTGAACTCCTACCACCGAAACGGCGTGGCCGCGTCCCAGATCGCTCAGCCTCTCACGCCGCTTCTCGTCGCCTACGACGGCATCGTCGAAGCGGCCTATGCGCCGCAACCCCGTGTGCTCGCGCTCCAGTGGCACCCCGAGCGGTATTCGAAGGCGCGGGACACGGACCTCGCAATCTTCGAGCGCTTTCTCGGCTTCGACCGGACGGCACGCCGGCAGGTCAACGCTTGACGCCGCACGCCGTCATACTCGCAGCAGGTCGAGGACGCCGGATGGGGCGCGCAACAGAGAATGCGCCCAAGTGTCTGCTTGAGATCGCCGGACGAACTCTCCTCGATTGGCAGATCGCGGCTCTGCGAAGAGCAGGCATCGAACAGATTGCAATCGTCCGCGGATACCGCGCGGATTCCGTGACGGGCCCTCACCTCCTGCTCGAGAACTCGCGGTGGGAGTCGACGAACATGGTGCGGTCTCTCGAGCAAGCGAGTGACCTGCTGGCGCGCGGCCTGTGCATCGTGGTTTACTCGGATATCGCCTTCCATCCGGAGATCATCACTCGCCTCCTCGGCTCGGATCACGAGATCGCGATCGCGGTCGATACGCGCTGGCGAGAGCTTTGGACACTAAGATTCGAGAACCCTCTCGCCGACGCCGAGACGTTGCGGCTCGAGAACGGCCGCGTGGCCGACATCGGCGCTCGTCCGCGTTCTTACGCAGACGTCGAGGCGCAGTACATCGGCTTGACGCGCCTGACGCCAAACGGCTGGAATGCGCTTAGACTCGCGCTCGCCACTCTGCCACCCGCGGACGTCGACCGACTCGACATCACTTCACTCCTGCGACTCGCGATCTCGCGGGGTCAGCAGGTCGCCGCCGTGCCGATCGAGGGTCGGTGGTGCGAGGTCGACTCGGAGACCGACCTCGCTTCGTACGCGCGACTGACGTCGCGAATGTCCGGTGAGCTGTGGAGTCACGATTGGCGCTGGTGAGACCCATGGGCTCAGTCCAGTCACAGGAGACGCCGCGGTGGCAGAACGACCGAACCTGGTTTGGATTCTCGTGGATGGAATGCGCGCTCGGCCCAGCCGACGGCACGCCGCGAGAGACCCGCTCCCGTTCCTGAAAATGCTCGAGCCCGATTCTGTGCGCTTTACGAACGCGTTCACGTCCGCTCCGAGCACCCTGATGTCCGTGAGCGCGATGATGACCGGCATGCACGCCTACCAGCTCGGCCGGACGTTCGCCGACTTCAGCTTCGATCCCGACAAGATCCGCTCTTTGCCCCAGGTCCTGTCCGAGCGGGGGTATCTCGTGCACCAGGCGGCTTGGTATCCGTACACGCGCGACCGCCTCCGGAGCGTCCTACCCTCAATCCCTCGCAAACACTGGTCGTCGGGCTCCCGCTACCGGGAGGACTGGAGCAACGATCAGATCATCGACGCCATCGAGCGAACGCTGGCAGACGACGCGAGGTCGCCGCGCTTCTTGTTCGCGCACCTCAACATGTACTCGGGGCAGGAAACCGAGGCGCAGGTCCAACGGCTGCTCTGGATCCTGAGGAATGTGCTTACGAACAGCGTGCTGGTGGTCTGCTCGGATCACGGATTTCCGGTGCCCCCCGATGATCGCCCGATCGCCGAATGGCGCGCTGAGCTAGACCACCACGGCCACGACTTGGTTTTGTCAAGCGAGAACATCCGAATCCCCTTGCTGATCCGATCTCCCGGTTGCGTCCCCCGTTCAATCGACTGCCCCGTGTCCAGCATCGACCTTGCTGTGTCGTTGGTCGACTTGCTGAGCCTCGATCCGGATGCGCAGCTTTCGAGCCAGAGCCGCGGACGAAACATCGCTCACCTCGTGCGGGGCGGACCCGCGAGCGCCGAGGATTCGCAGCGATACCTCCGCACGGACAATCGCTACTTCCTCCAACCGGGTCGCCTCACTTCGATCGTCAAGTACCCGTGGAAGCTCGTCTTACACCACGACGATGAGTCAACCGAGCTCGAGAACATCGGAGATCGGAAGTCGTTGGCTGCTTCCGCTCGAACCAAGAATGCCGTTGCTGCCGAGCTGCGGGCGGAGCTCGACCGTTCGACGGAAGAGCTCGACGCGATTCATGTGAAGTCGATGTTGACGAGCGTTCTCGCCGATCGTCGCATGCGCAGGCTTCGCGGAAAGTCCGTGGCGATCGTGGACCGATCCGGGTGGCGCTCGATCGAGCCGCTGCGAGCCCTGCTCGAGGCAGCAGGGGTCGAGTGCCGCGCCGTCTATTCGGTTCCTCCGGATCAGGGTGCTTCCGCCGAAGGCGAGCGGCAGGCCCTCGTCGATACTCTCGCGCTGTGTGATGCCTTGATCGACGTGGGCAGCAAGTCTGGCGTCCGAGTCACCACACGATTGGCGGCGCACGTGGGAGTCCCGTGTATTCGCCTCGATCCGTCGCTCGCCAGGGGGGCCAGTGATTGGGTCCGTGCGGTTCGCCGTGCGCGCATGGCGATGGCGGCCTACCAGGCGGATCCACGGATCGCATTCGAAGACCTGCGCTTGTTCGCTTCCGATCGGGAGCTCAGAAGGCGACTCCTCTCGCGCGTTGCGGGACGATTGAGTCGCGCGGGTACGGTGACGAGCGTGTCAGCTGAGCTGCACTGAGCCAGCCCGGATCGGCCGCGACGTCGACATCGGCGAGTGGCGCCGCCTCTCCTTGCCCGCTCAGTGCGGCGCGCCGGCGCCCGGGCGGCGCAGCAGCTCGGCGAGGAGCGCGCGCAGCCGGGCGGGCGGGACGGGCTTGGCGAGGTGGCGGAGGCCGCTCGCGCGGATCGCGACGAGCGAGTCGCGGCCGGACTCGCCGCTCACGAGGACGGCCGGGACGTCGACGCCGGTGGCGCGGCGGATGCGCTCGATCGCGTCGATGCCGGTCTCGGCGTCGCCGAGGCGGTAGTCGGCGATGATGAGGTCGGGCGGCGCGGCGCCGGGCGAGAGCGCGTCGGTGGCGGCGGCGACGCTGCGCGCGGGCGTGACGCGGCAGCCCCAGGACTCGAGCAGTCCGCGCATCGCTTCGAGCACCGCCGGCTCGTCCTCGACCACGAGCACGCGGCGGCCCGCGAGGCCGGCCGCGGCGCCGGGCGCGCGACTCTCCGTCGTGTCGGTCCCGGCCGCCGCGAGCGGGAGCGCGACGCGGAACACCGAGCCGCGGCCGGGCGCGGAGTCGAGCTGCACGGCGTGGCCGAGCAGGCGCGCGGTGCGGTCGACGATCGCGAGGCCGAGGCCGAGGCCGCCGTCGCCCGCGCGCGGGTCGAGCCGGTAGAACTCGGAGAAGATCTCGCGCTGGCGGTCGGCGGGAATGCCGGGGCCCGTGTCCGCGACCTCGATCCACAGCCGCGCGCCGTCGCGCCGCGCGCGCAGCGCGACCGAGCCCGCGTTCGTGTAGCGGACGGCGTTGGCGAGCAGGTTCTGGAGGACGCGCGCGAGCAGGATCGGATCGCTCGCGACGACGGCGTCCGCCGGCTCGAAGCGGAAGCCGAGCCCCTTCTCGCGCGCGGCGGCGCTCGTCTCGGCGGCGAGCCGCGCGAGCTCGGGACCGATCGCGAAGGCGCGCACGTCGGGCTCGACGCCGCCCGCGTCGAGCCGCGAGAGGTCGAGCAGCGCGTCGAGCTGATCGCGCAGCGCGCGCGTCGTCGCCTGGACCTGCTCGGCGAGCGCGCGGCCGACGTCGCCGGCGACGTGATCGGAGAGCCGGTCGACGAAGAGGCCGAGCGCGTGCAGCGGCTGGCGCAGGTCGTGGCTCGCGGCGGCGAGGAAGCGCGACTTGGCGCGGTTGGCGGCCTGCGCCTCGTCGGTGAGCTGCTGCAGCGCGGCGGCGCGCTCGCGCTCGCTGGCGAGCGCCGCGCGATCGCGCAGCCGGCCGAGCTCCGCCGACGCCTTCTCCGCGAGCGCGCCGAGCAGCGTCAGCTCGGCGGACGGGAAGACGTCGCCCGAGCGCTTGGCGCCGAGCGCGAGCAGCGCGGCGAGGTCCTTGCCGGCGCGCACCGGCACCAGGATCGGCGCGCCGGCGAGCGCCTCGCGCTCGCCGGCCGCGAGCGCGGCGCGCGCGCTGCGCACGGGCACCGAGTCGCGCTCGAGCAGCCGCACGAGCGCGCCGTCGCGGCGCAAGCGCGGCGCGTCGGGGCGGCCGCGCACGGCGAAGGCGTCGCCGTCGGGCTCGTACACCGCGCACGAGCGCAGCCCGAGCAGCGACTCGATGCGCGCGCGCGCCAGCTCGAGCAGCTCGTCCGCGCCGCCGCACTCCGAGAGATCGCGCAGGAGCTGGCGGAAGCCGCGCTCCACGACGGCGCGTTCGGGGAAGAAGACGCCCTCCACGACCGGGCGCAGCCGGCGCCCGATCGGCACCGCGACCGCGGCGACGGCGAGCGCGACGAGCGTCTGCGCCGAGCGCGGATCGAGGCCCGACGCCGCGGCGGCGGCGCGCCCGAGCGGCGGCACGACCGCGAGCGCCGCCGCGACCGCGGCGCCGACCGCCACCGAATAGGCGGTCGTCGCCGACAGCAGGCGGTCGATGTCGAGCAGGTTCGCGCGCGTGATCGAGACGGCGAGCCCGAGCGGCAGGAACACCGCGCCGATCGCGCTGTACTGGAAGAGCCGGTGATACGTCGCGGGCTCGAGCAGCGACTGCAGCGAGAGCGTCACCGCCATCGGCGCGATGCCGAACGCCGCGCCGACCAGCACCCAGCGCACGCGGCGCCGTCCGATCGGCTCTGCGTGCGCGACGTTCCAGCCGACGAGCGCGACGCCCAGCACCAGGAACCCGACGTCGCAGACCAGCACGGCCGCCGGCGCGACGAGCGCCGGCACCGGCCAGTCGAAGAAGTACGGGATGCGCACGACGGCGAAGAGTGCGCCGGCGAGCCCCCACCACGGCGATGCGCGGCGCTCGCGCGGCACCTCCGCGGGCAGCCGCGCGAAGAACGCGAGCAGCAGCCCGACCGCCAGCGGACCGACGCCGTGGAAGAGCGCCCCGTACGCGTACGTCTGGAGCGGCGGCCCGCCGTAGAAGGGCGTCTCGACGCACGCGAACGCGACGAAGCCCGCGAACAGGACGCGCGCCGTCGCGGAGCCCGGCGAGCGCAGCAGCACCAGCGTCGCGACCAGCACGAACGAGAGCATGAACGGCACGCGATACCAGGGGAGCTGCTGGCGCTGCATCGCGAGCGTCATCGCGTGGCGCTCGCCGTCGCGTTCGATCACGAGCGGCGCGCTGCCGCGCGTGCCCGCCTCGTGCAGCGCGTACGCGTCGAAGCCGATGTAGCCCTTGCCGCGCAGATCGGTGTCGCCGACGCGGATCAGGCGATCGCCGAGCACGAGGCCCGACCAGTCGGCGCCGCGTTCGAGCCGCACGCCGCCGACGACGGGGTAGGCGTCGGCGCCGCGGCCGGTCGCGAACACGGGCGGCTGCGCGAGTCCGGTCCGGCGCGCCTCGCGCACGTGCAGCGCCAGACAGGCCGCGAAGAGCGGCAGCAGCAGCGCCATCAGCAGCGTGTCGGCCCAGGGTCGGCGCATCGGGCGCTCCGTCCGCCGCCGCGCGCTTGCGCTACGCGGCCGGGTCGTCGAGACCCAGCTCGCGCGCGAGCATCGCGGCCTCCGTGCGATTGCTCGCGCCGAGCGCGTCGAGGATCGCCGCGACGTGCGCCTTCACCGTGCCCTCCGCGATCGCGAGCACGCCGCAGATCTCGCGGTTGGTGAGGCCGCGCACCACGAGCAGCAGCACGTCGCGCTGGCGCGGCGTGAGGCCCGCGACGCGCCGCCGCCGCGCCTCGTGACTCTTCGCTGCGTCGGGCGGCGCGCCGAGCGCGCCGCGCGGAACGTAGACGCCGCCGGCGAGCACGAGCTGGAGCGCCGCGCGCATCTCGGCCGCGGGCATGCCCTTCGGCACGTACCCGGACGCGCCCGCGTCGAGCGACGCGCGCATCTGCGCGCCGTCGGCCGCGGCCGACACGATCACGACCGGGATCTCCGGGTGCGCGGCGCGCAGCCGGCGCAGCCCGGTGCGGCCGTCCACGCCGGGCATCTCGAGGTCGAGCAGCACGAGGTCGAGGTCGGGATGCTGCGCAGCGAGCCGCAGCGCCTCGCCGCCGTCGGCGGCTTCGAGCAGCTCCGCGTCCTCATCGATCGCGCGCAGCACGGCGCGCAGGCCCATGCGGAACACCGCGTGATCGTCGCAGACCAGCATCTTCACCGGGGCGCATCATGCCAGCCGGGCGGCGGCGCCGTCCAGCGCACGCGAGCGACACGAGCGCCGCGAGCCCGGCGAGCGCCGCATGCGGCTCGGGCACGTAGGCCGCGTCGATGCGCATCTCGCTCGCCGCGCCGGTGTCGTCGCGCAGCGCCTCGGCGACGAGCCGCACGGTGCGCGCGCCGGCGGGCGCCGTCGTCACGGCCGCCACGCGCCGCCACGTTCCGTCCGCGGGCGCGCTGCCCAGCACGTCGGTCGCGGCCACGTCGCCGCACGCGTCGGTCGTGCTCCAGTGCAGCGCGAGCACGCCGTCGCGCGCGCCCGTCGCGCGCGCCCAGGCGGCGCCGCGATAGGGCAGCCCTTCCTGAACGCTGACGCAGCTCGACGCGAGCCGGCCCGCCTGCGCGCCCGCGAGCGGACTGCGCACGCGGCCCGCGCCGAAGCCCGCCGGTGCGTCGGCGACCCACGCGCACTGCGCGCCCGCACTGCACTGCCAGGCGGCGAGGTCCGCGTCGAAGTCCGGGTTCACGATCATCTCGAGCGCGGGCAGCGGCGAGGGCGGCGGATCGTTCTCGCCCGGCTCGACGGTGAGCGTGTCGAGCGTGCCGGTGCAGACGTACGCGCCCGCCGCGAGCGGGATGCCGACGCCGATCGAGAGCGCGTCCTCGGTCCCGATCACCGGTCCGAACGGGAGCAGGTCGTCGCCGAGCTGGAACACCTGCGACGTCGCGAAGCTGACGACCGCGCCCGCCTCCTCGACGACCGCGAAGGTGTCGCCGTCCAGATACGCGTAGTCGTCGTAGAAGCCGACCGAGACGGAAGCCGACAACGACGCGACGACGCCGGCGCCCGCGCACAGGTTCGTCCAGCAGCCGTACTCGCCGTTCGCGCCGTACGCGACGCCGATCGACTGCGACTCGCCGACGCCGAGCGCCGCGCCGTCGCCCGCTCCGTACGTCATCGCGAGCCCGAGGTCGGCGGCCGCGTCGGAGAGCTCCCGGCTGTAGAGCGTGCGGCACTGCTGCTCGCTGAGGATGCCGCCGTTGGCGTTCGGGAAGCACTGGAACGGCGCCCGACACCGTTCCGTGAAGCACGCCTCGCACGAGAGGCCGTCGGCGCACGGGTTCAGCACCGAGCAGCCCTGGCCGACCGTCCGCTCGCGTTTGCACACCTGCGGCACGCCGGCGGCGCAGAAGAGCCCGTCGCCGCACGGCGCGCCGACGTCGCAGGTCTCGCCCTCGCGCGCCGGCTCGTGCGAGCAGAGCAGCGCGAGCGTGCACTGGAGGCCCTCGTCGCACGCGACGAGGCCCGGCGCGCAGCTCTCGTTCGCGCCGGCCTTGGGCAGCTCGAAGCTGCCCGGCTCCTGACACAGTCCCGCGATCGGATCCGGCTCGAGGCCGGCGTCGCAGCCGGCCGTGCACCAGGGCTCGGCCTCGACCGGACACGGGATCTGGCCCTGCGCGCTGCAGTCGCCGCAGTCCGGGCGCTCGTCGTAGCAGCCGGCGGTCACGCGGACGTCCGCGATCGGCCACGGGCAGTTGATCGTGATCGGGAAGGGCGAGCCGGAGTACTGCCTGTGGCCGGCGTCGCACGCCGCGCCGCTCGTGCAGACGGGCTGGAGATGGCCGCCGCAGCTCCGCTTCACGACGCCGCAGAAGGTGCGCGTGCGCGCGTCCGCCGCCGCCGCGAACGCCAGGGCCAGCACCACGAGCGCCAGCGACGCCGCGCCGCGCCGGCAAGGAACGGAGGGCAGTCGCGCGTTCCGCATCGCAGTGGGCTCCGATCGAGCGGACGACTCCGCTCGATCGCCACCCTACGCGGGACGCCGGTTCGCCGCCTCCGCCGATCGGACTAGGCCGCCGTTGCGCAGCGACCGCGCGCGCTCCGGTGGGCCCGAAAAGGAATCGGCTCCCGGCGCCACTTCGCGGCGGCGGGAGCCGATCGGGAGCGATCGTCGCGCGTTCAGCGCGGGACGATCTGATAGCTGCCCTTGTGCTTCTCCCAGAGCGACTTGTCGAGCGTCGGCCACTTCACGATCGAGGGGTCGCTCAGCAGCGCCGCATCCAGCGGGCGACCCGGCTCGATTCCTTCGATGCGCCCCGGCGAGGACACCAGTCCGGGCGGTCGCGGTCCGTCGGTGTCGAGCTGGTCGCCCTCGCCGTCCACGGCCGGGCCGGGACCCGGATCGGCGTAGGCCTTGAGGTCGTTGGGATCGTGGTAGTTGGAGTTGGCGGTGTGGATCTCGACGTAGTAGCGGCCGGAGCCGTTGTCCGGATGCGCCCAAGCGGCGATCGGACTGGCGACGACCAAGCTCGCTGCGATCAGGTACGGGATGCGCATGGCAGCTTTCTCCTCGAGTGAACACTCTCCGTCGGAGAGCGCGGGCGGCACAGCCGCGTGAGCAAGCCATAGCGCAGGCGTGTCGTAGACGACACACCCGCGGCCCCGCAAGGCGCGCCGCACGCACGGCTTCAGGCCAGCGCGAGCCCCGCGAGATCGCCCTTGGCGCGCCAGTCGCGCAGGATCTGGAAGAACGCGGGCGAGCCGCCGCCGAAGAAGCCGTCCTGCGCGCTGCGCTCGTTCGGCTTGCCCTCGTTGTTGTAGTAGCCGGGCGTGCACTCCTCGAGGAACTGCTGTCCGAGGCGCGCCATGCGCACGATCGTGTCCACCCACTCGGCCTCGGCCTCGGCCGTCACCTCGACCGTCTTCGCGCCGCGCTCGAGCGCGTGCTTCACGATGTGCGCGATGTGTTGGCTCTGCTCGCTCAGCATGTGCGGGTAGTTCACCGTGAAGCCGCTCTGCTGGTTGCCCATGATGAAGGCGTTCGGGAAGCCGTGGACGTGCATGCCGTGCAGCGTGCGCACGCCGCGCGACCACTTCTCGGCGAGCGAGAGGCCGCCCTTCCCGTAGAGCTCGCAGCCCGAGCGGCGCGTGTAGCCGGTGCCGACCTCGAAGCCGGTCGCGTACACGATGCAGTCGACCTCGTACTCCACGCCGCCGTACACGACGCCCTTCTCGGTGATGCGCGTGACGCCCTCCCCCTTCGTGTCGACCAGCGTCACGTTCGGGCGGTTGAAGGTCTGCAGATACTCGTCGTGGAAGCAGGGCCGCTTGCAGAACTGGCGGTACCAGGGCTTGAGCGCCGCCGCGGTCGCCGGGTCTTCCACGATCTCGTCCACGCGCGCGCGGATCTGCTCCATCTTCTGGAAGTCCGCGAGCTCCATCGTCTTCTGGATGCCGTCCGGCGTCGCGATCGAGCCGGGCTCCTGCTGCACCATCACGAGCAGCTTGCGGATGATGTCGGTCCAGCCGTCCGCGACGAGGTCCTCGGGCTGGTAGCCGCCCGACACCAGCACGTTGAAGTTGTCCATGCGGTGCGCGTGCCAGCCCGGTTGCAGGCTCTGCGCCCACGCGGGATCGGTCGGGCGGTTCGCGCGCACGTCGATCGACGACGGCGTGCGCTGGAACACGTAGAGGTGCGCCGCCGCCGCGCCGAGGTGCGGGACGCACTGCACCGCGGTGGCGCCGGTCCCGATGATCGCGACGCGCTTGTCGGCGAGCCGGGTGAGACCGCCGTTCGAGTCGCCGCCGGTGTACGCGTAGTCCCAACGGCTCGTGTGGAAGGAGTGGCCGCGGAAGCGTTCGATGCCCGGGATGCCGGGCAGCTTCGGGCGGTTCAGCGGGCCGTTCGAGTTGACGACGAAGCGCGCGCGCATGCGGTCGCCGCGGCTCGTCGAGACGATCCAGCGCGCTGCGTCCGCGTCCCAGCGCAGCTCGGTCGCCTCGGTCTGGAAGCAGGCGTCGCGGTAGAGGTCGTAGTGACGCCCGATCGCGCGGCTGTGCGCCAGGATCTCCGGCGCCCGCGCGTACTTCTCGGTCGGGACGTACCCGAGCTCCTCGAGCAGCGGCAGATAGATGTACGACTCGACGTCGCACTGCGCGCCGGGATAGCGGTTCCAGTACCAGGTGCCGCCGAAGTCGCCGCCCTTTTCGACGATGCGGATCGTCTCGACGCCCGCCTCGCGCAGCCGCGCGCCCGCGAGCAGCCCGCCGAAGCCGCCGCCGACGATGACGACGTCCACCTCGTCCGTGAGCGGCGCGCGCGTGAAGCCCGGCTCGACGTAGGGGTCGTCGACGAAGTGGGCCAGCTCACCTTTCACTTCGTGGTACTGGTCGTTGCCGTCGGCGCGCAGGCGCTTGTCGCGCTCCGCGCGGTACTTCGCGCGCAGCGCGTCGGGATCGAAATCGAGATCGCTGGGGCTGCTCATGCGCGCAGGATAGACCGAGTCCTGCGTCGGCGACGAGCCAGCAGCACGCCGAGCGCAGCGCCCGCCGCGAGGCTCGCTTCGGGCTCCGGAACGCGCACGGGACACGGAATCGCGTCGGTCTGCGCCGCCACGGACGCGACCGCGTCGCCGTCGTCCTGCGCGCGCACCGTCAGCACGTAGCTTTCCTCGCAGCGCGCCGCGAAGCCGCGCGCCGGCAAGGTCGGCACGTAGGCGCCGGCGGGCGGGTTGCTCGCGTCCGTCGAGAAGTCGTAGACGGGCTGCCCGTCCAGCTCGATCGAGACGTGCGCGAGGCGGCGCCCGAGCGGGACCTCGAGCGCGAACGGATCGAGCTGCACGCGGCAGCCGCGCTCCGCCGCGTAGCACGCGGCGGCGATCGGGCTCGCGCTGACGAACGCCTCCGCGGCGCCCGTCGCGAGCGAGGCGCAAGCGGCCGCCCACACGAGCGCGCGCGCGCGGCGCGTCACGGAACGGCGCTCGGACACGTGAACGCTTCGGTCTGGCCCGCGTTCAGCAGGTTCGCGTCGCCGGTGTCCTGGCCCTGGAGCGAGAGCACGTACGCCTCGCCGCACGCCGCCGCGACGTCGAGGCTCGGGATCGCCGGCGCGTACGTGCTGGCGCCGCCCGACGGCACGGGGTTCGAGACGTCGGGGCGCCAGTCGTAGACCACGCTGGAGCCGGCGCCGACGCGCGCCGCCGTGAGCTGGAGGCGCACCAGCTTCTCGCCCGACGCGACGTTCACGGTGAACGGATCGACGCGGATCCGGCAGTCGCCCGGCGCCGCGATGTAGCAGCCCGCGTGGATCGGCGACGAGAAGATGGCGCGGGCGGCGGGCGCGGCGGCCGCGAGCAGCGCGAGGATGGCGACGAAGACGGGGATCCGGCGCACGGGGACCTCCTTCAGGTGGTCCCGTCGATCCTACTCCGTCGCGATCGCCGCGGAGCGACTACATCCGCATCGGGCCGTGGCCGTCGAGATTCGTCATGTGGAGGCCGGCGGTCGTCTCCGCGAGCGGCGCGAAGGCGTCGTGCATGGCGGGCGACATCGCGAGCAGACGCCGGCCCGGCAGCACGAGGAAGCCGTGCGCCGCGAAGCCGGCGGCCCACGCGGGATGCGCCTGGTTCGACACGACGAGGTCGACGCCGCGCGCGCGCAGGAAGCGGAACGCGGCGCCGACGACCGCCTCGGCGTCCTCGGGCTTCGCGAGCGCATCGATCAGCGAGCCGAGCCGCAGCGTGCCGAAGCGGCGGTCGTCCTCCATCTGCGTGTCGAGGACCGCGGCCCAGCCGAGCGTCTCGCCGCCGCGCTCGACGCGCAGCTTGATCGCCGCCGGCCAGCCGCCCGGCCGCAGCAGCACGTTCATCGTCTCGGCGTCGCGCGTCGCGATCGCGGCGTAGCGGCCGCGACAGCGCTCCCAGAGCGCGTCGGCCCACCCCTCGAAGCGCTCGAAGGGCGTCGCCTGCGCGGGCGCGCTGCGCCGCTCGCGCGCGGCGAGCGCCGCGTGCAGGAGCGGCAGCGCGACGCCGCCCGCGCCCGAGAACGCGGCGACGTCGAGCGCGAGCCGATTGCGCGGCGAGTGCCTCAGGTAGCGGTTGCGGCGCAGGAAGCGGAACGGGCGCAGGATGCGCAGGCAGAACGGCGTCGCGTGCAGCACGAAGCCCATCTTCTCGATCATGCGCAGCATCGGCTGCTCGGCGCCGCCGTGGCCCCAGCTGTAGAGCAGCGGATGCTGGCGCAGCATCTCGCGCATCAGGCGCACGCCGAGCATCGCGAAGCGCGGATCGTAGGCGGCCTCGGTGATCGGCCCCTGCCAGTCGGTGACGGTGCGCGGCTGGCCGTGGATCCACCACTCGTGCGGCTTGAGCGCAAAGGCGCCGCGCACGTGCTGGCCGTCCTCGACCGCGAGATGGTGCTCGCGCCAGGTCTTGTGCTTGCCGGGCGGCGCGTCGAGCCAGGCGTCCACCGGCGTCGCGTACCAGCCCCAGTGCAGATTCGCGTCCCGCATGCGCGCGTTGAAGGCGCGCACGCCTTCGACCCACTCTTCGGTGTACGGAACGACCTGAATCGCCAAGAAATACCTTCTCGTCTGCGACGCGATTGCGTCTCGGCTGCTTTCCGGAGCCGCTGGAGCCCATTCTATCGAGAGCGTATCGACTGCGCGCTCGCGAACCCGCGACGCGCGGCCGATGCGCCGGAGACGCGATCGGTACGCGGGATTCCTGTACCCTGCGCGGCCCGCGCAGTCACTCGCCAAGAGAGGGGATGCCGACCTGGATCGACGTCGCTGGATCGCGAAGAAGGTCGCGCGCGCCGCGCTGGCCTTCGGCGCCTGGGGCACCGGGGCGGTCGCGCTGCGCGCGCGCCTCGGCGCGGGGGCCCGCGTCCGCGCGCTCACCTATCACCGCTTCGGCGACCTGCCGCGCGACCCGTGGTGCGTGCCGCAGCGCGACTTCGACGCGCAGATGCGCAGCCTCGCGCGCGCGGGACGCCTCGTCTCGCTCGACGACGTGCTCGCGTTCGCCGCGGGCCGCCGCGCGCTCGCGCCCGACGCCGTCCTCGTCACGATCGACGACGGCTACCGCAGCGTGCTCGACGTCGCGCTGCCGGTGCTGCGCGAGCACGGCGTGCCGGCGGTGTTCTTCGTCTCCGCGGGCTGCATCGGCAGCGGCGTCGGTCCCGACGCGCCCGAGCCGTTCCTCGCGTGGGACGAGCTCGCGCGCGTGCGCGACGCCGGCGTCGAGATCGGCTCGCACGCCTTCGACCACGTCTCGCTCGGGCGGCTCTCGCTCGGCGACGCGCGCGCGCAGGCGGAGCGCTCGCGCGCGCTGCTCGCGGAGCGCCTCGGCGCGCCGCCGCGCGCGTTCGCGTATCCGTTCGGCACGCGCGCCGACTTCAACGAGGCGACCGAGCGCATGCTCACCGAGGTCGGCTACGAGGTCGTGTTCAACGCGCTGCACGGCGCGATCCGCCCGGGCGCCGCGGCGGGCAGCCTGCCGCGCGTGAAGGTGGAAGCCGGCGAGAGCCTGCGCATGTTCGAGCTCTCGTGTCGCGGCGCGATGGACGGCTGGCGCGTCGTGGACGAGCTGCTCTGGCGCATGCAGCAGGTGCGGGCGGAGACGCGGGCGCCGTCGTGAGCGGGCCGCTCCGCGTGCTGATCGTCGGAGCGGGCCTCGCGGGCGCCGCGGTCGCCGCGGGACTGCGCGATGCGGGCGCCGAGGTGGAGTGGCTCGAGCTGCGCGACGGCGATGCCGCGGACGCCGGCGCCGGCATCCTGCTCACGGGCAACGCGTTCGCCGCGCTCGACCGGCTCGGCGCCGGCGATCGCGTGCGCGCGGTCGGCCGGCCCGTCGCGCGCGTGCGCTTCAGCGACCACCGCCATCGCGAGCTGTTCCACGTCGACGTCGCGGGCCGGCGTCCCGCGTGGCCCGACTTCGCGAGCGTGCACCGCGCCGCGCTGCGCCGCGCGCTGCTCGACGCCGCCGCGCCGCTGCGCCCGCGCTGCGGCGTCAGCGTCGAGCGCCTCGACACGCAAGGCGAACGCGCCGGCGCGCTGCTTTCCGACGGCAGCCGCGCGCAGTACGACCTCGTGATCGGCGCCGACGGCGTGCAATCGCGCGTGCGCGCGCTCGTGTTCGGCGCGCCCGCGCCCGCGCCGATCGCGGGCTTCGCGGGCTGGCGCTTCGTCGCGCGGCGCCCGCGCGGGCTCGACGACCCGCTCTACATGCTGGGCGACGGCCGCACGTTGCTGCTGCACCCGCTGCCCGGCGACGCCGTGTACTGCGGGGCCGGTCCCGCGGACGTCGCGCTGCCGCTCGCGCAGGGCGATCCGCCGCACGCCCAGCTGCGCGCGCTCTTCGCCGACTTCGAGGGCCCCGCGCGCGAGGTGATCGACGGCGTCGGCGAGGCGACGGCCCTCGTCCCTTCGCGCTACTGGAACGTCGCTCAAGAGCCCTGGCACCGGGGCCGATGCGTGCTGATCGGCGACGCGGCGCACGCGAGCGCGCCGACCCTGGCACAAGGCGGTGCGATGGCGTTCGAGGACGCAGCCGTGCTGTGCGATGCGCTGGCCGCCGGCGACGGCGTCGCGCCCGCGCTCGCGCGCTTCGAGGCGCGGCGCCGGCCGCGCACCGGCTTCGTGCAGCGCGAGTCGCTCGCGCGCATGGAGGCCAACCGGCGCCTCGGGCCGGAGCGGCTCGCGCGCCGCAACGCGATCCTGCGCCGGGTCGGCGCGGACCGCCTCGCGGCCGTGTGGGGAACCC
This sequence comes from Pseudomonadota bacterium, assembly GCA_003576805.1. Taxonomy (GTDB): domain Bacteria; phylum Myxococcota_A; class UBA9160; order UBA9160; family PR03; genus PR03. The sequence continues at coordinate 49,387 of QEVM01000003.1, read as the reverse complement.
TGATGGAGCAAAGCCCGTGGTGACCACGCTCGTCCAGCAGTACTTCAGCGAGTCCGCGCGACGCTTCCCGGCCAAGCTGGCCGTCTCGTGCGCGCAGGACGCGATCTCCTACGGCGAGCTCGAGTCGCGCACCAACGCGCGCGCCCGCGAGCTGCGCCGGCGCGGCGCCCGGCGCGGCGACTTCGTGCCGCTCTTCCTCAAGAAGGGCGTGCACGCGATCGAGGCGATCCTCTCCATCCTGAAGGCCGACTGCACCTACGTCCCGCTCGACACGACGTCGCCGGGCCCGCGCATCGAGTCGATCCTCGCCGCGACGCGCGCGCGTCAGGTGATCGTCGACGCCGCCACCGAGGCGCGCCTGCGCGAGATCTGCCCGAGCGCCGCGCGGCTCGACGTCGTGAGCCTCGATCGTGCGCCCGAGGATCCGGGCGACCCGCTCGACTACGCGAACCTCTCCATCGACGTCGCGTACGTGCTCTTCACGTCCGGCTCCACCGGCACGCCGAAGGGCGTGATGATCAGCCACCAGATGATCGTGGACTACATCGAGTGGTGCGTGGAGACCTACGCGCTCAGCGACCGCGACGTCCTTGCCAACCACGCGCCGCTCTACTTCGACAACTCGACCTTCGACCTCTATTGCGCCTTCAAGACCGGCGCCTCGCTGCACCTCGTGCACGACGACCTCAATCTGATCATGCCCAAGATGATCTCGTGGCTGCGCGAGCGCGGCGTCACCACCTTCTTCTGCGTGCCGAGCGTGATGACGATCCTGCTGAAGTCGGGCCGCCTCGCGCCCGACTCGTTCCCGGCGCTGCGCCACGTGATCGCCGCTGGCGAGGTGCTGCCGCCCGACGTCGTGCGCCGCTGGATGGAGCTCTACCCGGACATCCAGTTCACCAACATGTACGGCCCGACCGAGATCACCGTGGACTGCACCTACCACGTGATCCGCGAGAAGCCCGATCCCGACGCGACCGCGATCCCGATCGGGAAGCCGCGCCGCAACATGGAGGTGTTCGTGCGCCGCGAGGACGGCTCGCTCTCCGCCGAGCCGGGCGCCGAGGGCGAGATCGTCGTGCGCGGCAACTCGGTTGCGTACGGCTATCTCGGCGATCCCGAGCGCACGCGCGCCGCATTCGTGCAGAACCCGCGCCACGATCTCTTCCACGACCCGATCTACTGCACCGGCGACCTCGGCCGCATCGGGCCCGACGGCTCGATCTTGTTCGTCGGGCGCCGCGATCAGCAGATCAAGTACATGGGCAACCGCATCGAGCTCGGCGAGATCGAGTCGGTGCTGCTCAAGATCGACGGCGTGCTCGAAGGCGTCGTCGTCTTCAACGACAGCCCCGTCATGGACGAGAAGTGCATCGGCGCGCTGGTCGTGCTCGCGCCGGGGACGACGAAGCGGGACGTCGCCGCCGCGCTCCAGGGCCGGCTCCCGGCCTACATGGTCCCGCGCAAGATCGCCGTCGCGACGGACATGCCGCGCACGCCGAACGGGAAGAGCGATCGGAAGGTCGCGTGGGACCTGGTCTTCGCGCCCTGACTCAGCTCGCGAAGAAGGTGGCGTAGATCGCGTTGACGTCGCGGATCGAGTCGGCTTCGAGCGCGTCCACCGCGACCTCCTCGCCCTTGATCTCCTCGATGAAGAGGATCAGCTCGACCACGTCGAGCGAGGAGAGGATGCCGCTCTCGAGGACGGGCGTGTCGTCCTTCAGCTCGGCGGGCTTGTCCTTGGCGCGGTCGAAGATCCAGCCGCGCAGTCGGTCCTTGATCACGACGTCGTTCATGCCAGCTCCGGGATCGCGGGCAGCACGCCCGAATCCACCAGGTTGGAGAGGAAGCGCTCCGAGCACTTCTGCCGGTGCGCGCGGCAGACGGGCGACTCGATCGCCAGCTTGCGCGCGGCGTAGGGATCGGCGAAGCCGGCGTCCTTGTAGACGCCGGGGTGGTAGAAGTCGCGCCAGCTCGCATTGATGTAGTCGACCAGCCAGCCGCGGAACGACGCGAGCTGCTCGGGCGACCACGCCGGGGTGTGCTGGTCCCAGAGCTGCTTCATGTAGTTGCGGCCGAAGTGGACGTGGCGCGCCTCGTCGACGTGATGCGTCCAGTTGATGTCGCGGATGATCTTGGGCAGCCGCTCGTCGTGGCCCATGTGGACGTTGTAGTAGTCCGACAGCTCCTCGACGATCAGCACCTTCAGGAAGAACGCGATGTCCTCTTCGCCCTTCGCCATCGGCCGCGCGAACGGGATCTTCTTCTCCGGGTACACCTTCCCGACGTAGCGCCGCAGATAGCCGGAGAACATCATCATGTGCTTGTTCTCTTCGTCGAGGAAGTGGTGCAGGTACTCGAGCACCGGGAGTCGCTTCTCGAGCGTGTAGATGCGGTGGCTCATGCCTTCGAGCAGCGGGCGCTCGCCGTTCAGCGTCATGCTGAAGAAGCCGGCGATCTCGTAGAAGGCGAGCTTGCGGCGCGCCTCGTCGTCCATCTCGTCCCAGAGCGGGGTGCCGTGGAGCGAGACCAGCTCGGGCGACATGCACCACGTCGAGTGATCGAGCGTCGCGGGCCAATCGAGCTTGGTGGTGACGTCGTAGAAGAACTTCTGCGAGGCGCGGGTCAGCTTCTCGGCGATCCGCTCGGTGGCTTCCATCGCTTCCTCCGTCGGCCTCGGGGTCGAACGTCGTTCGTGTCGCGCGGCCCGGTCAGGGTAAGTCTCGGTCGTGTTCCGACAAAGCCGGTCCCCGGAGGGTGTCCGACTTCCGTGGCGCCCGACCCGTATCGGTTGAGTGCCCCGTCGAGCGGACCGGGTGACGAAAGCTTCGAGTCGCGGCGTGACGGCGGCTGCTCGTCCGCCGCCGCGCCGCTGCCCGTGCGCTGCCGGCGCGCTGCGCAGCCGGGCTCTCGGTCCCCCGGCCGCGGCGCGGCCGACCCGCCCGCGCACACGCGGGCCGCCGGTGCCGGCGGAGATGCGGCGCGGCTCGCGATCGAGCGAGCGAAGCGCTGGCCGTCCGCGACGAATGGGAACGACGATTGGCCGGCGCGAAGCCGGACGAGGCGTCGAGCGGCACGGTCGCGGCGTCGGCGAAGGCGACATTCGAGACGTCGAGCACGCAGCGGCCGTGCGCTGCAATGCGCCGCCGCGCGGCGCGTGCAGCGGCGAGTGCGCACGCGATGCGACGCGCGCCCGCGCGCCGAAGCGCGTGGTAGCGTGTGCTCGATGTCGCGAGCCCTTCCCCGCGCCGATCTCGAGTACGACCCGTTCTCGTACGAGCTCGACCAGGACCCGTATCCCGTCTACCGCTGGATGCGCGACGAGGCGCCCGCCTACCGCAACGAGCGCCTCGACTTCTGGGCGCTGACGCGCTTCCAGGACAACCTCGACGCCTTCCTCGACCCGGCGACGTACTCGTCGACCTGGGGCACCAGCCTCGAGTTCATGGACGGCCCGAAGGACGCGATGGGCCTCATGATCTACATGGATGCGCCGCGCCACACGCGCTACCGCAAGCTGGTCTCGAAGGCGTTCACGCTGAACCGGGTGCGCGCGCTCGAGCCGATGATCCGCGCGATCGCGGCGCGCCACCTCGACGCGCTGGTCGGCCGGCCGCGCTTCGACGTCGTGCGCGAGTTCACCGCGCGGCTGCCGATGGACGTGATCAGCACGCTGCTCGGCATCCCCGAAGCCGATCGCGCCATGGTGCAGAGCAAGGCGAATCTGATGCTGCACCGCGAGCCGGGCAACCCGCACCCGACGCCCGAGGCGATCCGCGCGTCGCTCGAGCTGATCCCGTACTGGGACGCGCAGATCGCCGAGCGCCGCCGCGCGCCGAAGGACGACCTCATGAGCGACCTCGTGCAGGTCGAGGTCGAGGCCGACGACGGCGGCGCGCAGCGGCTCGCCGACGAGGAGATCCGCTCGTTCTTCATCCTGCTCGCGACCGCGGGCAACGAGACGGTGACGAAGCTGCTCGCGACCGCGTTCCTCGAGCTGGCGCGCAGCCCCGACCAGCGGCGCATCCTCGTGCGCGAACCGCACTGGATCGCCAACGCCGTCGAGGAGACGCTGCGTTTCGACCCGCCCTCGCAGTACCAGGGCCGCATCACGACGCGCGAGGTGGCGCTGCACGGCGCGCGCATACCGAAGCACGCGCGCGTGCTCCTCGTGAACGGCGCGAGCGGCCGCGACGAGCGCCGCTTCGCGGATCCCGACCGCTACGACGTGCGCCGCGACATCGAGCTGCACCTCGGCTTCGGCTACGGCCGCCACTTCTGCCTGGGCGCGTCGCTCGCGCGGCTCGAGTCGCGGATCGGCATCGAGGAGTTCCTGCGCCGCTGGCCCGACTACGAGACGCCGGCCGACGGCGTCGAGCGCATGCACTCGAGCAACGTGCGCGGCCTCGCCGGCCTCGTGATCGAGCCCGCATCACGGCGGGCCGGGCGATGAGCGGAGTGCGCGCGATCCAGTTCCGAGCGGACTGAACGAGAGAGGAGACGCCTGCCATGGCCGAGATCACCGTCGGCGAGCTGCTGGTCCGCTGTCTGCACGCGGAAGGGATCGAGCTGGTCACCGGCATCATCGACGGCGCGCACATCCCGATCGTGCTGCACACGCAGCGCTACGGCATTCGCTACGTCAACGCGCACCACGAAGAGGCCGCGGTGCACGTCGCCGAGGGCTACACGCGCATCGCGCGCAAGCCCGCCGTCGTGATCGGCAACCCGGGCTGCGGCACGGGCAACATGCTCGCGGGCGTGGTGTCCGCGCACGCCGAGGGACATCCGATCGTCGCGATCGGAACGCTGCGGCCGCGCATCAAGAGCGATCCGAACCGCGGCGGCGCCTGGCAGTCGGCCGACACCGAGAGCATGGCGCGGCCGATCACCAAGTACGCCGCGACGGTGCGCCAGTGGGAGCGGCTGCCCGAGATGATGCGCGCGGCGTTCCGCGCCGCGATGACGGGCCGCCCGGGACCCGCCTACCTCGCGATCCCCGACGAGCTGCTGCTCGAGAAGATCGACGCGGAGCGGCTGCCGCCGATCCACGAGGCCGCGCGCTACCGCGTGACCAGCATGGGCGCGGGCGATCCGAGCGCGATCGCGCGCGCGGCGGAGCTGCTCGCGAACGCGCGCCGCATCCACCTGCACGCCGGCAAGGGCGCGCTCTGGGCGGACGCCGGCAAGGAGCTCGTCGCGCTCGGCGAGCACCTCGGCGCGACGATGGGCACGAGCCTCGGCGCGCGCGGGGTGATCGCCGAGAGCCATCCGCACTGCTTCCATCCCTTCGATCTCAACGGCGCGGGCCTCGCGCGCGCCGAGGCCGACGCCGTCCTGGTCGTGGGCGCGCGGCTCGGCGAGTACGACGGCTGGGGCGGCCCGCCGATGTGGGGCGACCCGTCGCGTCAGACGACGATCCAGATCGACGCCGACCCAATGTCGATCGGATTGAACCGCCCGGTGGACCTCGGGATCGTGGCGGACGCGCGGCTCTCGCTCGCGGCGCTGCTCGAGGCGGTGCGCAAGCTCACCGGTCCGCGCGGCGCGCCGGCCGACCTCGCGCGCTACCGCGAGAAGAGCGCCGAGACCATGCAGACCGGCATCGCGTACCTCGGCACCGCGTGCACGACCGGCGTCAACCCGGGCCGCATGGTGATGGCGATCCGCCAGCACTTCCCGCCCGAGTCGATCACGGTGCTCGACGGCGGCAACACGACGCTGACCGGTGTCGCGTTCCACCCGATCCTCTCGTCGCCGAGCTTCCTCTACTCGGTGAAGATGGGATACCTCGGCACCGGGCTTCCGTTCGCGCTCGGCGCCAAGCTGGCCGCGCCCGACCGGCCGGTGTGCCTGATCACCGGCGACGGCGCGTTCGGCTTCCATCCGATGGAGCTCGAGACCGCGGCGCGCGAGAAGCTTCCGATCGTGGTGGTGGTCGCGGTCGACGACGCGTGGGGCATGGAGAAGACCGCGTACCTCGCGCAGGGACACGGCGCCGACGACTGGGCGGGCCGCGGCATCGACCTCGCGCGCGTCGCGTACGACGACCTCGCGCGCAGCCTCGGCTGCCACGGCGAGCGCGTCGAGCGCATCGAGGACATGGAGCCCGCGCTCGCGCGCGCCGTCGCCGCGGGCAAGCCCGCCGTGCTGCACGTGCAGGTCGACCAGCAGCTCAACACCCAGCCGCCGGGCTGGGAGCAGTTCCGCAAGGCGCGCAGCGTCCAGGGGTACTGACGCCGCGTCGCGCGCCGGGGTGTAAGAATTTCCGCCGCGCGCGAAGGCGGGAACGGGCTGCGCGCGGCGACCGTCGCGTTAGCATCGGGATCCTGGCGGGGGCGCTGGGGGATTCGTGCGACGCCATTCGCGCCAGCCGTGCGCACGCAGCTCGGAACTCGATCGAACGTGAGCTCCGAGGAGCGCTACCGCTTCCTGCTCGAGAACACCTCGGACATGGTGTTCCACGTGCGCCTGCGCGAGCCGCTGCCGCTGCGCCTCGCGCCGCACGAGCAGGTCGACTGGATCTACCGCGAGGCGTTCTTCGTCGCCGTCGGCGACGGCTTCGCGCGCTGGCACGGCTACGACCGCGCCAAGGACCTCGCCGGCCAGCCGCTCGGCGACGTGCTGCCGCGCACCGCGGACAACGAGGCGATGATGCTGCGGCTCGTCGCGAGCGATCACCGCCTCGCGCAGGCGCGCACCGAGCACCTCGACCGCGCGGGCCACCGCAAGCTGATGCTCGTCTCGATCGCGGGCCGCATCGAGGACGGCTGCGTGCGCGAGTACGACGCGGCCGCGCGCGACGTGTCGGAGCGCGCGACGGTGGCGGACGCGCTGCAGGAGCAGCAGCGGCTGCTGGCGTCGGTCACCGACAACGCGAGCCTGGCGCTCTTCCTGATGGACGCGCGGCAGGAGTGCGTCTTCATGAACCCGGCCGCCGAGCAAATGACCGGCTTCACGATCGACGAGCTGCGCGGCCGGCCGCTGCACGACGCCATCCACCACACGCGGCCCGACGGCTCCCCGGTCCCGCTCGCCGAATGCCCGATCGACCGCGCGTTCCCGTCGAACGACCGCGAGCGCGGCGAGGATGTGTTCGTCCACAAGGACGGCCGCTTCTACGACGTCGCGTTCACCGCGAGCCCGATCCGCGACGCCGACGGCAAGCCGGTCGGCACCGTGATCGAGGTGCAGGACATCGGCGAGCGCAAGCGCGCCGAAGCCGCGATGCACGCGAGCGAGGCGCGCTTTCGCAACATCTTCGATCACGCGGCGACGGGCATCGCGTTCACCGACTGGACGGGCCGCTTCCTCGAGTGCAACGCCGCCTTCTCCGCGATCGTCGGCTACACGGAGAAGGAGCTGCGCGAGATCGCGTTCGCGGACCTCGTGCATCCCGACGACCGCGCGGAGAACCTCGCCGCGGTGCGCCGGCTGATGGACGAGGAGCTGCCGTTCTTCGAGATCGAGAACCGCTACGTGCGCCGCGACGGCGCGCCGGTCTGGGTGCAGAAGTTCGTGTCGCTGCTGCGCGACGAGTCGGGCGCGCCGGCGCACCTGGTGGCACTCGTGACCGACGTGACCGATCGCCGCCGCGCCCAGCTCGCGCTGGCGTTCCTGTCCGATCTCGGCACCGCGCTGGCGCCGCTCTCGTCGCCGCTCGAGATTGCGGAGGCCGCCGCGCGACTCGTCGCGCGTCACTTCGACGTCGCGCACGCGAGCTTCCACGGCGCCGGCGCGGACGGCGCAGCGCTGGCCGTACTCGGCGGCGCGGAGGCCGTGGGCGACGACGGGCGGCTCGCCGAGCGCCTCGGCGACGCGTTCCTCGCGCAGCTCCGCGCGGGCGGCGTGGTCGCCGTGCGCGACGACGAGGTCGTGCTGCTCCAGGAGGTCGCGGCGCGCGTGCACCTGCGGCTCGAGCGCGCGCGCGCCGAGGCCGCCCTGCGCGACCGCGAACGGCGTCTGCGCGGCATCTTCGACTCCGCCTTCCACTACATCGCGCTGCTCGCGCCGGACGGCACCGTCCTCGAGGCCAACCGCAGCGCGCTCGCCGGGATGGGAACCTCCGCCGGCGACGTCGTCGGCACCCGGCTGTGGGAAGCGGTTTGGTTCTCGCAGCGCCCGGACGAGCGCGACCGCGTGCGCGAGGCCATCCGGCGCGCGCGCGCGGGCGAGCTGCTGCGCTTCGAGCTCGACTACCGGCGCGGCGACGGCAGCGACGGCACCGTCGACTTCTCGCTCTCGCCGGTTCGCGACGAGCGCGGCGAGATCGTGCTGCTGGTGGCGGAGGGGCACGACGTCACCGACCGCAAGCGCGCGGAGGCGGCGCTGCGGCTCGCCGATCGGCGCAAGGACGAGTTCCTCGCGATGCTCGGCCACGAGCTGCGCAATCCGCTGGCGCCGATCCGCAACGCGGTCGAGATCATCCGCCTGGTCGGCCCGAAGGAGCCGACGCTCGACGGCGCGCGCGACATGATCGAGCGCCAGGTGGAGCACATGGCGCGGCTGGTGGACGACCTCCTCGACGTCGCGCGCGTGTCGCGCAGCATGATCCAGCTCCAAAAAGGGCCGCTCGAGCTCGCGACCGCGGTGCGCCACGCCGTCGAGACGAGCCGCCCGTTTGTCGAGGCGCGCGGCCATCGGCTCGACGTCGTGCTGCCGCGCGAGCCGCTGCCGGTCGACGGCGACTTCGCGCGCCTGGTCCAGGTCGTCGGCAACCTGCTGCACAACGCGGCCAAGTACACCGACCGGGGCGGCCGCATCCGGATCTCGCTCGAGCGCGCCGGCGACGGCGGCGCGGCGGAGGCCGTGCTGCGCGTGCGCGACAGCGGGCAGGGCATCGACCCCGCCGCGCTCGGCAGCGTGTTCGACCTGTTCTTCCAGGTGGACCACCAGCTCGACCGCGCGGACGGCGGCCTCGGCATCGGGCTCTCGCTGGTGAAGAGCCTGGTCGCGATGCACGGCGGCCGCGTCGAGGCGCACAGCGAGGGCCGCGGCCGCGGCAGCGAGTTCGTCGTGCGCCTGCCGTGCCTGCCGGACGAGCCACAGACGCAAGCGGCGCCGAAGGCGACGGCGCCCCCGAAGACCGCGCGGCCGCTGCGCGTTCTCGTCGTCGACGACCTGCGCGACTCGGCCGAGAGCATGGCGCTGCTGCTCGAGATGGACGGACACGCCGTGTCGATCGCGCACGACGGCGACGAAGCCGTCGCGCGCGCCTGCGCCGAGCGGCCCGACGTGGTGCTGCTCGACATCGGCCTGCCCAAGCGCAGCGGCTACGACGCGTGCCGTGCGATGCGCGAGGACGGGCTCGCGGACGCGCTGATCGTCGCCATGACGGGCTACGGCCAGGACGCGGACCGCCGCACGTCGGAAGCCGCCGGCTTCGACACGCACCTCGTGAAGCCGGTGGATCTCCCGACCCTGCGCGAGCTGCTCGCCCGCCGCGCGCGGCTCGGCTAGCTGGGAGGCGCTCTTCGCCCGCGGCGCCGCGCGAGCGCCGCGAGCGCCGCCACCGCCGCCAGCCATCCGCTCGCGACGCCCGGCTCGGGAATCACCACGAACACGTCGAGCGTGTTGTTCGCGTCGTCCGGCACGAGGTCGCTGGCGGCGGAGTCGAAGACCATGACGGCGCCGTCGGCGCTGATGCCGCTGAAGTTGCCCGAGGCGCCGTTGCCCTGGCCGTCCGTCAGCGAGGTGCTGAGCTGATACAGCGCGCCCTCGCCGGCGGGATCCCACAGGAACGCCTGCGCGAAGCCGGCGTTCATGTTGCACTGCGCGACGACGTCGCCGGAGTCGGAGACGCGCGGGTCCTCGCAGCTCGCCGCGCCCGGCGGCAGCGGCATGTTGGTCGTGGCGCCCTGCTGGCGGTCGCGCACGTAGATCCGGCTGCCGCTGGCGCTCGTCACCAGGTTGCTCGAGAACGACCGGAACGCGACGAAGCGCCCGCTCGGCGAGATCGCCGCCATGTCGGACGAGCTGCTGCCCGCCACGCCGGCCGTGCTCTTGCTGACGAGGCTCGTCGTGCCGGCGACGCGGTCGCGCACGAACACGTCCTCGAGCGTGCCCGCGTTGGAGCCGTCGATCGACACCGGCGTGTCCACCGCGAAGGCGACGTAGCGGCCGTCGGCCGAGATCGCGCTCGGCGAGAGCGCGCGGCTCGGACCGTCGATCTGCACGCCTGCGCCGGTCACGCTGACGCGTTGCGGTGTCGAGAACAGATCGTTGGCGTCGGCGACGAAGATGTCCGGCCCGCCGTTCGTGTCGCCGGCGACCAGATTCGAAGCCGACGAGTGGAAGGCGACCCAGCGGCCGTCGGCCGAGAGCGACGCGTCCTGCGACGCGCCGTTCGGCGCCGCGCCGCCCATGCCCTGGCTGACGAGGTAGGTCTCGAAGCCGATCGCGCCGCCGCCCGCGTCGACGGCGACGCTGTAGAAGACGTCGGTGCCGCCCGAGGGATTGCCGACCGCGAGGTCGTTCGCCTCGGACTGGAAGGCGAGCGCGAGGCCGGCGGCGCTGATCGACGGCGCGCTGCTGTTGCCCGTTCCGAGGTTCTGCGTCGCGAGCTCGAAGACGTCGCTCACGAGGTCGTAGCGGTAGACGTTGAGCGAACCGTTGGACGGCACGCCCAGGTTGTTCGACGACGAGGCGAACGCGACGTAGCGCCCGTCCGGCGAGACCGACGGCGCCTGCGCGCCCGCCGTGAGCTCCGCGCCGACGCCGGGCGACGTGAGGCGCCCGACCAGCACGACGTCCGCGCGCGCCGCGGGCGGCGCGCACAGACACGCGAGCGCGATCAGCCAACGAGACGACGCGAGCCGCATCCCCCCTCCTTCATCGTTTCGACGTCCGTGGCGGGGCCGGGCGCGCACCGCGCTCCAGCGCTTCGGCGCGGGACGCTAGTGCCGCGGCGCGCGCGCGGACATCGGCGGAATCGCCTAGGCGCCGCTCGCGCGCGCCAGGCAGCGGCGGTAGCGCCCGTCGACGCGCTCCGCGAACCACTTCGTGGTGAGCTTGCGCTGGATCTTCGGTCCGCGCAGGTCGATGTCGGGCACGCGCGCGCGCGGCAGCGCCCGGCGCTCGAGCTGCTCCGCCAGCGCGAACACGCGACGGTACACCGTGGTGCGTTGGAGCTCCGGGCCGTCGCCCTCTTCGAGCGCGCGCCGGATCGCGGCGTCGCTCGCGTCGATGCGCGCGCCGAGCGTGCGCGCGGCGAGCTCGGTCTCGCCCGGCGCCGCGTCGGCGCCGCGGCGGACGAGGTCGCCGTCGAGCGCGAGCGGAATCCCGGACGCGACGCTGATCGCGTGCTGGAACGCGGCGTTGCGGCTCGCCCAGCGGCCGGCGTTGAAGTCCGCGAAGCGATACAGGTGCGCGTCGTACTCGGCCGGGTAGTCCAGCAGGTGCGCGATGCCGAAGTACAGGCCGCCGCGGCGCGTGAACACCTCGCGGCGGATTGCGCCGGACGCCGGCTCCGAGACGGGATACGGATAGGGACGGCTCGCCGCGTGCTGCTCGGCGAACGCGATGCCGACCTGCATCGGCCCGCCGGTGCGCACCGGGTTCCAGCCCGCGAACAGGCGCCGCCCCATCGGCACGCTGCCGGTGAACGCCTCGAAGATCTCGCTGAGCTCGCGCTCCGTGCGCACCTTCGCGATGCGCTCGGCGTAGCTGCGTCCGTCGGGCGAGCGCAGCCGCAGCGCGAGATCCACCGCGAGCTTCGGCACGCCGAGCTGCGCGGCGCGCCGGTCGATCTCGGCGCGCGCGATCTTCGGCAGGTTCGCGACGGGCGGATCGGCCTGGAAGCCCGACTCCTGCTCCGTCACCGCGAGCGCCGCGCACAGGTTCGCCGCGCTCGTCTCGAGCTCGAGCGCCGCGAACGCGGCGTAGACGTCGGCGGCCCAGCCCGCGCGATCCGGCGTCTTCTCCGGCAGCAGCCGCGCGATCAGCGCGCGCACGTCGGCCGGCCGCGGCGGCGCGGGCCGCGGCGTGCGCGGGCCGCCCGCGCACGCGCAGACGACGGCCACGCAGAGCAGCATCGCGAACGTCCGCCGCAAGGTTTCCTCCCGCAGGCCGAGCCGGAGCGAAGGGCCGAGTCCATCGCAAAAGCCGCGCGCCGCAAGCCCGAGCCGCGTGCGCGCGCAGATCCGGCAACGGTAAGGAGCCGGTAAAGGCCGCAGCGCCGGCCTGGGACAGGATGCGTGGCGAAGGAGACGCCATGACCACCGCCCTCACGATCGAGCGCGCGAGCGCTTCCCGCTTCGACGCCGCTCCGCTCGTCATCGCTCCGCGGTTCTGCGGGCCGCCCGGAACCGGCAACGGCGGCTACGTCGCGGGCTGGCTGGCGGCGCGCCTCGGGGCCGCGGGCGCCGTCGAGGTCACGCTGCGCCGGCCGGCGCCGCTCGGCGTGCCGCTCTTCGCGCGCCACGACGAGACCTCCGGCGCGGCGCTCGCGCTCGCCGATCCCGACGGCAATCCGATCGCCGAGGCGCGCGCGGTGGACGCCGCTCCCGACGAGCCGCCCGCGATCCCGCGCGCCGCGGACATCGAAGGCGCGCCGGCTCCCGACTTCGTCCATCCCTTTCCCGGCTGCTTCGTGTGCGGTCCCGCGCGCGGGCACGGCGACGGGCTGCGGATCCTGCCCGTGGACGTGCCGGGCGCCGGCGTGTCGGCCGCGCACTGGACTCCCGGCGCGGACCTCGCCGGCCGCGGCGGCGTCGTCGATCCGGTCTTCGTGTGGGCGGCGCTCGACTGCCCGGGCTACTTCGGCGCGACGCTGGGCCGCCCGCGCGAACCGCTCCTGCTCGGGCGCATGACGGCGACGGTCACGCGCCCCTTGCGCGCCGGCGCGCGCCTGCGCGTCGTCGGCTGGTCGCTCGCGCGCGACGAGCGCCGCCACACCGCGGCGACCGCGCTCGTCGACGAGCGGGGCCGCATCGTCGCGCGCTCGCGTCAGATCTGGATCGCGCCGCGTTCCGCCGGGGGACCCGGCCGCTAGCCGGGAGGCCTACTCGCCCTCGCCGAAGAAACGCCTCGTTCGCGTCACGCCGTCGCGACGCGGCTCGGGCACAACCATCGCGATGACGATGCAAGAGCCCGACCTCGCCGCGCGCTTCGATCGGTTCCTCCCGCTCCGCACGAGCGTGCCGGGTGCACACGCCGCGCGCGCGCCGCTCGCCCTCGAACGCAGCGTCCCCGCGCTCGTCTCGCTCGGCACCGGCGTCCTGTGGAGCCTCGACCACGCGCTCGCGGCGCGCGACGCCGTCGCCGTCGCACTGCTGCACGGCGGCGCCGGCTTCGTGTTGGGCGCGATCCTCGGTCCGCTCGCGCGCGCGATCTGCCCCGGCCGGCCGCGCACGACGCTCGCCGCCGCCGCGCTGCTGGTGTTCGGCGTCGTCCCGGCGCTCGTCACGCGCGAGCTCGTCGACCGCAGCTACTGGGTCTACCTGCCGGCCGCGCTCGCGATGGCGCTCGGCGCGGCCGCGCTCGCGCTCGCGGTGGGACGCAGCGGAACGATCGCGCTCGGCGCGCTCTGCGCCGCCGGCGTCGCGACCGCGTTCGCGGGCTCGCCCGTCCAGCCGCCGATCCTTCCGGCGCCGCCCGTGGTGCCGGTCCAGCCCGCGCCGGGCGTCGCGCAGCGCGTGGCCCTGATCGGAATCGACAGCGGCGACTGGCAGGTGATCGACCCGATGCTCGCCGCGGGCGAGCTGCCGAACCTCGCGCGCCTCGTCGGAGGCGGGGCCGCCGGCGTGCTGCGCTCGATCGAGCCGACCTACTCGCCCGTGGCGTGGTCGTCGATCTTCTCGGGCAAGAGCGCCGAGAAGCACGGCATCACGGGCTGGGACGTCGCGTACGCGGGCAACCGGCGCGCCGCGCTGCTCTGGAACGTCGTCGGCAGCGCGGGCCTGCCGGCGATCGCCGTGAACGTGCCGGGAAGCTGGCCGCCGTCGCAGGTGCACGGCGCGCTCGTCTCGGGCTTCCCGATCCCGAGCCTCACGAAGCCGCCGCCGATGGAGGAGCAGCAGGTGCTCGGGCGCGTGCTCTCGACGCGCGATCGGCCGGGCGCGCTCGTGCCGACCGCCGTGCTTCCTACACGCGACGGAGTCGCGTCCGGCGAGGTCGTGATCGGGGAGGCGGAGACGCCGCCGCGATCGCGCCTGCGCCACTTCGCGATCGAGGCGCTGATCCGGCGCGAGCTGCTGTCGAGCCGCCTCGAAGCCATCCCGGTCCGCTTCGAAGTGCGCGCCGACGGCAAGCGCCGCGTCGAGGCGGCGGGGCACGCGCTGGAGCTCGCGCCCGGCGAGTGGTCGCCGTGGCTGACCGCGGATCTCTCGGGCGTGCCGGGCCGCTTCCGCCTGCGCGCGCTCGAGGACGGCGCGATCTACAGCACCCCGATCTTCCAGGATCCGCTCGCGCCGCTGCATCCCTTCACGAGCGACGCCGCTCTGCTGCAGCGCGTGCAGGGCGACTCGATGTACGTGGTCGAGGCCGCCGGCTGGCGCGTCTCGCAAGACCGCGACCTGCGCCGGCCGCTCTTCGAGCATCTCGAAGACGTCGCCGAGCGGCAGCTCGCGACGGCGCAGGAGCTGGCGCGCAGCATCCCGGACTGGGCGCTCTTCGCGCACGTCTTCACCATCACGGATCGGGCGTCGCACGCATTCTGGCGCTGCCACGCGCCCGAGGCGTACGCGCCGATCGACGCCGCCGAGCTGGCCGAGTGTCGCGACTTCGTGCGCGCTGCGTACCGCTGGACCGACGCCGCGCTCGGGCGCCTGCTCGCGACGCTCGGCGACGGCGTCACGGTGTTCGTGCTGAGCGATCACGGCTCCCAGCCGGATCCGCGTCGCGGCTTCGGAACGCACCGCGTCGACGGCATCTGGATCGCCGCCGGCCCGGGCATCGCCCCGCAGCGCGAGCGCCGCGAGATCTCGATCCTCGACGTCGCGCCGACTGCGTTGGCCGCGCTCGGCTTCCCGGTCGCGGACGACGCCGACGGCGTCGCGCGTCTCGAGCTGCTCGACGGAGCCCCCGAGCCGCGACGCATCGCGACCTACGAGGGCGGCGGCGCGAGCCCCGCGCGCGACGTTCCGCACCGGATCCAGGCGAGCACCGAGAGCCAGCTCCGCAGCCTCGGCTACGTGGAGTAGCGAGCGCCGCGCACGCGGCGTCATTCCAGCGCGCGCACGAGCGCGCCCCTCCCACAGGTAAGGAATCGGTACGCGCGCGGTAACGGCTTCCGTCGCCGCGCTGCGTAGGCTGACGTTCGCGCCCACGACGCCGCCGCTTCGGGATCTCGTTTCCCGCATCGATCCGGCTTCGCACGAACGACCCGCGCCGACGTCGCGGGAGGAGAATCGCCATGCATCGCGGAATCGCAGCTCGAAAGCACCTGACGCATCGCACCCTGCGGGCGGCGTGCGCCGCGGCGTTCGCCGTGGCCGTCGCGGCTTCGCTCGCGCCGCCGGCCCGCGCGGAACGCGTGACGCCGCCGCCCGTGCCGGCCAACCTCGAGGCGGACGCCGGCAGCCGCGCGTTCCTCGTGGGGCACGCCGTCGGCACGCAGAACTACGTCTGCCAGCCCGCCGGTCTCGGCTTCGCGTGGACGCTGTTCACGCCCGTGGCGACGCTGTTCAGTGACAACGGCAGGCAGCTCACCACGCACTTCTTCAGCCCCAACCCGATCGAGAGCGGCACCGTGCGCCCCGCGTGGCAGCACTCGCGCGACACGAGCACCGTGTGGGTGCGGCTCGTCGACCAGTCGGCGGATCCCGCGTACGTCGCGCCGGGCGCGATCCCGTGGCTGCTGCTCGAGGTGGTCGGCAAGCAGGACGGCCCGCACGGCGGCGGCGCGCTCGCCAAGACGGCGCAGATCCAGCGCTTGAACACCGTCGGCGGCGCCGCGCCCTCGACGGGCTGCGCCGAGCCGACGGACGTCGGCAAGCGCGTCTACGTGCCCTACCTGGCCGACTACTACTTCTACTCGACGCCCGAGTAGCGCCGCGAGGGACCGGACGGCGCGCTCCGTCCGGTCCTGCCTGCCGCTCGTGCACGTCGCGCTGCACGCGACGCGCGCGCGACCGCGCAACCCTCCGGCGCCGCGGATAAATAAAACGCCTCCCGGTGCGCCGCCCGTGATACATCGGTGGCCGGCGCACGGCGCGCCGTCACTGGAGGAAACCACATGCGGCTTCGGCGGATCATGGGAGCGCTGGCGCTCTCGTTCGGAATTTTTGCGGCGCAGGGCGCGCAGGCCTGGTGTCTCTTCTCGTGCACGCAGGCCAAGACCAAGTATCCGATCGTGCTCGCGCACGGGATGAGCGGCTTCGACGAGCTGTTCGGAATCATCGACTACTGGTACGGGATCCCCGGCGAGCTGCGCGACCACGGCGCCAGCGTCTACGTGACGACGGTGAGCCAGTTCAACTCGACCGAGCTGCGCGGCGAGCAGCTGATCGACCAGATCGAGACGATCGTGGCGGTCACCGGCAAGCCGAAGGTGAACCTGATCGGCCACAGCCACGGCGGGCTCGACGTGCGCTACGTCGCGGCCGTGCGGCCGGACCTGGTCGCGTCGGTGACGTCGATCGGAAGCCCGCACAAGGGCGCCGACCTCGCCGACTGGCTCGCCGCCAACGTCACGAGCGGCGGCTTCGGCTCGGCCGTCATCTCGGCGCTCGGCAACAGCCTCGGCTCGGTGCTCGCGTTCCTCACCGGCCACTCGAACCCGCAGGACGCGATCGCCGCGCTCGGCTCGCTGACCGCCGCCGGCACCGCCGCCTTCAACGCCAGCTATCCGGCCGGCGTTCCGGCGACGAGCTGCGGCGAGGGCGCCTTCGCCGTGAACGGCATCCGGTACTACTCGTGGAGCGGCACCGGCCTGCTCACCAACGCGCTCGACATCGGCGATCCGCTGCTCGGCATCACGTCGCTCTTCTACGATCAGGCGAACGACGGGCTCGTCGACCGTTGCAGCTCGCACCTCGGCGACGTGATCCGCGACAACTACTTCATGAATCACGTCGACGAGATCAACCACGTGCTCGGGCTCGTCTCGATCTTCGAGAGCAATCCGAAGACGGTGTTCCGCAATCACGCCAACCGGCTGAAGAACGCGGGACTGTGACGCGAGGGCGCGCGGCGGCCGCCGCGGTCGCCCTGCTCGCGCTGGCAATCGGCCTGGCGCTCGCCCTCGCCGGCGAGCGCCAGGCCGCGCCCGTCTCGGCGGCCGCGCCGCCGCCCGCCGCTGCGCCCACGCCGCTCGTGGCGACGGAGGCGGCGCCGAGCGGATCCGCGGCGCCGCTTCCCGATTCGCTCGCCGGCACCCACGTCGACGGCGACCTCCGGCTCGACGCGCAGGGCCGCTTCGTGCCGGGACCCGAAGCGCTCGTGCTCTTCGACTACTTCCTGTCCGCGACCGGCGAGGAGCCCGACGAGCGGATCCGCGCGCGCATCGTGGCCGAGATCCGGCGCCGTCTCGCGCCGGACGCCGCGCGCGACGCCGAGGCGCTGCTCGAGCGCTACCTCGACTACCGGGACGCGGCGCGCGCGCTGTTCGCCGACGAGCGGCTCGCCTCCGCCGACGTCGAGCGGCGCTTCCAGCGCATCCGCGAGCTGCGCCGCGAGGCGTTCGGCGCAGAGCTCGCCGCGGCGCTGTTCGGCGAGGAGGAGCGCGTGGTCGCGATCGATCTCGAGCGCCAGCGCGTGTTGCAGCAGCGGGGGCTCGACCCCGCGGAGCGCGCGCGCCGCCTCGCCGGCCTCGAGGAGCAGCTTCCCGAAGCGGTGCGCGCGGCGCGGCGCGAGGCGACGGCCGTCGTCGACCTGCGCGCCGCGGAGGCGGAGCTGCGCGCGGCGGGCGCGGGATCCGCCGCGATCCAAGCCGAGCGCGAACGCCGCTTCGGGCGCGAAGCGGCCGAGCGCCTCGCCGCGCTCGACGCGCGCCGCTCCGCGTGGGACGAGCGCGTCGCCGCGTATCGCAGCGAGCGCGACGCGCTCCGCGCCGAAGATCTTCCCGACGACGAGTACGCCCGGCGCGTGTCGGAGCTGCGCGCCGCGCGCTTCGCCGAGCCGGAGCGGCTGCGCATCGAGGCGCTCGACCGCGTGGACGACGCGAGCGCGCCGACCTCGCAGGCGCCGATCGAGGAGTAGAGAGCGCGCGCGCCGGCGAGCTAGCGTCGCGCGCGATCATGCTGCTCGCTGCACTCTGCGCGCTCTCGCTCGTGGCCTGGACCTATCTCGCGCTCGCGCACGGACGCTTCTGGCTCTGCGACCAGCGCCTCGACGGCCGCGCGCCGCCGCCCGCCGCGTGGCCGCGCGTGGTGGCCGTCGTGCCGGCGCGCGACGAAGCCGATCTGCTGCCCGAGACGCTGCGCTCGCTGCTGGAGCAGGACTACCCCGGCGAGCTCGCGATCGTGCTCGTGGACGACGAGAGCCGCGACGGCAGCGCGGAGATCGCGGAGCGGCTGCGCCGCGAGCACCCGAACGGATCGCGCTTGCACGTCGTGCGCACCGAAGCGCGCCCGCCCGGCTGGGTCGGGAAGATGTGGGCGCTCCGAACGGGCGTTGCCGCCGCGGAGAAGGCCGACCTCGCGCCCGCGTGGTGGCTCTTCACCGACGCCGACGTGGCGCACGCAGCCGACAACCTGCGCCGGCTCGTCGCGAAGGGCGAGGCGGAGCGTCTCGACCTGGTGTCGCTGATGGTGCGGCTCCACATGGGCCGCGCGTGGCACGCGTTCCTGGTGCCGGCCTTCGTGTACTTCTTCCAGAAGCTCTACCCGTTCGCGCGCATCAACGACCCGCGCGCGCGCACGGCGGGCGCGGCGGGCGGCTGCGTGCTGCTGCGTCCCGAGGCGCTCGCGCAGGCGGGCGGCATCGAGGCGCTGCGGGCCGAGGTGATCGACGACTGCGCGCTCGGACGCGCCGTGAAGCGCAGCGGCGGCCGGCTCTGGATCGGGCTCTCGACGAGCGAGCGCTCGATCCGCCCGTACACGGGCATCGCCGACGTGTGGAACATGGTGGCGCGCAGCGCCTTCACGCAGCTCCGGCACTCGCTCGCGATCGTCGCCGGCACCGCGCTCGGCCTCGCGCTGCTCTACCTGCTGCCGCCGCTCGCGCTCGCGACGTTGCCGCTGCACCGCGACGTCGCCGCCGCCGCGTTGGGTGCCGGCGCGTGGCTGCTCCAGGCCGCGACCTTCGCGCCGACGCTCGCGCTCTACGAACGCCGCGCCGTGTGGGGCCTGGCGCTGCCCGTCGCGGGCGCGCTGTATCTCGGCATGACGATCGACTCGGCGCGCCGTCATCTGCGCGACGAGGGCGCGACGTGGAAGGGTCGCGCCGGCGCGGGCCGCGGCTGAGCGCGCGACACGCGCGGCCTGGCGCGCGCGCGCGGCGGCCGTAAGCTGCGCCGCGAGGGAAACGCCATGTCGCCGCACGCCGCGCTTCGCATCGACTTCGCGCCCGGCGCCGGCGGCTGAGCGCGCACGCCGAGTGCGCGATCTCCGAGGCAGGACAGCGGTCGTCACCGGCGCGGGCAGCGGGATCGGCCGCGCGCTGGCGTCGGCGCTCGCGGCCGAGGGCTGCCGGCTCGCGCTCGTCGACGTCGACCCGGCGGGCCTCGACGAGACGCGGCGTCTGCTGGCCGGCGCCGGCGCGCCCGTCACGACGCACCTGGCGGACGTGCGCGACCGCGCGCGCATGGCGGCGCTGCCCGCCGAGATCGCCGCCGCGCACGGCGCCATCCACCTGCTCTTCAACAACGCGGGCGTCACGATCAACGAGTCGTTCGAGAACAGCTCGATCGAGCAGCTCGAGCTGGTGATCGGCGTCAACCTGTGGGGCGTTCTGTACGGCTGTCACTACTTCCTGCCGTATCTGAAGCAGGCCGGCGAAGCGCACATCGTCAACACGTCGAGCATGGCCGCGTTCCTCGGCCTGCCCAACCAGGCGAGCTACTCGCTGACCAAGGCGGCGGTGAAGTCGCTGAGCGAGTCGCTGCGCGTGGAGCTGGCGATCTCGAACATCGGCGTGACGAGCATTCATCCCGGCGCGATCCAGACGAACATCCTGAAGGCGGCGGCGCGCTACGGCGGCGACGCCGCGCAGACCGCACGCATGGAGGCGCTGGTCCAGCGCTTCGGGATGGCGCCGGAGAAGCTCGCCGCGCAGGTGGTGCGGGCGGTGAAGCGCAACCGCATGCGCCAGCGCATCGGAATCGACAGCTATCTCGCGGAGTGGGCGAAGCGGCTGCTGCCCGTCGCGATCCACGCGCCGCTGCGCTGGGCGTTCGCGCGGGCCGCCGCGCGGCGCTGACGCTGCGCGCGCGCGGCGACGCCGGTAGCCTTCGCCACCCACGCACGAGAGAAGGGAGTCGTCATGTCGATGCGGATGCGGATGCGGGCTCGGATGTGGACGGGGCTGCTGGGAGCAGCGGTGATCGCGGCGACGGCGCTCGCGGCCGGCGATGCCGCGGCGGGACGCGGGCGCGACGGGGCGTGCCCGGATCGCGGGCGGCCGGCGCCGAACGGCCGCGCGCTCGGCGTACCGGACCACGCGTGCCGGCCGCCGACGACGATCCGCATGAGCGGCACCGCCTACACGTTCAACACGCGCCGCGGCATCGCCGGCGCCGAGATCCACGTCGACGAGCTGCCCGAGCGGTTCGCCGTCACCGACGCGAACGGCGCGTGGCAGCTCGAGGTGCCGATCGGACGCGACGTGACGCCGTACATCGTCGCCGAGGGCCACCACACGATCTACCTGCAGACCTTCCGCACCGGCGCCGCCGACATCGAGCAGGTCAACTTCCAGACGCCCGAAGAGTCGGTCTACAACCTGCTCTACCTGCTGATCCAGTCGTACATCGGGCGTCCGCCGTTCGAGGACGGCTGCGTGATCGTGTCGACGGTCAGCGATCCCGCCGTCGTCGGGATGACCTTCGACGAGTTCATCCACTTCGCGCCGCACGGCGTCGCGGGCGCCGCCGTGTACGGCGAGCCGCCGCTGCCCGAGCCCATCTACTTCAACGACGCCGTGTTCCCCGACATCGACCAGGAGCTGACCTCCGGCGACGGCGGCGTGCTCGTGGCGAACGTCCCGGTCGGCGTCTACGAAGTCTTCGCGACGCACCCCGACTACGAGTTCGCGAGCTTCACCGCCACCTGCGAGCAGGACCGCGTGATCAACGCGAACCCGCCCTGGGGTCTGCACGGGATTCCGTGACGCGCGCGGGCTACGCGGCGACGCTCCTCCGCCGCGCGCGCCGCGCACCGAGCGCGAAGAGCGGCAGCAGCAGCGCGAGCTCCGCTCCAAGCCCGCACGTCTGCGGATTCTCGCGCTTGCGCGAGCCGACGCCCTGGCAGTGCGGATCCGGCGTGCCGCCGCCCGCACCGCCGTCCCAGTCGATGAAGCCGTCGCCGTCGTTGTCGAGGTCGTCGTCGCAGCGCGGGTTCTCGAGCGCGGCGTGCGCGTCGAGGCAGCCGGGGTCGGCGGGGAAGTCGACGAGCCCATCGCCGTCGTTGTCGACGCCGTCGCTGCACACCGACGTCTCGCTGGGGTCGCTCTCGCCGGTGCAGCCCGGATCGACGCCGGCGTCCACCAGCCCGTCGCCGTCGTCGTCGAGGCCGTTGCTGCACGCCGGCCGGAGGGTGCACTGGAGCGTCACGTCCGCGAGCGCGGGCGTCGTCGTCAGTGCGTCCGACGTCGCGAGGTCCGCGCGGACCTGTGCGTAGCGCGCCGTCGCGCCGAGCGACTGCCCCGAGGCGGGCACGAACGTCCAGTCGCTCCACGAGGCGTCGGGCGCCGCGGTCTCCCCGGTGCGCGCCCAGAGCGCGACGCTCGCGCCGACCGGCTCGTCGGCGCTCCACGCGACGTCGAGCCAGTCCGCGCGCGCGCCGGCGTCGAACACGCGCGACTCGAACGTCCCGCTGCCTGCGTACGGCGTCATGCGCAGCCAGTCGACGCTCAGCGTGGCGCCGCCCAGGCTGTCGCTCGCGATCGGACGCATGTCGCCCGCGATCGCGACCGGCTGGCTGTGCACGAGCGCGCCGTCGATGAAGAAGTCGACGCTCGCGGCCTTCCAGTCGATGCGGTAGCGGTGCGGCGCGCCGAGGAAGCCGGCGCCGAGGTCCACGTCCGACACCGCGCTGCCGTCGTGCGTGCGCGCGAACAGGTTGGTCGTCGAGTTGCGGGTGCTGAAGATCGCCCAGCGCGCCGTGAAGGCGAGGTCGAGGCCGAAGCCCACGTGGTGGTTGTTGGTCGCGCCGAAGGTCGCGACCGCCTCGAGCGTGCGGCCCGGGCCGTAGAGCGCGTCGGTGCGCACCTGGCCCGCGTCGAGCACGACGCTCCCGTTCGCGATCGTGAACGTCCCCGCGCCCGACGTGCCCTCCCACGCCTGCCATCCGGGCGGCAGGCCCGGCGTCTCGAACTCGGCCGCTTCGGTCGGGGCGAGGATCACCTCGCCGCCCGCCGTCGCGGCGGCGTGCGTGCCCGCGTGCGCGCCCGCCGCGAAGTCGGCGATCGCGTCGTCCGCTCCGCACTGCGCCGGCGCGGCGTTCGCCACGAAGCTGGCCGGAGGACCGGCCGGCGCGGAGGCGGCGTTCGACGCCGCATCCGCCGACGTCGCGCGGTAGTAGTAGGTGGTGCCGGGCACGAGCTCGGACAGCCCGACACCGTGGTCGGTCACCAGCGCGGAGTCGCCAGCGCTCGCCGTCAGCGCGTCGGGGCTCGTGCCGTAGTCGACGTGCGAGTCGGCGGGCTCGTCCGTCGTCCACGTGATCTGCGCGGTCGTGCCGTCGGGACCCGGCGCGGCGGCGAGCGCCGTGATCGCGGGCGGGAAGCCGTCGGGCCCGAGATCGCAGGTGACGCGCAGCGCGTCGAGCTCGGGCGTCGCGTCCGGGTCCGTGCTGCCGAGATCGACCGCGTACTGCAAGTAGCGGGAGCTGCCGCCCAGCGGGCCGCCCGAGCCGGCGATCGGCGTGAACGACGTCCAGCTCGCGTCGGGCGCCGGCGTGTCACCCGTGCGCACGCGGACGCCGAGCGAGGTGCCGGCCGGCGTCGTCGCGTCCCACGAGACCGCGTCCCAGGCCGCGATGGCGCCCAGGTCGATCACGCGCGAGAGCAGCGTGCCCGCGTCGGCGTAGGGCGTCATGCGCATCCAGTCGACGGTGTAGCCGCCCGGCGCGCCGGCGCTGTCGCCCGCGATCGGACGCAGCTCGAGCGGAATCGCGGCCGCGTGCGTCGCGACCAGCGTGCCGTCGATGTAGAAGTCGACCGAGCTCTCGCTCCAGTCGATGCGGTAGCGGTGCGGCGCGCCGAGCCAGGCGCCGCCGAGGTCCGTGTCGATCGCCGACGCGCCGGTGTGCGTGCGCGCCCGGAGCGACGTGCCCGCGCCCGCGGTGCTGAAGATCGCCCAGCCCACCTCTTGCAGCGTGATGGCGAAGCCCGCGTGCTGGTTCGCGGAGGCCGCGAACGTCGCCACGAACTCGAGCGAACGGCCCGCCTCGAAGAGCGACACGGTGTTGAGTCGAGCGCCGTCGAGCGCGATGCGGCCGCCGCCGAGCGTCGCGCCGCTGCCGCCGGGGTAGATCGCCGTCTCCCAGCCGTCGGGCAGCGTGTCGCCTTCCAGCTCCGCCGCCGCGGCGGGCGCGAGCAGCAGCTCGCCGTCGCCGCTGCGCGCGACGTGGACCCCGGCCATTCCCGCGCCGCCGGCGAGCTCCGCGTCGGTGGCGTCTTCGATGCAGACGAGCCCCGGCGTCGTGAAGCTCGCGGGCGCGTCGCCGACCGGCGGCGCGGTCGCCGCGTTGTCGGCCGTGTCGCTCGACGTCACGCGGTAGTAGTACGTCGTGTTGGGCGCGAGGGCCGAGAGCGTGATCGCGTGCGACGTCACGAACGCCGACGCCGCTGCGGTCTCGACCAGCGCGTCCGGGGCCGTTCCGTACTGCACGAGCGAGTCCGCCGACTCGTCCGTCTGCCACGTGACCTGCGCCGTCGCGTCGGGGTGCGCGACCGCGGCGAGCCCGCTGATCGCGGGCGGCGTCGTGTCCGGCTCGTACGACGCCGCGTAGTTGCCGTCGCTCGCGTCGAAGACCGCGTACTCGATGCCCTTGATCGTGCGGCGCTGGAACGCGACCGGCGCGCCGCCGCGCGTGAGCGCCGTGAGCTGCCCGCCGCCCGCCGCGAACGGCAGCATGCCGCGCAGGTTGCGCGCGTCGGCCGCCGCGTCGACGGCGAAGGCGAGCTCGCTGCCGTTCCAGGCGATGCCGGTGAAGGCGGACGCGTTGCGCGCGTCGAGCCACGTCAGCATCTGGCGCGCCGACACGATCGGCACGCCGCGCGCCTGCGCCGACTGCACGATCGCGAGCGCGCCGCTCGAGACGGGATTGTCCTGGTGCATGTTGACCGTGAAGGCGCCGTAGAATTCCTCGGGTCCGGTCGCGCGATTCAGCAGCGTGTCGACGGTGAACGGATACGACTGCCCGGACTCGTCCGTCATCTGCGTGACGGCCTGGTAGACGTCGATCATCGAGCCGTCGAGCTCGACGTAGCGCATCGGCATGCCGGAGCCGGTGAACGGGCCGGGCGGGCTGCCGGGAACCGAGCCGCCGCTGGCGCCGGGATAGTAGTAGGTCGTGTCGAGGCGGATCCCGTGCGCGAGCTCGACGGCGGGCTGCGTCGCCCAGTCGCTCCACACCACGCAGTGCAGGCGATGCGTCGCCGGCGCAGGGAGGCTAGGGAACTGCGCGGCGAAGCCCGCGAGCTGGCTCGAGTAGGCGGCGGCGAGCGACGCGGGACTCCAGTTGCCGCAACCCGTGTTGGCGTGGAGGGCGAGCTCGAAGCCGAGCGCGTCCCACGCGACCGCCTCGGCGTCGCTGAGTCCGGGACCCGGATACACGTACGACGTGCTGCGCACGCACTCCCAGTCCTCGACCGAGCAGCCGGGCGGATCGAACGAGAGATACGTCGTCAGGCGATCGACGCTCGACTGACAGCAGCCGTGCTGGTCGCCCGTCATCACGACGGCGGCGGCGTGATCGCTCGGGAAGTACCAGAAGCGCGGCATCGGCAGCGCGCTCATCGTGACGATCAGGTTCGCGAGCAGGCGCTGCTGCTCGTCGGCCTGCGGGATGTGGATCTTGGCGACGTCGACGTAGTGCGGCTGCCCCGCGCTCGCGCCGATGCTGAAGTGCAGCTCCCAGGGCCGGATCGCGCCCTGCCCGTCGCGCTCGAGGCCCGCCCACGCCGGATTGCCCTGCCGCGTCCACGCGACCGAGCGCGCGAGGTCGTAGGTGAAGGCCGCCGCCATGCCGCCGTTCATGCCGACCGCGTTCAGCGTCACGGCGGGTGAGCTCGTGGGCGTCGTCGCGTCGTCGTAGAGCTGCGCGATCGCGCTCGCGCCCGCCGTCGTCCACAGATCCGCCACGTCGTGGAACTGCATCGTCTCGGCGACGATCCCCTGGCCCGCTGCGGTGGCGTCGTCCACCAGCAGGTATCCGTCGGCCAGCGTGCCCGACACGGCGCCGAGCCCGAGCAGTCCCGCGAGCTGCGGATCCGGCCGCATCGCGACGAGCTTGCCGCCGGCCACGACGAAGTCGGTGAGGAGCTGCACCTGCGGCGCGGACAGCGACGCCTGCGCCAGCAACACGACCTCGTGTGCGTCGAGCAGCGGCTGCGAGAGCGCCGACACGTCGGCGACCGCGAAGGCGTTGAGCCCCTCGGTCCGCAGGATCTCGGCGTAGAAGAAGCCGAAGGGATCGGCGCCGTCCACGACGACCAGCACCGGGCCGCCGGGCCCCTCCTCGGGCGCGAGCTGCGCGAGGGCCGGCGCGGACGCGCCGAGGACGATGGCGGTGACCAGCGAAACGAGCGCGCGCACCGTCGCGAGCATGAGGCTTCCCCTCGCCCAGCCTCAAACCCGCCCGCTCCATTGTGGCCGCTCGGAGCCCGCGCTGTCATCGGGTTTCTGCTGCATCTCGCGGCCGAGGAGGGCGCTCGTCGTCCCGGGCCCGCGCGGTGTCAGCGCGGCGACGCGGACGTCGCCGGCGGCGCCGGTTCGCGCGGCGGCCGCGGTCGCCGTGAAGGCCGCGACGCGGAGATGGTGGCGCGCGCGGTGTCATCAAGGCACTTGGTCGACGTCGGGCGCACGCGGCGCGAGGTGCAACGGGACGGTCGACTCGCAGAGTGCGTTGCGTCGAGCGACGCGAGCGCGAATGCCCCGATGTCCGGTTCGAACCGGACGTCCGATCACCACTGCAACGTTTGCGACACTCCGGTGCGCGTCATAGGCTGCGTCGTTTGCCAGCTCGATCGCCGTTGGGGCGGCGCAGGCGGCGTCAGTGCGGAGAATTGGATGGCGCGGGCTGCGGCGTGTGCGATCGCAGGCGTTCTATTGGGGGGCGTTTGCTTGATCGCTCAAGGGCCAGTTCCGGGAGACGTATCGATTGCACGCGCACTTCAATCGGCTCTCGGTGCGACTCCAGCGTGGGCGCAGGTCGTGACCGATACGGCGAAGCCCCCTTGGCTCTGGGCGACTCTCGCCGTCGCCGTCGCACTCGAGTACCTGCGAAAGGGCTGGTGGAGCGCGATCGGGCCCGCATTGGCATTGTTGCTCGCGCAGGCTCTCGATGCGTTGCTTCGAGCGGTCCTGTTCGCGCCGCGGCCGACGGCGGAGCTCGTGGCAATTGCATCGCCCAGCAGCTCGTCCGGGCTGCCTTCCACATTCGGCCTGGTCTACGGCGCGCTGTTCGGCGCGGCGGCCTGTTTGGTCTCCACGCGGAGCAACGTGTCGGCAGCGATATCGGTGCTCGCAATCGTTCTCGTACTCGTCGGCGCGTGCGCTCGCGTCGTACTGGGCGGCCATTGGAGCAGCCAGATCGTCGCTTCTCTCCTGCTCGGAGCGGCTTTCGCAGTGGCATCGCATCGCGTCCTCGCGTCGACTCTCGGCGAGCGCCGCGCACGTAGGTAGCTTCGTCACTCGCTTCGTGGCGACGTGCCGGCTGGCGGCGTAGCGTCTCGCGGCTTCGAGCCGCTCGCGGCGTCGGGCCGCGCAGCGGATGCGCGAGCCGTTGCGCGGCCGACTCACAGACGCACCCCCCGAGCGCGAGAAAGGGACGTGGTGGTCGCGATCGCTGCCGAGGACGTGCGTGTGCGTCCGCTCGAGCATCGCCTGACGGATGCGACGCGGCTGCCCATGCTCGTCGTGTGGATCGCCGTCACTGGGATCGTGCTCGTGCTCTGCGCGGCCTGGCACAACGCGACGGGGGTCTGGCGCGGGCTCGAGGTGGGCGGTGTGCCGTTCTGGCGGACGCCCTGGCGTCTCGAGATCGTGTTCGCCCTGGTCCTCGGCTACGTCTTCGCGTGCGGCAGTTGGATCGTGCGCAGCGTGCGCCGCGACCTCGATGCGCTCGCGCCCGTTCTGGCCATCGAGCCATCCGAGCTGGCCGCCGAACGCACGGGCATCGGCCTCTTCTCGCCGTCCGTGCTCTTCGCCGCGAGCGCCGCAGGCGTCGCAGTGGGTGTCGCGATCAACGCGGTCGTGAACGCCATCCTTCCGCCGGGGAGCGCTGCGCTGGAAGACCGGCTCTGGCGCTTCGTCCGTGACGTGGCGGTTTGGACGCTGGCGATCCGGCTCATCGTGGTGGTGATCGGAAGCTCGCTGCGTGTGTCGCGGCTTTCCGAGGCCGCGCGCATCGACCTCCTCGATCTGCGCGGCCTCGCACCGCTGGCGCGCATCGGCCTGCGGGGCGCACTCGCGTTCGCGGTCGCGGCATCGATGGTCGTCGCGATGGCCGGCGACGAGCAGACCGTGTCCGTGACCCTCGTCACGGTGGCGATCGTGGCCGCGGTGGGAGCGCTCGCGCTCCTGCTGCCCGTGCGCGGCGCGCATCGCGCGATCCGAGCCGCGAAGGACGCCGAGCTGCGCGCCGTGCGGGCTGCGATCGCGCGCGCGCGAAACGCGGCGATCGTCGGGGGCGCAGAGGCCGCGGAGGACGCGACGCGCCTCGGGGGCCTCCTCGCGTTCGAAGGCCGGATCGCCCACGTCAACGAATGGCCGTTCGACGTCGGGACGCTCGTCCGATTCGTCGTGTTCCTCGCGCTGCCGCTCGGCTCCTGGATCGGGGCTGCGCTCGTGGAGTGGGTGGTCGCGCGCGCGATCGGCTGACGGGCGCAACCAACGAGACGCTTCACGCGACCGGCATGCAGAGGCGGCCGTCGTGGTTCTCAGGTAGGGCCGCGGCTCATCGCCGAGCCCGTCGGGCGGCGGGATGCAGATGACGACGGGCTTGGAAGGGCCGGGAATCCTGGAAGTCCTCGCCCAGCTCGCCGTGGCGTTGATCGGCTTCGTCGCGCTGAACTGGCGTGCGGCGGGAGGATCGTCGATGGACGAGCCTGTCCACTATTGGTTCTCCGTCGCGGCATCCATCGCGCTCTTCGGTCTCCAGCTCTTCGGTCTCCAGGTTTCGAACGCCGCGGGTCTCTTCCCCGAGAGCGATTTCGGCGTGTATCTCCTCGGCGTGATCTGGTTGGTCATCGAATCCGCCCACATTTTCTGGGTCTCGTTCAGGCTCTCGCTCGGGAACGAGGAGTGAGCGCGGAGGCCGCGGTCGCGGCATTCGTCGGCGAGCACCTCGGCTGCCAGGCCACGGCCGTTCAGCGCGTGCCCGCCTTCGCGACCAACGCGGTCTACGAGGTGGAGGCCGGCGGGCATCGGCTCGTGGTCAAGGCGTCGCCGCTGCACGACGCGCTACGTGGCGAGGCGTGGGCGTGTGGTCAGGGCTCGAGCGCCGGATGTCTTGCTCCCGCGGTGCTCGGCTTCGGGCGCTTGGGAAGTTGCGCGGGCATGAGCGCCTTCCTCATGAACCGGATCGACGGCTCGCCGCTCGCGTGGCCGCATCCCCTGCTGCGCGAGGTAGGCGTGCGCCTTCGTCGGCTCCACGAGGTGCGGCTGCCTGGGTTCGGCTGCTTGTCGGATGCTTCGTGGGACGACGAGGGCAGGTTGTCGCTGCGGCACGGCTCCTGGCGTGGCTTTCTGGACGACGTCGTCCGCGACGTCCGCGCTCTCGCTGGCAGCTACGCGGTCGCGGCCGCCGTCGCGGATGCCTTCGCGCGCGCGCTCGACGCCCGCGGACAGGCGCTCGCCGCGGTCGAGAGCGGGTCGCTCTGCCATGGCGACCTGAAGGCGGGACACGTGCTCGTCGCCGGCGACCGGTTGGCCGGCGTGATCGATTGGGGCGATGCGGTGGCCGGCGACCCCGTCTGGGACATCGCACGGTTCGCGCATCGTGCCGATGCGACGTCGCTCTCGCTGCTGCTGGAGGGCTACGACGCGCAAGCGGCGCTCGCCGACGACCTCGTCTGGCGGATTCCGCTGTACGGCGCTCTCTGGCAGCTCGTCGACGCGGTCGTGGACCACCGTTTGGGCAGCCGAGTCGGCGAGTCGCTGCTGGCGGCGATGGAGTCTCTGACGAACGCGCGTCGGATCGAGACGGGTGTCGCTGGCTGATCTCGGCGAAGCGGATGATCACCAGCGCCTTCGAGCACGTGCGACGAGCGCCAGCGCGACGAGCGCCGCGCCTGCGATCGGCGCGCGGCCCGGCTCGGGAGCGACCTGGATCGGCTCGCTGCGGCCGATCGGCTCCAGCAGTCCGTAGAAGTCCGCGTCCGGGCTCATCAGCCGGACGTCGTAGAGGCCGGGCGCGAGCTCGGCGGGGAGCGCGATCTCCAGCGCGCCGCCCGCCGCGGCGCCGGTCGGCCACGACTGCTGCACGGCGCACAGGCTGTCGGTCGGCGCACCGAGGGCGCACACGCGCAGGTGATCGTCGGGCGTCGGGGCGGTGATGCCGGCCCAGCTCACTTGCAGCGCGCCGCCCGCAGCGACGTTGCTCGGTGTCACCGAGACGGAGACCGGCGGCACGGGGCCCGCCGCATCGGCCGCGACGGTCGTGACGAAGACGTCGCCGCACGGGGTGCCGAGGAAGTCGCAGACGCCGCCGCCGAGCGCGGGCTGGGCGGCGCCGGGCGTCGTCGGGAAGTCGTGCGACTGCGTGTAGCCGGCGACGTGCACGTCGCCGCCCGCGCCGAGCGCGATGTCCCAGCCCTCGTCCCAGCCGGCGCCGACGCTCTCCGGAGGCTTGCTGCCGCCGAGGTACGTGGAGAAGACGATCCGCGACGCGTCGGGCGCGAGCGTCGCGACGAAGACGTCGGCGAGCCCCCGGTTGGTGGTCTGGAACGCGCCGGCGAGCGGGAAGTAGAGCGAGCTGGTCGCGCCGACGACGTGCGCGCGCCCGTCGACGTCGACGGCGATCTCGCGCGCCGCGTCGTCGAGCTCGCCGAAGAGATAGGTCGAGTAGACGAGGGCGCCGCCGCCCGCGGCGATCTTGGTCACGAAGGCGTCGGTGCAGGTCTGGATGCAGTGCCGGGTTCCGGCCTGCTCCTGGACGACGCCGGCGGTCGTGGGAAAGTCGTCCGACTGCGTCTCGCCCGTCACGAACAGGTTGCGCTGCGCGTCGAGCGCGACGCCCTGCACCGTGTCGTTCGTCGATCCGCCGAGGTACGTCGAGAAGACGAGGTCCGAGCCGTCCGGCGCGAGCGCGAAGACGAAGCCCGTCACCGCGACCGCGCCGGTGCGGTTCTCGGGCTGCAACGCTGCGACCGCCGGGAAGTCGCTCGACGCCGTGGCGCCGCCGACGTACGCGGTGCCGAGCGCGTCGATCGCGATGCCGCTCGGCACGTCGTCGCCGCTGCCGCACACGATCGTCGAGTACAGGAGCGAGTCGCCGTCGGCGGCGAGCTTCGCGACGAACACGTCGGCGGCGAAGGAGTAGACGTTGGCGCACTCGTCCTGCCGGTACGCGCCTTCCGTCGTCGGGAAGTCGTGCGACGACGTCAGCACCGTCCCGGTGACGTACGCCTGGCCGAGTTCGTCGACCGCGATCGCCTGGCCGCTCGACGTGTCCGCGAGCCTTCCGCCGAACACCGCGGTGTAGAGCGGTGCGCCGGCGGGATCGAGCTTCGCGACGAGGACGCCGCTCTCGCCGCCGAAGGGACAGTCGCTGCCGGTCCGCCCGGTCACATAGGCGTTGCCGTCGGCGTCGACCGCGACGTCGCGCGCGACGTCGCCGCACGGCCCGCCCAGGTACGTCGAGTAGACGGGCGATCCGCTCGGGTCGAGCTTCGTCACGAAGAGGTCGAGCGGCCCGTCGAGCGCGTCGTCGGCGCCGGGCGTCGTCGGGAAGTCGGCGGAGGCCGTGGTGCCGGCGACGTAGAGATTGCCGAGCCCGTCGACGGCGAGCGCGACCTCGCTCCCGCCGAGCGGCACGTCGGCCTCGTTGTTGCTGCCGCCGAGATAGGTGGAATGGGCGATGCCGGTGATCGCGCTCGCGGCGGGCGCGACGGCCAACGCGCACGCGAGCGCCGCGCGCGCGGCCAGCTCTGCGACCGGTTCCGCGACCAGCCGCCGCGCGCTCGCGCGAGTGAGTCGAAGGGTCGGAAGCATGGGCGATCCTGCCCGTCCGCTCCGGTGCGCCGGAGAGCAGGGTATCACGGCGAGCCGCGGGCTTCGGTGCCGGCATTCGACGTTGCGGCGAGCGGTCGCGCGAGTCGTTGGCTCGCCGCACCATCGAGCCGATGAGTTGCTCTTGGAAGAGAGGCATGCGCGTCGCGCGACCCTCCCGGCGCGATCTCCTCGAGGAGCGCGGGACGATGATCTTCGTCACGAGCGCCGCCGGGACGTCGATCAGTGCAGGGGCCTGCGCGAACGTTCGAACGGTAGGACCAACCACGCGGACAGCGTCGTCGCATCGCGCGTCGAACGATCCGGCAGGCCGGTCGTCACGCGTCGATCGGGAGCGCTCGCGCGAAACGTCCCGGCGACGCGATCCCAGAACGAGAAGACGGTTCCGAAGTTCGTGTCGAGCTCGCGCCAGTCGGAGGCGTGATGCCCGCGATGCAGCGACGGCGTCACGAACAGCCGCCGCACCATCGGCTCGACGCGGCGCGGCAGATCGAAGTTCCCGTGCTCGAGCAGGTTGGCCACTCCGAAGATGGATTCGAACACGAGGACGCCCGCGGGCGGCACGCCGAGGAGGACGATCGCCGCGAGCCGTACGGGGAGCGCGAGCAGCAGCTCACCCGGGTGGAAGCGGAGAGCCGTCGTCACGTGGAAGCTCTCGTCCCCGTGGTGCACCTGATGGAAGCGCCAGAGCAGTGGCAGGCGGTGGTTGGCGCGGTGCCAGGCATACGAGACCGCGTCGAGACCGAGCACGCCGACTCCCA
The DNA here is from genome assembly GCA_003576805.1 of Pseudomonadota bacterium. GTDB lineage: Bacteria > Myxococcota_A > UBA9160 > UBA9160 > PR03 > PR03. The sequence continues at coordinate 17,131 of QEVM01000003.1, read as the reverse complement.
CGGCGAGCGCCGTTCCTGCGCCGGCCCAGGTCAGCAACCCGAGTCCCGCCGACGCGGCCCACGCGGCCACGATCCAGCCGCAGGCGCCGCAGACGGTCGCCATCGCGACCGAATCGACCGCCCAAAGACCCAGGTTGGTGCGCCAGGCGGGGCGCAGACGCGCGTGAGGACGCCATCGCTCCATGGCGAGGCCGATCGCGATGGCGGCGGCCAGGCACAGGATGCGCACGAGCTGATAGGTGGTCTCTCCCGCCCCGTTCACGTCTGCGCCTTTCGTCGCGGCGCGGAAGCCGACTTCAGGATGAATTCTCCCCGTGCAGCGTCGCGGCTTCGGGCCGATCCGTCTGCCGGCACATGTCGTCTTCGCGGCCGACACGGATCCACGTCGTGGTGCGCCCGATCAGCGGTACGCCGACGTAGCCGCGCAGCTGCAGGCGGTCGGCGCCGTCGGAACGGATCTCACAGCGGTACGTGCGCCCGCTTCCCGGATCGTAGATCGTCCCGATCCAATCCGGTCCGTCTCCGTGCGCGCGCTCGGCTGCATGCAGGATCTGCAGGCCGAGCAGCGGCCGGCTCCGCTCCGGCGCAGCCGGGTTGTTGACGTCGCGCAGCGCGCAGCCGTTCTCGTCGAAGGGAGAGCGCAGCGAGACGACGCGCCCGCAGAGTCGGCCGTCGCAGTCCGTGATCTCGACCTGCGCAGCGCCCCCTTCGGCGTACCAGCGGCCGAACGGAGGCGCGGGGCGCTTCTGCACTGTCTCGCTCGCGGGCGTGGTCCCGGCCGCGAGGACGAGAGCCAGCGCAGCGCCGGTGCCGGCCAGCCCCACCGCGAGTCGCTGGCGCACCGGACTGCGCCTCGGCTTCATCCCGCACAGGAATCGCGGAACCGCGAAGGGCCGCACCAGCACGTGGTAGATCGCCATCGTGGTCGCCGTGGCGACGGCGAGGAGAAGGAAGAGCTTCGTCCACAGCCCGAACGGCGCGCGAATCAAGAAGTACCCGGGCACCACGATGGCCGACTGGTGCAGCAGATAGATCGGGAAGGCGGATTCGGCGAGGTACCCGAGCGCAGGGGTCGTGAACGAGAGCTTCTGGCGCGCCCATCCGAGCAGCGCGAGCACGAAACACCAGCCGGCGATCGCCGTGTGGGCGAGCAGGATCGCGGGTGACGAGAAGACGCCCAGCACGCCGAGCAGCAGAACCGAGGATGCGGCCAGCGCGATCCCGAGCGCGCGCTTGCGCTCTCGGTGCACTGCTTCTTCGAGAGCGGGGAAGCGTGCCAGCGCGAAGCCGGCGATCAGGAAGATGCTGTAGTACGCGAAGTTCGCCCAATCGTCGATCAGCGTCTGGAGACCCGGCCAGCGCTCCCGCATCGTGACCTGCACGATCGCGAGCGGCACGACCGGCGCGTAGACCCAGACGGCGGAGACGCCGCGCTCGAAGCGTCCGCGCGAGTCGCGAATGCGACGGAACAACGGCAGATAGAGCAGCGTGAAGGTGAGCAGGTAGGCGACGAACCACAGATGCGCCCACGTGAAGCGCGCCGGCTCGGTGAAGAAGGTGGGCAAGAACTCGAAGAAGCTTTCGTCGAACGGCGCCGCGACCGGCAGGCCGGCCGGGACGACCTCTCGGAACCCCTCCTGCAAGTGTGGGGCGACGTAGAGGCCGGTGTAGTTCGCATCGAGCCCGCTGGAGAGCTCCAGGTACTTGATCGCCGGCATCAGCAAGACGCAGCCGGCGACGAGCGGGACGAAGAGCCGGAAGACGCGCTCGCGCAGGAACCCGCCGGCGCCGCGAACGGAGAGCGAGGAGAAGGCGGACCAGCCCGCCAGCAGGAAGAAGAGCGGCATGTGCCAGAGGCTGACGAAGCCGCAGACGACCAGCATCGCGAAGGACTGGTCGGCGTTGCGGATGTGATAGAAGGGCGCCGGATTGAAGACCATGCCGACGTGGAAGAAGAGCAGCAGGTAGGTGGCCGCGATCCTCAACCAGTCGATGTCGTGGCGCCGGCCGTTCGAACTCTCCGCCATGTCTCACTCCTTCACGAGCGCGCCGAGGACGAATTCGATCGCGGTGCGTTCCGCAGTGGCGTCGTCGACGACCTGCGGATGCGGATCCCAGTGCCGGTGAACGGCCCAGAAGATCAGGGTCTCGAGCACGACGCGCGCCGCGACGGCGGCGTCCTCGAAGCGGCGCACGCGACCGCGGCGGGCGCGCTCCTCGAGGTAGCGAGTGAGCAGCGCGAGAGCGCCTTCGCGACCGGCCCCGTACCAGAGCTTCGCGAGCTCGGGATAGTCGAGCGCGCAGCGATCGAGGAGCTTGATCCCGTTGCGATGACGGGCGAGCGCGCCGTAGAGCTCGCGCAGGACGGCTTCCAGCTCGGCGCGCACGTCCACGACACGGGATCGGGCCAGCGCGGCGGCGAGCGCGGGAAGCGCACCGCCTTCGACCAGCCGCCGCTCGACCTCCGCGAGCGTGTCCTCGGGCCTCGGCGTTCGCAGCGGAAGCGCGGCGGGCGCCGGAATCGGACGCGGCTGGTCGGCATGCCGCACGGCCGCGTCGAACAGCGCTTCCTTGCTCTCGACGTAGAGGTAGAGCGTGCCCTTCGCGACCCCCATGGCGTCGGCGACGTCCACCATCTGCGTGCGTCGATAGCCCTGCGCGATGAAGACGCGCGTCGCGGCCTCGATCATGTCCTGGAAGCGATCGGGCGGGGCTCGGCGCGCCATGCGGTCCTCCGCCCGGGCCGTACGCCCGGTCCGCAGAACGATACATGACTGGTTGGGTCAGTCAAATATGTGGTCGCGCCGCATCTTCTCCGACGGCCCGTTCGCCAGCGCCGGCGAAACAGATCTCGAGGACATCTTCTTCGAGGTCCATGGAGCCGGCCTTCGTCGCCTACCGAGCGAACGTCGGGCCGATCCACATCGTGCGGATCGCGCGCGCCTTGCGGTCGCGAGTCGCATTCCGAGCGGTGCGCGCGGAAGCGCCTAGGCTCCGCGCGTTCCACCACACCATCGGAGCCTCATGCCCAAGCGCGCGTTCGCCTGGTTGTTCGGGATGATCGCCATCGGCCTCGTGCCCCAGGGACCCGCGCGCGCGACGGAGGAGTACCCGCCGTACGTGCTCAGCGAGAGTCGAGCCTGCCACAGCGGCTGCTCGATCGATCGATCGGGGCTGCGAATGCCCGGCCCCGCAGTCACAAGCCTCTCGCGGCTGTACGCGGATCCCGGCTTCAGCTTTTCGGCGGAGGGATCGTCGTCGCTGATCCACGGGGAGTTCCAGGGGTACGCGCGCTCGGGCGGCTTCTCCGCGATCTACCCGGACGGCTCCAACAATGCGGCGGCGGCTGGATCCGGCCAGCTCTTCGACACGCTCGTCGTCACGGGCGGGGCTGGCTTCGCGCAGTTCCATCTTCCATTGCGCATCGCGGGCGCCGCGGTCGTGCAGTGGACGGCGCCCCAGGAATACCTGCCGCCCTTCCCGCCCGGCCGCGCCACGTTCTTCTGGCTCTGCGCCGTTGGGGACGCCGCGAATCTCGCGCAGGACATCCCGTGCGATGACCCCGAGATCATCTGGGAGTTCTCGGCACTCGTCGACGAAGTGCACGAGCTCGTCTGGACGTTCGCGTTCGGCAACCAGACGCTGATCGATCTGCGCCCGTCGCTCTCGGTGTACTTCGGACCGACGGCGTCGCCGTCGGGCGGCCAGGTCAATGGGTTCACCGAGGCCACGATCGCCGCGACCTTCGAGCCCGCGTACGTGACCGACCTGCAGGGCAACCCGATCGCGAACGTCGCGGTGACGTCGGAGTCGGGCTGGGACTATCTGACCGCGGCGCCCGAGCCCGGCGCGACCGCCGCAGGCGCCGTCGCAGCCGCGTGTCTGGGCGCGCTGTCGATGCGGCGTCGCGTCGCGGCTCCGTCGTTCAACTTCCTGCAGCAGCAAGAGCGCTTCGACCGCTTCGCAGCGGTTTACAACCACGAGCGGCCGCACCAGGCCTTGGGCGGCGCCTATCCCGGCGAGGTCTATACGCCCTCGAGCCGCGTCTACGAGCCGCCGCCCGAGCCGGAGTACCCGTTCCACGACAAGTTCATTCGGGTGACTCGCTGCGGGCGCATCTGCATGGGGCGGCGAAAGATCAACCTGAGCACGGCCTTTGCCGGCCAGATCGTTGGGATCCGGGAGGTCGAGGACCAGGTGTGGCTGGTCAGCTTCCTCGACTTCGATCTGGGCTTCTTCGACATGTCTCCGGAATGATCTGTAAACCATGTGTCCGGAATGGACCCAGGCGAGGCTGGCGCGCCGAGAGGGATTCGAACCCCCGACCCCCAGGTTCGAAGCCTGGTGCTCTATCCAGCTGAGCTATCGGCGCGGATCAGAGTGGATACCCGAGGCGTGCAGGCGCTGCCACGTGGCGCTCGGCCGTCGCCGCGGCGGCGTGCGAGCGCGGTATGCTGGGCGGGTGCCGGTGCGAAGGTGCGAGCGCGCGTGAAGTTCTTGCCGGCGCAGCTCGCCTACTTCCTGAGCGCACGCGAGGCGCGGCGCAACGTCGCCTCGCTGCTGCGCTACGTCGCGTTCCTCGTCGCGGTGATCGCGCTCTTCACGGTGGGCTTCCACGTGATCATGAGCGAGGTCGAGGGGCGCGACCACTCCTGGATCTCCGGCTTCTACTGGACGCTCACGGTGATGACGACGCTGGGCTTCGGCGACATCACCTTCGAGAGCGACGTCGGGCGCGTGTTCAGCGTGGTGGTGCTGCTGTCGGGCGTGGTGCTGCTGCTGATCGTGCTGCCGTTCACGTTCATCAGCCTGTTCTTCGCGCCGTGGCTCGAGGCGCAGGTGCGCCTCCAGGCGCCGCGCGAGGCGCCCGCGGACACGAAGGGCCACGTCATCGTGTGCGCGTGGGACAGCATCGCGCCGGGGCTGGTGCAGCGGCTGCGGCTCTACGGCATCCCGTACTTCGTCATCGAGCCGGACCCGCTGGCCGCGGGCCGGCTCCACCGCGACGGCGTCTCCGTCGTGACCGGCGACATCGACGCGCGCGAGACCTACGAGCGGCTGCACGTGGAGCGCGCCCGGCTCGTGTTCGCGAACCGCGAGGACACCACCAACACCAACATCGTGCTGACCGTGCGCGAAACGGCGCCGCAGGTGCCGATCGCCGCGGTCGTCGAGAGCGACGACGCGGTCGACATCCTCCAGCTCTCGGGCGCATCGCACGTGCTGCCGCTGAAGCACCGCCTCGGCGAGCTGCTGGTGCACCGCGTGAACGTCGGCCACGCGCAGACGCACGTGATCGGGCGCTACCGCGACCTGCTCGTCGCCGAGTTCACGATCCACAAGACCGGCTTCGCCGGCCGCACGATCCGCGAGACCGGGCTGCGCGAGGCGATCGGCGTCAACTTCATCGGCGTCTGGGAGCGCGGCCGGCTCCAGCCGGCGCGGCCCGACCTGCTGCTGTCGGAGACCTGCGTTCCGGTCGTCGTCGGCAGCGCCGAGCAGATCGCGGAGCTCGACGCGCTGCTCGTCATCTACGACGCCAACTGGGAGCCGGCGCTCGTGATCGGGGGCGGCAAGGTCGGCCGCGCGGCGGCGCTCGAGCTGCGCCGCCGCGAGTTCCCCGTGCACCTGATCGAGCGCGACCCGCGGCTGTTCGCGTCGCTCACCGGCGTCGCGGACCGCGTCTTCCAGGGCGACGCCGAGGACCGCGAGTTGCTCGTCGAGGCGGGCATCGAGCGCGCGCCGTCCGTGCTGCTCACCACCAACGACGACGCGATGAACATCTACCTCGCGGTCTACTGCCGGCGCCTCAATCCCGAGCTGCGCATCGTGAGCCGCATCACCCACGAGCGCAATCTCGAGGCGATCCACCGCGCGGGCGCCGACTTCGTGCTCTCGTACGCGTCGCTCGGCGCGGAGCACGCGTTCTCGCTGGTGCGCGGCCGCGAGCTGATCCTGCTCGGCGAGCAGTTCGAGCTGTTCGCGATCCCCGTCCCGCCCGCGCTCGCCGACCGGACGCTGGCGGAGAGCGAGATCGGCGATCGCACCGGGCTCAACGTGATCGCGATCCAGCACGGCGACGAGTTCACGACCAACCCGACCGGCGCGACGCGGCTCCCGGAAGGCGGCGAGATGGTGATGCTCGGCAGCGCCGAGCAGCTCGAGCGCTTCCACCGCGCCTTCGACGCCGGACCGAAGGCCTGAGCCTCAGTAGCTGCGCGGCAGGCCGAGCACCGTCTGCGCGACGTAGTTCAGCGTCATCTCCTGGCTGACGGGCGCGATGCGCTGGAGGCGGGCTTCGCGGAAGTAGCGCTCGACGTGGTGCTCGCTCGCGTAGCCCATGCCGCCGAGCGTCTGCACGGCGCGGTCGGCGGCGAACCAGCTCGCCTCGGCGGCGAGGTACTTCGCCGTGTTGGCGGCCTCGCCGCAGTCGAGGCCGCGGTCGTAGCGCCAGGCGGCGAGCATCACCATCTGCCACGCCGCGCGGAGCTGCACGTGCGCCAACGCGAGCGGATGCGCGATCGACTGGTTGGCGCCGATCGGGCGCCCGAACACCTCGCGCGCCTTCGCGTACGAGACGGCGCGCCGCAGCGCGACCTCGCCGATGCCGATCGCCTCGGCGGCGAGCAGGATGCGCTCGGGGTTGAAGCCGTGGAGGAGCTGCGTGAAGCCCTCCCCCTCCTTGCCGACGAGCCGCCAGCCTTCGACCGGCATCGCGTCGTAGAAGACCTCGCACGAGGCGACCGCGTTGCGGCCCATCTTCGGGATCGGGCGGATCGTGCAGTGATCGCGGTCGAGATCGGCGAGGAACAGCGAGAGGCCCTTGAAGCGCGCGTCCGGCCGCGGGTCGGTGCGCGCGAGCAGCAGCACGACCTCCGACTCGAGCGCCTTCGTGGTCCAGATCTTGTGGCCGTTGACGACGTAGTTGCCGTGGCCGTCGGCGTCGGCGCGCGTCGAGATGCGCGAGGTGTCGGTGCCCGCGTCGGGCTCGGTCACGCCGAACGCGACGTGCAGCTCGCCCGCCGCGGCGCGCGGCAGGAACGCGCGCTTCAGGCGCTCGCTGCCGAACTTCACCACCGGGTTCAGGCCGAAGATGGTGAGGTGCAGCGCCGAGCAGCCGTTCATCGCGGCGCCGCTCTTCGCGACCTCGTTCAGCACGATCGCCGCCTCGGCGATGCCGCGGCCGCCGCCGCCGTACTCCTCGGGGATCGCGATGCCGAGCCAGCCGCCCTCCGCCATGCGCGCGTAGAACTCGGTCGGGAAGCGGTGGTCGCGCTCGCACTGCGCCCAGTAGTCGTCGGAGAAGTCCGCGCACACGCGGCGCACCGCGTCGGCGATCGCCTCGTGATCTTCGTCGGGGGTGAAGTCCACGTCGTTCCTCGCGCTCGGGCCGGACCTCGTCGCCGAGCCTAGTTGCCGAAGCCGTTGAAATGGTAGATCGCCTCGACCGCGACCAGGACCTGGTCGTCGTCGAGGCCGCGGCGGTAGCGCTTGCCGCGGAAGAACTCGCCGTCCGGGCCGTCTTCCTTGGTGATCGCGTCCCAGCGCAGCTCGCCGCGCAGCATGAAGTGGCTGGTGAGCCGATGGTCGAGCGTCGCGGTGAGGCTCCAGACGTGCGCGTCGGTCGGCTCGCCGCGCTCGTTGCGCAGGCCGAAGTAGCGGTCGCCGTCGTGCGCCCAGTCCGCGCGCACGGCGATCCCCGTGCGGTCGGTGAGCGCCAAGCGCGCCGCCCACGCGACGCCGATCCCCCACGGATCGCCGGCGGTCTCCGCCCAGCCGTAGTCGGCGCTCAGGTAGGTCGCGAAGCGCTCGGTCGGATCCCAGCGCAGCAGCAGGTGCGCGACGCCGCTCTGGTCGCCGTCGAAGCCGAGCTGCTCGGGTCCCCAGATCGCGTTGGCCGAGACCGCGACCGTCTCGCCCGTCCAGCCGAGGTGCGCGGTCAGCGTCTTGCCGTCGTTGCGGTCGGGGTCGTCGAGCCAGAAGCCGTTCACCACGCCGAACATCCAGTCGAAGCCGCTCTCGCCGATCGCGCCGCTGGCCTGCACGCCGAGGTGGTTGCTCGGCTCCATCAGGCTCCACACGTTGCTGCGCGTGATGTTCCAGTTCCAGACGGTCTGGAGCGCCTCGACACCGATGTGCGTGTAGAAGGCGCCCGCCTTGAGCAGCGTGTCCTCGCCGCCGAAGCCGAACGGCAGCAGGTACTGCGCGTAGGTCTGGAAGATGTAGAAGCCGGTGTCGTCGCGCGCCTCCGAGCGGTTCGCGACGCCCTCCGACCACGCGAGCCCCGCCGTCTTGCCGTAGGCCCAGTCGATGCGGAAGCCGCCGCGGTGCTCCTCGGTCGCGGCGTGCTCGAGCTCGAGCCACGCCTGCTCGAACGAGAACGAGTTGTGATCGGGCGAGATCAGGCCGAGCCGGCCGCTCGCGCCGCGCAGCGTGTTGGCGAGCCCGCCCGCCGCGAAGCCGCACTCGCTGCGGCTGCCGCTCGGCGCGCCGAGCACGTCGGCGCAGTTGGCGGCGTCGTCGGGATCGTTCAGCGAGTAGAGGTACGACGCCGACAGCCAGCCGCCGACGTGCACGCGCTGCCAGAAGCCGGCGAGCCCCGACGCGTCGCCGCGGCCCTCCGCGAGCGCCGCGGACTCGAGCAGCGCCTGCTGCGACGCGATGCGCCGCTCGACGGCGCGGAGCTGCGTCTCGGCTTCGCGCACGCGCGCCTCGATCGAGCCGAAGCGCCGCCGCGCGGCCTCGATCTCGACGGCCGCCCCCTCCGCCACCGCGACCCACGGCAGCAACAGCCAGAACACGAACACGGCGGCCGGATCCCGGCCGCGGACGCCCCGCATCGTCCCTCCCCCTGCGACCTCGCCGCCGCCTGCTCAGCCGGCGCGAACCACCGCGCCCGCGCGCACCAACGCCTCGATCTCCTCGTCGCCGTAGCCGAGCTCGCGCAGCACCTCGTCGTTGTGCGCGCCGAAGTCGGGGGGCGTGCGGCGCAGCGCGGCGGGCGTCGCGGACAGCTTGGGCGCGCTCGCGACGCCCTTGTAGTCGCCGGACTCGAGGAGCATGCCGCGCACCGCGGTCTGCGGATCCTCGACGACCTCCTGCACGTTGTTGAGCGTGCCGGCGGGCACGCCGGCCTCGAGCAACGTGCGCGCGATCGCGACGCCGTCCACCTTCGCGAACAGCTTCGTCAGCTCCTCGGTGAGCGGCGCGCGGTTCTCGTTGCGCGACACGACGTCGGCGAAGCGCGGATCGTCGGCCAGCTCGGGCGCGCCGAGCACCTGCGCCGCCTTGCGGAACTGCCCGTTGTTGCCGCAGCCGAGGAAGATCGGGCGCGTGCGCGTCGGGAACAGGTCGTACGGCGAGAGGTTCGGGTGCGCGTTGCCGACCAGCTTGGGCATGCGCTTGCCCCAGATCCAGTTGGCCGTGTGCGGGTGCAGCAGCGAGACGCCGACGTCGTAGAGCGCGATCTCGACGAACTGCCCGCGACCGGTGCGGTCGCGCTCGCGCAGCGCGAGCAGGATCCCGATCACCGCGTTGAGCCCGCTCGCGAGGTCGACGACCGGCGTGCCCATCTTGACCGGGCCCGACTCGACCGAGCCGGTCACGCTCGAGAGCCCCGTCATCGTCTGCACGACCGCGTCGTAGCCGGGCATGCCGCCGAGCGGCCCGTCGGCGCCGAAGCCCGACACGCGGCAGTGCACGAGGCGCGGGAAGCGTTCCGAGAGCACGTCCCAGCCCATGCCCCAGCGCTCGAGCGTGCCGATCTTGAAGTTCTCGACCAGCACGTCGGCGCCTTCGAGCATGCGGAAGACGATCGCGCGCCCTTCCTGCTTCGTGAGGTCGATCGCGAGGCCGCGCTTGTTGCGGTTGATGTTCAGGTAGTACGAGCTCGGGCCGCGCCGGCCGCCGTCGTCGCGGAACGGCGGTCCCCACTCGCGCGTCTCGTCGCCCTGCGGCGGCTCGACCTTGATCACGTCCGCGCCGTGATCGCCGAGGATCTGCGTCGCGTACGGACCGCCGAGCACGCGCGAGAGATCGACCACCCGAACGCCGTCGAGCGCGCCGCGCGGAGTGTTGCGTGCCATGCGGCGAGCTCCTCTCGGGAAACGTCAGCGACGCTGATCGAAGCGGCGGCCGACGAGCGCGCTCGCGATGTTGGTCTTCTGGATGTCGATCGCGCCGCCCGCGATCCCCCAGCCCCAGGCGTCGCGCATGCGGCGCTCGGCGGGATACTCGCGCGAGTAGCCGTAGCCACCCATCAGCTGCACGGCGTGGCCGGTCACCTCGCGCGCGATCTCGTTCGCGAAGCACTTGGCGATCGAGCTCTCCGCGAGGCTCGGCAGCCCGTCGGCGGAGTTGCAGGCGGCGCGGTGGATCAGCAGGCGGGCCGCCTCGGTCTTCATCTTCATCTCGGCGATGCGCAGCTGCACGGCCTGGAAGTCGATGATCGGCTTGCCGAACTGGTGGCGCTCCTGGACGTACTGGACGACGTCCTCGAGCGCGCCGGCCGCCGTACCGAGCGCCATCGTCGCGTTGCCGCAGCGCTCGAGGTCGAAGGCCTCCATCAGCTTCTTGAAGCCGCCGCCCGGCCCGACCACGACGTTCTCGCGCGGCACGCGCACGTCGTCGAGGAAGATGTCCGCGGAGGCGACGCCGCGGAAGCCCATCATCGACTCCTGCTCGCCGAACGAGAGCCCGGGCGTCTCCATCTCGACCACGACCGCGCCGATGCCCTTCGCGCCGGGGTCGTCGGACATGCGGCAGTACACGAGGTACGCGCCGCTGTGGCCCGCGCCCGAGCACCAGCGCTTGGTGCCGTGCAGGACGACGGAGTCGCCGTCGATGCGCGCGCGCGTCGTCAGGTCGGTGAGCGCCGAGCCGGCGTTCGGCTCGGACATCGCGACGGCGACCATCAGCTCGCCGGCCGTGACGCGCGGGATGATGCGCCGCTTCAGCGCGTCGTTGCCGAACTTTTCGATCGCGCGCACCGGCCCGACCGACGACTCGAACACCGGGAACGCGACCGCCGACGAGATCTTCGCGAACTCCTCGAGCACGAGCAGCGCCTCGAGGTTGCCGAGCCCGAGCCCGCCGTGCTCCGCGGCGACGTTGACGCCGAGGAAGCCGAGCTCCGCGTACTCCTTCATGACCGCGCCGGGCACCGGCTGCGCCGTCTCCTCGCACTGCCGCGCGACCTCGGGCAGCCGCTCGCGCGCGAAGGCGCGGGCGGCTTCCTGGAGCGCTCGCTGCTCCTCGGTGAGGCGGAAGTCCATGTTCGCTCTCAGCGGATCGCGGGAACGACGCGCTCGCCCCACAGCCGGATCGCGTTCAGCACCTTGTCCTGCGCGATGCCCGGGAACTTCATGCGCATCACGACGTTGGTGCAGCCCATGTCCTGCTCGAGCTGCTTGCACTCGCGGATGCAGGTCTCGGGGCTGCCGATGATGAAGCGCTTGCGCAGCATCTCGAGCGCGCCCTTCGTGCCCGCCGGGACCGGCTTGCCCTGCTCGTCGAGCAGGTGGCCCCAGTCCAGGTACTCCTGGTAGATGAACAGCACGCCGTCCTTGGCGAGCGCCCACGCCTCCTCGTCCGTCTCGGCGCAGAACGCCTCGCGGTAGACCGGCATGTCGTAGCCCTTGGTGGGCTTGCCCACCTTCGCGAGCGTGTCCTCGTAGGCCTTCAAGCGGTCGCGCTGCACGCTGAGCGGCGTCACCGGATCGGCGAACCAGGCGTCGGCGATGCGCGCGGCCTGGCGCACGGCGCCCTCCTGCTTCGCCGCCATCCAGATCGGCGGGTGCGGCTTGGTGATCGGCTGCGGGCGCATCGTCACGTTCTCGTACTGGAAGAACTTGCCCGCGTAGTTCACGACGGGCTCGGTCCACATCGCGCGGATCACCTCGATGCCTTCCTTCAAGCGGCCGGGCCGATCCTCGAGGCGCACCTTGAAGGCGTCGAACTCCTCCTGCCGGTAGCCGTAGCCGACGCCCAACACGAGACGTCCGTTCGAGACGATGTCCACCATGGCGGCGTGCTCGGCGACGTGCAGCGGGTCGTAGAGCGGCAGCAGCAGCACGCCGGTGCCGAGCCGGATGCTCTGCGTCGCGAGCGCGAGCGCTGCGCTCGTGATCAGCGGCGCGGGGAAGTAGCCCGTCTCGACCACGTGGTGCTCCGTGATGAGCGCCGTGTCGAAGCCGACCTGCTCGGCCAACTGGATCTGCTCGAGCGTCTCACGGAAGGTCCGGTACGGATCGTTGTACTCGAACCCGTGGAGCGAATAGACGAGGCTGGATTTCACGCGTGCTCTCCCCCTCTCCGAACGGCCGAACGGAAACTCGCGGCGACTCGCGCCTCGGGGCGCCGCTCCTGCTCCCCGGTTGAGCAATCCCCGTACCAAGACGAGACCTTCGCACGCCTCGCCGCGACCGCGCGCGAATCCTCGGAAGACCGGCTACTTGGGGGCGCCGCGCGCGCACGGCCGCGGCGCCACGACGACGCCGTCCCGACAGGCGCTCGCGAAATCTCGCGCACGCTTTCGCGGCTGGCGAAATCTCGCGCTGCTCGGCGCGCGCTACTTCGCGACTTTTCGCGCGACGACGAGGTCGCGCGGCCCGTGCGAGCGCAGGATCTCGGCCGACGCGAAGCCCGCCTCGCGCAGCAGCGCGCGGTGCTCCGACTCGGTGCGCTCGCGTCCGCTCGACTCGCAGCACACGAGCATGAACAGCGAGTAGACCTCGCTCCACAGCGACGATCCCGAGAAGTCGTCGTTCATCACCATCTCGCTGATCAGCAGCACGCCGTCCGGCGGCAGCGCCTCGTGGCAGTGTCGCAGGATCGCGAGCGCCTTCTCGTCGTTCCAGTCGTGCAGGATCCAGCTCAGCGTCGCGACGTCCGCGCCCTTCGGATACGGACCCTCGAAGAGGTCGGCGGTCTCGGTGCGATAGCGGTCCGAGAGGCCGGCCGCCGCGATCCGCTCGCGCGTCACCTCGAGCACCGGCGGCAGGTCCATCACGATCCCGTGCAGGTGCGGATGGCGCTGTCCGATCGTGCGCGAGAGCCCGCCCGGGCCGCCCGCGACGTCGAGGATGCAGCGGTGCTTCGAGAAGTCGTAGCGCTCCGCGATCTCCTCGCCGATCGCGACGCTGTAGGAGTCCATGTAGTCGCAGAAGCGGCGGAGCTGCACCGGATCCGCGTAGAGCTCGACGAAGATCTCCTGGCTCGGAACGCCGAACGCCTGCACCCACACCGGACCGTACGTCTTCAGCGCGTCGGGCAGGTACTCCCACATGCGGACGAACTTCTCGATCTTGGCGAGGCCGTTCATGTGGTAGCGCGAGCTGCTGGTGAGGAAGCTGCCCAGCTCGGAGTTCGAGAAGGTGTCGCCGCGGCGCTCGACGAGCTGGAGCCGGTGCAGCACGACGAGCAGGCGCCGCAGCCCCTCCGCCTCGACCTTCAGCTCGCTCGCGAGCGCGTCCAGCGTCTTCGGCCCGCCTTCGAGGAGGTCGAAGACGCCCATCTCGCACGCCGCGAAGAACGACTGCGAGACCGCGAATCCGAGCCCGATCTCGCGCAGGCGACTGAGTGCATCGAGCGGTGCGATCGCCACTGGGGCCTCCCGTGAGGCGCGCATTCTACACGCTCATTTCGCGCGACCGATGAAAAAATGCTGACGCCGGCGCGCGTCGCGACATGTCGCCGCTTCGCGGTATCTCGCGCCGCGAGATCTCGTGAGTGCGGCTCCGCTTCGAGCGCTACTTCGCTTCGCTCTTCGGCTTCGGCGCTTCGCTCGCGGCCTGCCGCGCGCGCTGCGGCACCGCGTCCTCTTCGCGCGTCAGGATCTCTTCCATCGACGCGTCCACGGCGCCGCCGTCCGCGCCGAGGTAGAGCACGATCCTCCGGCCCGGGAACGTCAGCGTGATCATCTTGAGCGCGTAGGTCTGGTTCTGCTCGATCTGCGTGTCGATGTGGATCGGCTGCTCGCCGGCCTCCTTCGCGTCGTCGACCGCCTTGAAGAGCGCCTTGCCGAAGCTCTTCACGCCCTCGCCTTCGAAGGCGCCGAGGTCGCGGCTCGCGAACGTGACCTTGCCCTCGCGCACCTCGACGATGCCGGCGACCGCGCTCTTGTCCTTCTTGTCGACGACCTGGTAGAGGTGCTCGCGGATCGGCTCGACGTCGAACTGCTCGCGCAGCGCGGGCAGCACGTCCTTCTCCGCCGCGCCGATGTGCACGCTCGTGGTGCCGATCGCGATCGACGCCGGCTCCGCCGCGTGCGCCGGCGCCGCCGCGAGGCACAGCCATCCGAGAATCATCCAGCGTCGCACCGGACCTCCCTCCCTCGCGCGCTCGTCACGCGCGCGTGTCGCTCCCCGACTCGTGGATCAGCCGCCACACGCGCTCGGGGTGCAGCGGCAGCTCGCGCACCGACGCGCCGAACGGCGCCAGCGCGTCGGCCACCGCGTTCAGCACCGCGGCGGGCGCGCCGATCGACCCGCCCTCGCCCATGCCCTTCACGCCGTTCACGGTGAGCGGGGTCGGCGTCTCGATGTGCTCGACGCGCACGTCGGGCACGTCGGCGGCCGTCGGCACGAGGTAGTCCATCAGCGACGTCGTCAGGAGCTGGCCGTTCTCGTCGTAGAGGTGGTGCTCGTAGAGCGCATTGCCGAGACCCTGCGCGATGCCGCCGACGACCTGCGCCTCCACGATGCGCGGATTGATCATCACGCCGCAGTCCTCGACGACGAGGTAGCGCGGGATCTCGACGCGGCCGGTGCCGGGGTCGATCTCCACCTCCGCGATGTGCGTCGCGTTCGCGAACGTGACCGGCGGCGGATCGTAGTACTGCGTCGCCTCGAGGCCGGGGTCCTCGCCGGGCGGCAGCCGCCAAGAGGAGTACACCGCGATGCGCGCGATCTCGCGGACGGCGAGCGAGCGCTGCGGCGCGCCCTTCACCACGATCTTGCCCGGCGCGATCTCGAGGTCCTCGGGCGCGACCTCGAGCACGTGCGACGCGATGCGCATCATCTTGTCGCGCACCTTGCGCGCCGCGCCGACCACGGCGCCGCCGCCCGCGACCACGCTGCGGCTGCCCCAGGTGCCCCAGCCGTACGCCGTCGCGCTGGTGTCGCCCTGCTCGAAGCGGACGTCCTCGATCGCGATGCCGAGCTCGTCGGCGAGCATCTGCGCGTACGTCGTGTGGTGTCCCTGGCCGTGCGAGAAGGTGCCGACCGAGAGCGTGACGCCGCCCTGCGCGTCGAAGCGCACCGTCGCCGATTCGTAGGCGCTGTGCTCGATCCCGAGCGGCGCCCAGTAGTGCGTGCCGAAGGTCGTCATCTCGATGTAGGTGCAGATGCCGATCCCGAGCAGCCGGCCCTGCTCGCGCGCCGCGCGCTGGCGCGCGCGGAAGCCGTCGTAGTCGATCGCCGCGAGCCCCTTCTCGAGCGCGTCGCTGGAGCTGCTGCTGTCGTAGTGCAGCCCCGTGATCGAGTCGTACGGGAACTCGGAGGGCGCGATCAGGTTGCGGCGGCGGATCTCGGCCGGGTCGAGCCCGAGCTTGCGCGCCGCGACGTCCATCAGCTGCTCCTGCACCAGCACGGCGGCGGGCAGTCCCACGCCGCGGTAGACGCTGAGCGTCGTCTTGTTGGTGCACACGCAGCGGACGTCGTAGGCGTAGTGGCGCACGCGGTACGGGCCGGGCAGCGCGGCCGCGAGCTGCAGCGCCTCGAACGGCGACGGCCACGGGTCGGCGCTGTACGCGCCGAGATCGCCGATGATGTCCGCGCGCATGCCGAGCAGCGTGCCGTCCGCGTCGAAGCCCATCTCGCAGTCGACGACGAGGTCCTTCGCGTGGAACGAGCCGAGGAAGTGCTCGCGGCGGTCCTCGATCCACTTCACCGGCCGCCCGACCTCGCGCGCGAAGAAGCAGGCGAGCACCTCTTCCGCGAAGACGTGGCACTTGAGGCCGAAGCCGCCGCCGACGTCGGGGCCGACGACGCGCAGCTTCTGCTCCGGGAAGCCCATGATCGCGGCGACGCGGCTGCGCACCAGATGCGGCGTCTGCGTGGACGTCCACAGCGTGAGGTCGCCGTCGGGGCCGGGGGCGGCCAGCGTCGCGCGGCCCTCCATCGGCATCGCGCAGTGTCGGTTGGTGCGGAAGCGGTCGCGCACGACGAGCGCGGCGCCGCGCAGCGCCGCGTCGGCGTCGCCGCCGCCGCCCGACACCTTCATCACGACGTTGTCGCCGAACTCTTCGTGCAGCAGCGCGGCGCCCGGCAGGAGCGCCGCCTCGGGATCGATCACCGCGGGCAGCGGGTCGTACTGCACCTCGACCAGCTCGGCCGCGTCCTCGGCGATGTAGCGCGTGTCGGCGAGCACCGCGGCGATCGGCTCGCCGACGTAGCGCACCTTGCCGGTCGCGAGGCACGGCCACACGCACTGCTTGAACACCGGGTGCGGGAACACGTCCGCGCGGAACGGCTGGCCCATCGGCCCGAGCGACGCGATGTCGGCGCCCGTGAACACGCGGTGTACGCCGGGCAGCGCCTCGGCCTGCTTGGCGTCGACCGCGAGGATGCGCGCGTGCGCGTGCGCGCTGCGCACGTACGCGATGTGCAGCATCCCGGGGAGCTGGATGCCCTCGACGTAGCGCGCCTGGCCGCACAGGAAGCGCGGATCCTCGACGCGCGTGACGCGCGCGCCGACCAGCTTCGTCACTGCCATTCGTTCTCTCCTCGACTCTCCGCATCCTACCCCAACGCTGCGGCTTCCCTTCGCGGTGTGGACGCGCGCGCGGCCGCTTCTGCGGGCGCCGCGCGCGGAGCGCGAGATGTCGCGCGGCGCCGCGCGGGACGACGCGCCGCGCGGTGCGAAATGTCACGAGCGACGCGCGCGCGGGGCGGCCTCCCACTTGCAGCTCCGTCTCGCCGTGACATCGAATCGCGACAGCTCGCGAAATCCGGAGGACTCGATGGCGCTCGAACGACTCCTGTCCGCGATCTCGAAGCCCGTGGCCGACGTCCTCGGCCGCGCGCTCGAAGAGCGCGAGCTCGGCGTCGCGGACGCGACGGTGCTGCTCGGGGCGCAGGGCGCGGACCTGCTCGCGCTGATGCAGGCCGCCGACGTCGCACGCCGCGCCGAC